>CAZXFE010000101.1:0-13051 GCA_964639795.1 uncultured Enterobacteriaceae bacterium | reverse complement strand
CTGAGGTCCCTACCACGATCAGCGTATTCATATCGCTGGAGCCGTGGCGGGCCATTGCCCAGGCACTGCGGTAGAATTGTGCGCCTACCCAGAACTGCACCGGAATTGTCAGGACAAATAACCAAAAATGGGTGCCCAGCGGCAGACCAGACAACAAGGAGGTCATTGATCCAATCAGGATTAGGGCAGTCAAGACTGCACTGACTACGAGTTTCTTTTTGAGGATCAGATAGTCATTCTGGTGGTAGTCTTCAACCTCTTCAACTGTCCTTTGTCGCTCGATCGCCTCAAACCCGGTCGCGGCAATCGCCTTGCCAAGATCAATGAGATCGGTTTGACCAGGCTCGTATTCAACCAGCGCTTCTTCACTAGCCAGGTTCACGCTCGCCCGTAGCACGCCGGGCGTTTGTACCAGTGCCTGTTCGACCTTGGCCACGCACGAAGCACAGTGCATGCCCTTAATGCCAATGAGAGCAGAAGTAGGATCCGGAGTCGTTTCAGCCGTACTCATCACTCGCCCTCCAATGCCGGAAGAATGGGACAGCCCTCGATTGACCCCTTGCCATCACACAGCGTAGTCACCTGCGCCAAGGCATCTCGCATTTCCCTCAGGCGCTCGATCTTCTCATCAACCTCGGCCAGCTTTGTCTCGGGCCGTGCTTTCACCGCCGGACGTCTGGTCTTGGGGTTATTCCCGAGGAAGAGCACAGGGATGATTTCATTGAGGAAGAAACCTAACCCCTGTGCCCACTGGATAAAACGGACCCGCTGAACGCCAGTCTCGGGATAGCAACGATAGTTTGCCCCAATACGCGGCGGGATCGGGAGAATGCGGCGCCGTTCGTAATAGCGCAGCGTTTCCACATTCACCTTAGCCTGATTCGTAACTTCGCCTATGGTTAATCCCTTCATGCTGCTCATGTCTAACTCCTCTATAAGAGAATATACACCCTGTACCTAGGTATGGAGTCAAGCGGTAGTCGTCCCTACGTCTGGACGCGTCTCATTCTGGCATACTAGGCAACGAAAAGAGCCATAAAAGAATTAAGGAGAAGGAGAACCATATGGATGCCAAAACGGGAGCCCGCGAACGATTTGGCCAGTCGCAACAAGTTCCAATTTCTCTGAGTCATCGTATCCACCCGCATCCTGAACTCGGTTTCGAGGAAGAAAAAGCCTCAGCCTGAATTACAGAAGCACTCACTGACGCGGGCTTTAGTGTTGAGAACGGCATCGGCGATATGTCCACCGCTGTGGCACGCGCGGGTAGCGGGCCGCTTCACATTGCCATCTGTGCGGAATATGACCGCCTGCCTGGCATTGGGCATGCCTGCGGCCGTAATATTATTGCCGCAGTTTCTGTTGGAGCGGGGATCGCGGCGGCCAAGGTGGCCTCACTGTTAGTGTTCTGGGTACGCCGGGCTAGGAAACCGGGGACGCTGGGGGCAAGATTCTCCTCTTAGAACGAGGCGCATTCACCGACGTGCATACCGCGATGATGGTTCATCCTGTTTCTATGGATGTCGTTGATCCGGCTATTATTGCCTGCTCCACATTTCATGTGCATTACACCGGTAAAGAAGCCCATGCCTGCGCTTTTCCTGAATGCGGCATCAATGCAGCTGACGCTTTCACTGTTGCCCAGACTGCCGTTGGTCTCCTGCGTCATCACAATCACTCAACTAAACGCATTCACGCATTATTACTAACGGCGGGGACGCACCCAACATCATCCCCGCATACGGAAGCCAAATACATAGTCAGAGCTCAAACATTAGACGATTTGGGGGAGATTAAAGAGAAGGTCGGCGCTGTTTTGAGGCCGGCGGACTAGCGACAGGGTCAAAACTCGAAATCCTTGGTGGCGACGAACCCTATGCAGAACATCGTACAGATGCAGCTATGGCCACTCTCCATCAACAGAATTCTGAAGCGCCCGGGCCACAGCTCCCCAGAGCGTGGCCCGGCAATCGAACGTGCCGCGGGATCAACGGATATGGGCAATGTATCGCTCGTCCTCCCCTCGCTCCATCCGTTTATCGGCATCGACTCCTTGCCAGCCGTCAATCACCAGCCCAAGTTCACCACCCACTGTATTACGGAGTCAGCAAACAAAGCCCTTATCTACCGAGCGCTGGCTATGGCCTGGACCGCTATTGGTATGGCGACGGATATACAAACCCGTGAGCGGTTGATACGACAGGATTCCTAACCTCCGGATGCGTACTGCGTAGCAAACGATCAATGAGTCCGCAGAGGTTGTGCCAGCGGACAAAAAGGCTCCTACTCAGCAAGTATGGCAAAACCGAGCAGGGCAACCACAAAATAGCTGGTGATGACAGCAGCGCCGGCATAATCCTTGGCGAGACGTTGGCCGAAGAACAGACACAGCAGCGAGACGGTGGAAAGAGCGACCCCACACACAGCCACGCCCGGACCCTTACAAAACAGAATCATGACGGCGCCGAGGCCACTCACCACCCCAGCAAGCGACTCCAAAACAGTGATGGTCCAGAACATCATGGGAACCAGACCCACCAGTGGGCTATCAGCAAAATGACCACGAAAGAATTCGATGTTCCCGGCGCTGTCCATCCATTTATCTGCAGCCGATTGCAAAAAAGCGATAGCAAAAAAAGCTGAAACTGAGAGTTGTCCAAACCATACCGCATCCATATCGTCCCTCCTTTTTTCCGCCCCTTTTTGGGGAGACCCGGCCTCCATGTAACATGTTCTTTCCGGCACGTCGATTTGTAGGAAAGATAAAGTGGGGGATTCCACGGATCAGCATTGTCATAAAAAAGCAGAGTCATACTTCTGCTAGACGCCGCCAAACCACTTGTGGTAAAGCGGTTGAATCTAAAAAGGAGCAACACATGAACGCCAAAGCAGGAGCCCAAGAAGGCTTTGACCAAGCACGTGACGATCTCATTGCCCTGAGTCATCGCATTCATGCCAACCCAGAAGTTGGCTTTGAGGAGGAAAAAGCCGCGAGCTGGCTCTCAGAAACGTTGGCAGATGCAGGCTTCTCCGTAGAGACAGGCATCTGCGACCTGCCCACCGCGTTTATCGCCCGGGCGGGGAGCGGCCCACTGCATATTGGCATCTGTGCCGAATACGACAGCCTGCCTGCTATCGGCCATGCCTGTGGTCATAACATCATTGCTGCGGCCTCAGTTGGAGCGGGCATTGCTGCGGCGAAGATCGCGGATGACGTGGGTCTGACTATCAGCGTCGTTGGAACGCCGGCTGAGGAAGTCTGTAACGCGGGCGGAAAGATCCTGCTGCTGGAACGCGGCGCGTTTGAAGGCATGCACGCAGCCATGATGGTCCATCCCGCACCCATGGATATTGTCGAATTTCCGATTATTGCCGCTTCGATGTTCGAGGTGTGTTATCACGGCAAGGAGGCGCATGCCTCAGCCTTCCCTGAACGCGGCATTAATGCCGCCGACGCTCTGACCGTAGCGCAAACGGCCATTGGTCTGCTGCGGCAACATATTCGTTCAACAGACCGGATTCACGGCATTATTACCAAAGGCGGCGATGCGCCGAATATCATTCCGGCTCACACTGTGGCCAAATATATTGTTCGGGCAAACACGTTGGCGGATCTTGACGAGATCAAAGATAAGGTCTTGAAATGTTTTGAGGCTGGAGCGCTGGCGACCGGGTCTGAACTCGAAATCCTTGGTGGTGAGAAACCATACGCCGAGATGCTGCACGATCCGGATATAGCAGCCGCCTATCGACGTAATGCTGAAGCCCTAGGTCGAACGTTTCCCGATTTCGGTCCTGCAACTCAGCGTGCAGCCGGTTCAACCGACATGGGCAATGTATCGCTTGCTATCCCGTCGATTCACCCTGCCATAGGCATAGATTCTCTGCCTGCGGTGAATCACCAGCCTGAGTTTACGGCCCAATGTGTAACGCCGGCAGCGGATAAAGCCATCATCGACGGGGCTGTCTCCATGGCCTGGACTGCCGTTGATTTGGCTACGGATGAGACGGTCCGAGCGCGCTTGTTGGAGCGAATCATGAACGTCGAGTAAGCCTCTACACCGTGGTCAGCCAGCTGCTCATCAAGTAGCCGAGCTTGACCGTTTCGGTCGGATGGCTTCAGAAGAGAGAGGAAACCGCCCACTCTGGATCTCTAGACCCGAGCCGGTGTCACTGCAACACCTGGCACCTCTACTCGCGTATGAAAAATCGTGCCTTTACGTTCCGGATCTTCCATATTATCTGCTGTGACAATATAAAAGTCACGTCGATCTGAACCGCCAAAACACAAGCTCGTTACGGCCTTGGCCGGAACCTCAATGCGGCGATCCTCTCTGCCATCAGGAGTGTAGCGCAGAGCACATCCGCCCTCATAGACGGCTATCCAGACACAACCGTCTTCATCTACGGCCAGACCGTCAGGCACGCCCGGGGTCTTGGCAAAAACGCGGCGATTACTCACCTGTCCGTTAGCTGACACATCATGCAAAATAATATGACGCGGAGCACTATCAGAATGATAAATCTTCCTGTTATCCGGGGAGAAACCTATCCCATTCGTGATACCGACATCGCCATACATTTCAACAACACTGCCGTCAGCCTCGATCCGCCACAGTTCCCCCGGCACCTGGCTCTTAAGTTTAAACGGATCGGAGCGTAAAGCACCCACCAGAATACGGCCCTGCGAGTCGGTAAATAAATCGTTAAAACCAGGAATGTCATCACGCTGAAACAAGATGCGCGTCGTGCCATCTTTGACGTGACACACGTTTTTACCGGAAATGACTAGGCCCCCGTCGGCATGTAACGCGATCCCGCCTACCCCGCGACGGCGTGGCACAACGGTCGAAATCTCGCCGTCAGGTGTACGACAATATACGCCACCATTCGTGACATCACTAAAATACAAATTCCCAGCGTCATCGACACGCGGACCCTCAAGTAGTCCGTAACCAGTAGCAATCGTTTCGAGCATAGTCCCCCCCTTTCAACGCCGGCACTGTAGTACATCGGAATTGGTTCACAACCTACAAGATCGCCCTCCACAGTCAAGGACAACGGCCGGAGAAACCGGGAAGCATACACCGCGAAAGGCTTGCACAAGCAGTTCGAGACGGAGTATAGAGCACGAAGAACAAAGCCGCTCGCTAAGGGGGGACGTATGGCGTTCAGTCCAAAACATTCCAGTCACATTATTACACACGGACGAGATCGCGCGCCGGCCCGATCGATGTTCAAGGCCATTGGTTTTACGGATGCCGATCTGGCAAAACCCCTCGTCGGCGTTGCCCACACCTGGATTGAGACCATGCCGTGCAATTTCAATCAACGCCGGCTTGCGGCTAAGGTCAAAGAAGGCGTGCGTAAAGCTGGCGGCACGCCTATGGAGATCAATACCGTCGCGATCAGTGATGCCGTGACCATGGGTACAGAGGGTATGAAAGCCTCCCTGGTGAGCCGTGAGGTTATTGCCGATTCGATCGAGCTGGTAGGCCGCGGCTATATGTTCGACGCCATGGTTGTCGTTGTCGGCTGTGACAAGACTATCCCGGCTGGCGCTATGGCTCTTACCCGTCTCAATGTACCCAGCCTTCTGCTGTACAGCGGGTCCATAGCCCCTGGTCGGTTTCAGGAGCGAGATGTCACCATCCAGGACGTTTTTGAGGCCGTTGGTGCCAATGCGGCCGGGCGGATGGATGACCAGGACCTCAAACACATAGAAGATTTTGCCTGCCCGGGCGCAGGCGCATGTGGGGGGCAATATACAGCAAACACCATGGCCACCGTTATGGAGTTCATCGGCCTGTCTCCCATGGGTACGGCAAGTGTTCCTGCCACAGATGTACGCAAGGACACCGTGGCCGTTCAATGTGGACAACTCGTTATGGATCTCCTGCGCAACAACATCCGGCCTATGGACATTCTCACCCGTCGAGCGTTTGAAAATGCGATTGCTTGTGTTGCCGCAACCGGTGGATCGACCAACGCCGTGCTGCATCTGTTGGCTATGGCCAGGGAAGCCGGCATTCCGCTGAACATTGATGACTTTGATACGGTAAGTCGTCGCACGCCGCTGATCGCCGATCTTAAGCCGAGTGGGAAATATGTTGCTGTAGATGTAGATCGCGCTGGCGGCATTCAGCTCATTGCGCAACGTCTGCTTGAAGGTGGGCTGATCGACGGCAAGCAAATGACGACCAGTGGAACCACGCTGGGGAGAGAAGCCGCCAAGGCCGTAGAAACTCCCGGCCAGGACGTCATTCTGCCCCTGGCCAATCCACTTAACTCAACCGGCGGCCTGGTCATTCTCCGAGGAAACCTCGCACCTGAAGGGTGTGTGGTCAAAGTCGCAGGCTATGAACGCCAGTATCATAAGGGGCCGGCTCGTATTTTCGACCGAGAAGAAGACGCTATGGCTGCAGTAACCCAACAGAAGATCAAAGAAGGCGATGTAGTCGTCATCCGCTACGAAGGCCCTAAAGGCGGCCCTGGCATGCGCGAAATGCTGGGTGTCACTGCCGCGATTGTCGGAGAAGGCTTGGGCGAGTCAGTGTCTTTGTTGACCGATGGACGCTTTAGTGGTGCGACTCGTGGTCTGATGGCCGGCCATATCGCACCAGAGGCTGCAGTAGGTGGACCGATTGCAGCCCTCCAAGAGGACGACATTGTCATCTTCGACATCGAGAATCGCCAATTGAATGTTGAGTTGAGTGAGGAGGAGATCCGGACACGCCTGACCAGCTGGCAGCCGCCTCCTCCGCCTTACACGTCAGGCGTGTTTGCCAAATATGCCTCCCAGGTTTCCTCTGCGTCGGAAGGGGCCGTCACGCAGCCAAATTGATGGGACCTGGGGATAGATCGGTTGCCAATCTATGGCGATCTAGACTATAAGACTGACAGAATAACTCTAACCTGGCACTGCTGAGCGGTGCCCAAAGAAAGCAGGAGGTCGTTCATGAGCGCAGAAGCAAATAAAGGACTCGTGTTGGGATTCTTTGAGAACTTTTCATCTGGCAAGATGGATGAAGCCCTAGGCATGATGTCCGATACTTCAACCTGGTGGGTTGCGGGCAAATTCGAACTGTCGGGCAGCAAGACCAAAGCGGAATTCGGCGAACTGGTCAAGGGAATCGGTGCTGCCATGCCCAACGGACTGAGAATTACCCCTAAAGGCATCACCGCAGAAGGAGATCGGGTGGCAGTCGAAGCCGAATCGTATGGCGAGCTGGCCAATGGAAAGGTCTATAACAACCAGTATCACTTCATGATTGAGGTGAATGACGGAAAGATCCAGGCGGTGCGTGAATATCTGGACACAATTCACGCCAAAGAAATTCTGGTTGGCTAAAATTCGTACGGGCGACGCACGCGTCGCCCCTATTCCGGGATCTCAAACCCCCTGGGCACTCGGCCATCGGTCCGCTTTCCGCGCGAACGGCTCCGAAATACCACGCTCTTCCATTTCCGGTACGGAGCATCATCAATCTTCGCCACTACGTCAGCCTTAATTCCACTAATCAGCGACGCACCGTCTTGAGTCTTCTTAACTAGGAACACACCTGTTACGCGACAAATTTGACCCTGCTTAAAAGACGGTGTCCCCTGAATAAAAACCGGGATAGAGCCGCTCTCATCTTGCAGTTTGAACTTCCGGTACGTCTTCTCCCCGTAACGCGTAGTGAGCGTCGTCACTTGCCCAGTGACACTGACCAATTGTCGATCAAAGCCAGGAGGATCGGACAGTAGTTCGCCTACCGCGTAGACCCGGGTATCATAAACGACCGGCTCAACAGAAACGGGAGTCTTGACATCAGACTCAGAGAACTTCGCGACCACTGTTCGCGTTGATTCAGCCGATTCACCAGATTCAATCGGTTCAATCGCTTTGGCCACAATGCCACTGACCTGACCAGACCGGTCCCGCCTAGGTTTCACTACATACACACCATCCACATAGTAGGTTGCGCCCTCCATTAACGGTTTCGCACCGTGCATAAAGACCGGGATGGTTCCGCTCTCATCTTGCAATTTGAACTTCGTGTAGGGCTTGTCGCCTTCTTCAATAGTCAGCCTCGATACCCGTCCGGTGGCACTCACTTCCTGGCGATCGAAGAATGATGGATAGTCAAGCAGTTCGCCCACTGTGGTGCTTGGCTCATCGATAGAAAAAGTTCCGGAAAAAGCGTCAGATTCCAGATCAGATGCACCCACTGAAACACGCTCGGAGTAACCTTCAACAAGCTTAATCGTTTTCGCGACAATACCGCTAATCCCTGTCGAACCATCACCACTGGGTTTTACCAGAAATACACCGCCTATTTGGTAGGCCTCATTCTGATTGATGTGTTGTACGCCGCGCATAAAGACCGGGATGGTTCCGCTCTCATCTTGCAATTTGAACTTCGTGTAGGGCTTGTCGCCTTCTTCAATAGTCAGCCTCGATACCCGTCCGGTGGCACTCACTTCCTGGCGATCGAAGAATGATGGATAGTCAAGCAGTTCGCCCACTGTTTGGGCGAAGGCAAAAGAAGAGGCCAGGAGAGCACAAAGCAATGTAGGAACGAAGCCTTGCCTCAGCCATCTTTGGGCAGCCCGCCAGACAACCCCTCCCTCGATAGAATATATCACCGAGAATTTTCTCTTTGACTGAGCGACGGTCCCTACGGCCAAAACATCTTCTTAGCGGATTTTTTCAATTCTGGCTGAAAATCCGGATGGGCAATACTGATCAGTGCTTCGGCCCGTTGACGTTGCGTCTTGCCCTGGAGATTGACGATGCCGAACTCCGTCACCACATAGTCCGTATATTGCCGTGGGGTGGTAAGCGTGCTCCCGGGCTCTAGCATAGGCCTTATACGCGACAGCTTACCCTTCCGCGCCGTTGCTGGCAGGACCATGATAGACCGTCCGCCCTTGGAGTACATTGCCCCCATCATAAAAGTCATCTGTCCACCGATACCCGAATACATTTGCGGCCCAATCGACTCGGCTGCCGCCTGGCCAGTCAGGTCAATAGACAAGGTACTATTCACGGCGACCTGGTTATTCTGCGCAGCGATATTAGGCAGGGAATTTGTATAGAGCACACTATGTAGCTCAAATACCGGGTTATTATCCACAAATTCTAAGTCAGCTCCACCCACGACCATAGCGGCGACAGCCTTCCCCTTATGTGTAGTCTTATATTTTCCAGTCGCAACCCCACACTTGACTAACTCAACATGGCTGGCCGTCATCAGCTCACTGTGAATACCGAGATCATTACGATCCATCAGAAAGAGGCCGATTGCTTCAGAAATCGCGCCTATGCCCATTTGGACCGTATCTCCATCCCGGATCAACGAGGAGGCGAACTCCCCAATGACTTCTAGGGTTCCCTGCTCGTCGTCAGGTGGAGGCGGCGTGCCAACCGGAAAGGGCTTGGTCTCTTCAACGAGATGATCAATCTCTGAAACGTGGATAAAGTTATCGCCGGGGGTCCGAATAAAAGACGGATCAACTTCCGCTACAAAACACTTAGCGGCCAGGGC
Source organism: uncultured Enterobacteriaceae bacterium (assembly GCA_964639795.1). Classification (GTDB taxonomy): domain Bacteria; phylum Desulfobacterota; class Binatia; order Bin18; family Bin18; genus Bin18. The sequence goes on along the minus strand of CAZXFE010000101.1, from coordinate 3,518 downwards.
GACATCTTTGTTGTACCATAGGGTATTGCCGAAACTGCAATAGCCCTTTTCATCAGGCGGCGAGACTACGCCAAAGAATATGTCAGCATTCCACGTGTTCGTCCTGCCTTGTTCCGCCTGTTTGGCATATTGGGGATAGTCGAGCGGCATGAAATCCACATAGTGGTTTTTCATGCCCTGGCGGCAGCCTTCGGCCACATAGTCAACAATCATGTTGAACGACTGATCATAACCGGCTTCATTCCAGATGGGGTGGCCATACAGCGGATAGCACTGGATAACGGTGACGTTCTCCAGGTGTCCATTCCGTTTCGCCAATGCGTCGAGAATTGGAATAGGCGGTTTGCCAAGATGCAAACGGACCAGACTGTCGGACTTGACGAGTTGCGCGGCCTGTTCTGCTGAGACGAGCTTATCCTTATATGAGTGTTGCCAAGGTTCCATTTTCCACGCTTACCTTCCGATGTCCTCAGAATTCTCTACAAGGCCAGGCATCTCTTCATGACTTGATGGTTAGCACCATCTCCGTCAGACTCCTATGCTAAACACAGTAGCAAGCCCTCTTAATTATAGCCGGCATCTCTGCATCAGAGCGTATGCCTCGACGACGCACGAATCGTTCTTGCGCTACAGAACGAACATGCAACGTATCAGCAGGCGATGTTTTCGTCACTGGGTTCCAGCCTGACCATCCACTCTGCGACTGCATACCGTTCCTTCCAGCCGGCAATTGGAACGATCACCTTCGACGGCAAGAGGCCGATAGCATCATCGTTCACAATGACGGCAGGACACGTTTTCTTAATCTCAGCAACGACCGTTGGGTCGAAGTTTATGTGCCAGATCGCCCCCCCTCTGTACTAAAATCCTCGCTACCTAGAGTTGCAGAGACGGTCAGTTCGCCTCCGGCTTGAGAGTCAGACAGAAGGGTTTTCGCTGCTGCGGCTAATTCGTGCTTTCTGGTTTCCGAGACCTACGGAGGTTGTGTGGATCGTAGATCATTACGAATCAGACGCAGGGCAGTTTCTACTACCGCTAAGCGCTCCGCGGTCGTGAGTCTTTTCAGCTCTTCTAAAATTTTCCCGCAGACCATGCGCCCTCCTTACTTCTGTTAAACCTCTATGTTCACCTTAACGTGCGACGACATTGGTCTATCTCCTCTTTCTTCATATTAGACAAACATTTCTTCTCGCTATAAACGGCAACCTAAAAGGCGAACAACAACACCAAGCGAAGAGCATATGGGGATTTCCTTACCCCACCAAGCTATGCCCTCCGTCGACGAACAGCGTCGTCCCAGTCATGAACGTGTTCGCGTCCGAGGCCAAAAAGATAATCGCCGGTTTGAGTTCTTTCGGATCGCCGACCCGCTGCATGGGGATTCTACCAATAATGCCCTTGCCGCCCTTCGTCTCCCAAAAGTCATGATTCATGGGCGTATCAAAATAGCCCGGACAGAGAGCATTCACCCGGATATTGTCACGCGCCCATTCCAGCGCCAACGTCCGCGTGAAAGATACGAGTGCCGCTTTGGTCGCACCGTAGGCCGCCATATAGCGAGCCACAATCTTAGCGAACAACGATGAGACATTAATAATATTGCCCTGCCTACGCTTGGCCATCTCCGTTCCAACATGCTTGGCGCACAGCACCGGGGCTTTCAAATTGAGGTTCATGAACCGGTCCCACTCGGCCTCCTCAAGATTGTGGACGGGGGTCGTGCCGCCAATTCCAGCATTGTTGATTAGCACATCAATCTGACCAAACTCAGCCATGACCTGTTGCACCATAGCCTGAATGTCCGCGTCTTTCGTGACGTCGGCGGCTACACCAATAATGTGGCGTCCGGTAGCGGCCTCGATTTCAGCCGCTACCTTATCCAGATCAGCTTTTGTCCGGCTCACCAACGCCACATCGGCCCCAGCCTCTGCCAGGGCATACGCCATCTGTTCCCCCAGGCCCTTACTGCCGCCCGTAATAACGGCTCTTTTTCCGGTTAAATCAAAATATGGAAGGGTCATAATATTCCTTTCCCCAATCCCGCTTCTTAGCAACCCAATTGCCGTGCGATTACCATGCGCTGGACTTCACTCGTTCCTTCACCAATGGTGAGAATCTTGGAGTCTAGATAAAAGCGGGACACCGGCGATTCGCGCACATAACCATAGCCGCCGTGAATCTGAACAGCTTCTTCTGCCGTCTTTACCGCAATTTCAGACGAAGCCAATTTTGCCATGGCTGCTTCTTTGGCAAACGGCCGGCCTTCGTCGCGAAGAGTTGCGGCGCGGTAGATCATGAGCCGGGCCATCTCCGTCTGGGTAGCCATGTCCGCTAGCTTAAACTGTATAGCTTGATGGGAGGCCAAAGGCTTACCAAAGGTTTTGCGTTCTAAGGCATATTTCAAGGACATATTCAGACAGCTTTCAGCCAGCGACAATCCCAGCGTAGCAACCGAAATACGACCACATTCAAGCGTCTTCATAAACGCCCGAAACCCCGAGCCTTGTTCCCCTAATAGATTTTCGCGTGGCACCCGGACATTCTCAAAAATCTGCTCGCGGGTATCGACCGTATGCCAACCAATCTTCTTGTATGGCTTACCCACGGTGTAGCCGGGAGTACCCTTGGGAATTATTATCGCGCTATATTGCCTCTTGCCGCTGTCACTGCTTCCATTCGAAGTGAGAGCAACCAGTCCATAACTCAGCGGCGTTCCCGCGTTTGAAATAAAACTTTTGGTGCCATTCACTACCCACTGATCGCCCTCCAGACGAGACGTGGTCATAATATTAGCGGCATCAGAACCTGCCTGCGGTTCGGTCAAACCAAATGCGCCTAGGTGCTCGCCTTTAGCCAGAGGCGTCAACCACTTTTTCTTTTGCTCGTCCGTGCCAAAGTGTAAATAGGGCAGAGAGCCTATAGTCAGATGAGCTTGTAGCGTTGTAGCAATCGACTGATCAACCTTGCCCAGTTCTTCAATCGCCATCACCATCGCCATGGTCCCAGCATTTGTACCGCCGTATTCCTCTGGGATCAGCAGGCCCATAAGCTGCAGGTTTCCCAACTTTTTAAATACTTCGGTGGGGAAGCATTCGGCATCAAACCACTCGTCCGCGTACGGCGCAATCTCCTTCTTGGCAAAATCACGACAAAGGTCGCGTATCATTATTTGCTCTTCAGATAGTTCGAAATCCATACCTGCCTCACTTCAATATTGAATACTACTTTGTTGAATACTATTTTCAACAATCTTAGAACCTTGGCATCTTGGCTGTGGTCCTGAAGATTGTCAAGCAGAAACTCCCCCCCGCATGTGGTCATAGACGAACAGCAAGCGGGACGATACTAAGCCTGTGTGAAGGAGGCAAGACTCGTCCCGCTTGTCTCCTCTTGGGAGGAGATCACATACCGAGTCGGCCCAACTTTCTGACGTCACGAGAGGAGCATGTTATGACCCGCCCCGTTCAATTTGGTCTCTTCCAGCCCCAAGTCGGTTTACCCTTTTCTTTACTCAAAGA
>CAZXFE010000100.1:0-13075 GCA_964639795.1 uncultured Enterobacteriaceae bacterium | reverse complement strand
GCCGACACGAGTAAGGCGTGGTTCGCTTGGATACCTCGCCTAGCCCGACGGTTCCGGCTGCTGCGTCCCGACCTGAGGGGCTTTGGCCACTCTTCTGTTCCACCACCGGACTATGCCTGGTCACTGAGCGGCTTTGCCCAAGACCTACAAATCCTCCTCGATCAGCTTGAGGTTTCTGCCGTACACGTTGTCGGACAACGTGTGGGCGGAAGCCTGGCGATGCAATTTGCCCATGACTATCCCCACCGCGTCAAAAGTCTCACGGTGATTGGTGGACCGGCAACGCTCGCCAAAAGTTCTCTCAACCCGGACGCTTGGCTTGCTCAGGTCCAAAAGGACGGGGTTGAAGCCTGGGCACGTAGCACTATGGACCGTCGTTTGGGCAATGTCAGCCCAGCAATGAAAGAGTGGTGGATTACCGAAATGGGCAAATCCTCACCTCAGGTCATGGCTGGGATTTTTCGGTATGTCGAGACCATGGATATCACCGCGCTTCTGCCCCAGATCCAAGCCCCGACTCTGGTTATCACCAGTGACAGAGGCGCACTTGCATCAGTCGAGACAGTTCGAGACTGGCAAACGCATATTCCTAACTCTCAGCTTTTGGTTTTGCCCAGCGCGGCCTACCATCTGGCTGCGGCTATGCCGGAAGAATGCGCCGATGCAACGCTGAGGTTTATTGCGGGCCTCGCTGCCTGACAGCTATTCTTCACTTGCGTTGACAGACTGCTGCCCGCGACATATTCCTTAACACCACACATATAGGTCATTCTGAGGAGCCGGCCGACGAAGGATCTTCTTGCACTATCTTCGTTTATGTATCTCAGAGATTCTTCACCTACGCGCTACTCCGGTTCAGAATGACAGTTCCGGTACTTCGTTCCCGCCAGAATACTGGACTCTACTGCAGAGGTGAGAAGCTGGCTGGAGTCAGGATTTTATTGTACTGGCTGACAATCATGCCTTGGGCCTTGGGACGAAACGCCTGCATCCCGGGATCTTCTCCCTGGGCTGCACGGGCTTGCGCCCGGTGATTCATATCCTCATAGGCCCAAATATGGACAACCTCATTTAAAGGACCGACCTCGGTCGACCACCAGCCAACCAGTTTGGAGTACTTGCTGATTACCGGTAACGCTTCTTGTTCTATGAGCGCCTGAAACTCCGGCACCTTACCCGGCTGCAACGTATACACACGCATCTCATACACCATGGTGTCATCCTCCTTGTTTTAAAACTTTCAACTCCTCACTACGTCTCGTAGGTTTGGCTAGATACATACAAGGCCACGCATGAAGGGTCTTACCCAAACTCCGGTGCAACTTTGGTAGCAAACAACTCGATGTCTTCAAGAAGTTGGTCTTGTGGCTCAAGGCCGTTGTAACAAACCAACGAAAAATACTCGAACGGAATCTCTTCGTAAACCTCGGCCACTTGCCGTTTCACATCATCGACCGTGCCCGCTACGATCAGACCGGTTTTCAATACGCGCTCTAACATGGAGCCACTGCCTTCGCTGAGCAAAGCCGGGAAGAAATGCGAGGCAAACTCTGAGAAAAACGGCACGATACACTTTTCAACTTTTTCGTAGGCTGCTTCTCGTGTCTTACCAACATACAGGAAGCGCAGCAAACCCTGGCCTTGTCCGGGGCGGAGAGTCCGTCCAATTTGGGCCGCCCCTTCGCGATAGGCAACATCTTGGACGCGCGCCCCAGCCATGGGCGCAAAATAACAACACGTAAAGTCCTGCTCACCCGACCAACGAGCTGATCCCGCACTGCCCGACGAACTAATAAAGACCGGTGGGTGCGGTCGTTGGTAAGGAGCCGGCACCACGCTAATCTGGCGCACACGATTTTGCTCATCTATTTCTCCAGGTGCACCGTAATCCTGGGCACAAGGATAAGCTGGGTAGTCTTCTATGCCTTCATATGGAAACGGCACTTTGAAGAAATCGCCGTTATACGAAAAGCTCTGCTCGGTCCAGGCTTTTTTCACAATAGTCACCATCTCGCGAAAGATCTGCTGGTTCACGTCGTCCGCGTTTGCCTGTTCCTCAGACTCTCGATTCGACAGCGTCGGGAGAGTCTTGTAGTGCTGCCCGAGCGTCCTGACCCAACGGGCCTGATAGCCTCGGGCAAAGCCAACAAAAAAGCGGCCTTTGAGAATATGATCCAGCACTGCCGTCTCTTCAGCCACACGCAGCGGATTTTGCGTCCCCATCACATAGCCCAACTGGCCCATCCGCATCTGTTTTGCATACGGGCCTAACCAGGCATTCATCAGCCCCGGGGTCGGCAGCATTTCAAACCCCTCAGAGTGGAAATGGTGCTCAATAAAGCTCATACCCCAATATCCAAGCTCATCAGCGGCTTTGACAATATCGACCATGCCATCAATCATATCGGCGTACCGCTCAACATTGCGCCCGATCGGTCGCAACTGACGCCGTTCTTCGTTGGAGCGAACCGGCATCGACGGTACCATTTGAATCATTGTTTTCATTCCATCGCCTCCTTTTTGCTCTCTCGCCTTACCCCGCTGTGTCCTCTCTCGTCAAGCGTCTATGCGCGAAACGACCCGGCCTCAAACGACTTGCATCAACCCTCAGGCTTCGACTAAGCTCCGGGCGAGAAAGGAACCAGAGGGGAAACATATGGGTCTTCGAGATTTACGTGACCGAGTCTGCATTGTCGGCGTCGGTGACACCAAGCAAGGCGCGGTACCAGACAAGACTGGCGATGAGTTAGCCATTGATGCTGCCAGGGCGGCGCTAGCGGACTGCGGTCTGAAAAAAAACGATATTGACGGCCTGTTTGTCCAGCCCAGCTACGGCCGTCAGGGCGATTATCTCAAAGTCGGGCAGATGCTCGGCCTGAACCCTAAAGTCGGCGGCGCAGTCGAAGCCTCGGGCGCAACCGGCTGTTACATGATCCAGCATGCTGCCCTCCTCCTTAACGCGGGCGTGGCTGACTACATCCTGCTCGTCTACGGCACCAATCAAAAAACGAATAGAAATAGATTTGGTGGCGCACTGCTTGAAGAACACGCACCCTACGGAGCCTTTAACCCATCCGGTCCGTTTGCTTTTGCCTTCCGCCGCCACATGCATCTCTACGGCACGACCGAAGAGCAGCTTGCCACGATTGCGATTAATCAACGTCAGCATGCCATGCTGAATCCCAAAGCGGCCCAGCAAACACCGATCACGCTCGACGACTATATGAGTGCGCGCTACATCGTGTGGCCGCTGCGTTTGTTCGACTATTGCTACATCACCGACGGCGGACACGCCTTTATCCTCACCACTCCGGAGCGCGCAAAAGATCTCAACAAACCCTCTGTCTATATCCGTGGTATGGGGCGCCAAGAAGCCTTTCGCGTATACGAGACTCCAGACCTGGTGATGCAAAGCTTTCAGCAAGAAGCCGTGGCTAAGATGGTCTTTGATATGGCTGAATGCACAACACAGGACATACAAGCTCTCTATATCCAAGATGCCTACAGTCCTGCGGTGATCGCTGCGTTAGAAAATTATGGCTTTTGTCCACGTGGCGAATCCGGTCACTGGATGCAAGACGGACGGATTGGTCTCGGAGGAGAATTGCCACTAAACGTCAACGGAGGACAGCTATCTGAAACCTATATGGTCGGCTGGCAAAACACTTGTGATGCCGTGCGTCAGCTACGCGGTGAGTGTGGAGAGCGCCAGATCAAGGACGTAGAGCGCATTATGTGTACGTACACCGGTGGATTACGTGAGCACGCAGGTGCGTTAATTTTGCGTAGCTAAACCGAAGGAAGAACGCATGACCGACTACAATAAACCCCTGCCCGTTATCGAAAAATGGAACGAACCGTATTGGCAAGCCGCCAAGCGACATGAGTTTGTGGCTCAGCAGTGCAAAGCCTGTCGCCACATCCACCTCCCGCCTGGGCCGGCGTGTACGAACTGCTTGAGCCCGAAGCAAGACTGGGTCCAGCTCAGCGGCAGGGGAAGTATTTATTCGTACGGCATCTATTATCAGCAATGGCACCCAGGCTTTGGCGATGACATACCTTACAACGTCGCACTTATTGACCTGGACGAGGGACTCCAAATTATCAGCCAGATCATTGGCTGTACAAATGAAGACCTTGATTGTGACCTGCCGGTTGAAGTCACATTCGATGATATTACTCCAGAAATCACATTGCCCAAATTTCGCCTCGCAGGAATGAAGCAATCCTAACTATTGTCCCTGACCATTGGAGGACACACGGAGCGAGTCCATAGCCCTCAATGCAGAAAGCCCTAGCGTGGAACAACCGACCGGCTGGCCGCGCCGGTTTACGGTCATTCATTTCTTCTTCATCTGTACGTTTGTCCTATATATAGACTGAATCGGTATTACCATGGTCACGCCTGTACTGATGAAAGAATTCGGTTGGGGCGAGGCGATGATGGGGACCGTTCTGTCCGCCTTTTTTGTCGGCTATCTGTTCACCCAACCCCCCGGCGGCTTAATCGCCGATCGTTTTGGCGGCAAGGGCATCTTAGGTTTTGCCGGTCTGGGTGATCAGCAACAACCTTTATCACTCCGTTTGCGCGTACGGTTCCTCTTATAATCGCTGCCCGGATTGGACTCAGTGTTGGCGAAGGTGTGACGCCACCGGCGCTGTACAGCATGACCTCCCGCTGGATTCCGGCCCGCGAACGATCGCGTGTTATCGTCTTTGACCTCCATGGCGTTTATCTTGGCATGATGATCGCTTTTCCAATCGCCGTGTGGTTTATGACGACCTGGGGATGGCCGTGGGTGTTCTATACCTTTGGACTCTTGGACATCGTGTGGTCCGTACTGCGGTATTTCTTGGTCACCAGCCGGCCTGAAGACCACCCCACCATCTCTCCTGCCGAGCTGGCCTAAATCCAGCAAGCCGACCCCATACCAATCCGGTCGAAGCCGTTCCCTGCCGGCTGTTTTTCTCGTCCAGCGCGGTTTGGGCTTTGTTAGTCGGCCAATTTTGTGCCTTGTGGACCTGGTATATGTTTCTGACCTGGATGCCCATTTACCTGGTCAATGTCTGGGGGTTTTCGCTCCAAGAGATGGGCCTGTACTTGATGCTGCCCTACTTGGCCATGCCAATTATTGCCAATACTGCATGCGGGATAGCCAATGGCCTACTTGAGCATGTTGTGAGTCCGAGCCTCGTGCGCAAGGGTTTCCAGGGTGTGAGTTTTGCTAGTTCGGCGGTGTCTCTGCCCCTTCTGTCAGCCACCACCTCGCAGTGGCTGGCGCTGCTGTACATCACGCTGAGATTGGGAGCCGTGGCAGTATCAGCGGCTGGCTTTCTGGTCAATCATTTGGACATCTGGGCGCGCAGTGCCGGTTTGCTGATGGGCACTGCCAACACCGTCGGAACCGTTCCGGGCATATTGGCTCCTCTTGCGACCGGATTCATCATCCCGGCCACCGGCAGTCGGGATATCGTCTTTTACCTGGCAACTGGTATCTCAGGTATCAGCCTCGTCGTCTGGCTGCTTTTTGCCAGCGGTGAGCAGACGTTAGAGTGACATCTAATCTGCCCCTATAGCATTTAGGCCCACCTCAGCGCAGTCAATGTCCTGATCCTCAGTCCCTCCGCTGGCACCAACGCCACCTAGCAACTCGCCATTTACAATCACCGGTAGGCCCCCTCCAGCAAGCAGCAGCGGCCGATCAATCAATGTCACTAGGCTCTTAAACAAATCCGGTCGCTGCTCTGCGAGCTCTTCTACCGCTGCAGAAGACCGGCGGAAAGTAACAGCGGTAAAGGCCTTCGCCTGTGCCACCTGCGCAGTCATCCAGCGTGCCCCGTCCATCCGAATCATCGCCACCAGATTGCCTGCGGCGTCCATAACGGCCAAGCTCATCCGCCATCCCTCAGCCTGTGCTTGGGCCCTAGCCGCATCCAGAATCCGTTCAGCCAATGCGAGAGTCATGGTTTTTACTGGCAGTACTGATTCCGCTGGCTCTGCTGGTTCTGACTGCTCCACTGGTTCTGCTGGTTCTGAAGACTCTTGGGCGGGCGGCTGTTCAGGGCCCTTCTCCAACTTGGCATCTTCAGCTGCTACTAGCGCTACGGCTTGAGCCGCTTCTAGTGCTTTCCCTTGTGCCTGAACCCAGACGGGCTTCAGACTCATGCTCAGGACCAGACACAAGACAAAACCAACCTCTCGTACTCCCATTTCTTTACCCATCTCTCTCCCCCTTACGGTCGTATCGTAGTCAGCGGGCGCGGAGCATCTGTATTATCGACGGTCCAGCTCTTGATGAGTAGCCGTATAGTCAGGGTCCCCTATCTTGACTGCGTGGCTACAAATGCGCTCTGCCCTTCACGCATTTGATTACTCTGGGAAGACCCATGCTGTCAAATGTTATCAACCAGAGTTGGCAAACAGGAGCGTCACAAGGATCTGTTCCTTGGCGGCGAACGTTAAGCTTGGTATGGAGATTCTAAAGAAAAATTCTAGGAGGAATTCTCTATGATACCAGAGGTGCTTGTGAGCGAAAAGGCCGCTATTGCTGAACTGATTGCTCGTTACAATTTCGCGATTGACCATAACAATTTTCAGGGCTGGGCTGACTGTTTTACCCCGGATGGCGTTTTTGACGGTGTGATCGGTCGGTTTGCCGCCCACGACGAACTTGACCGTTTTGCCGCAGATGTAAAACGGCTGACCGCCGATACCCCGAATCTACGTCATTACGTGACGAATATCATGACTGAGGTTGACGGAGATAGCGCGCAGTCTCGCTGTTTCCTAATGATGACATCAACAACCAAAGAGGAGGGAGCCAAGATTATGATTACTGGGGAATATGAGGACCGTCTGGTTAAACACAACGGTCAGTGGCTGTTTGCTAGCAGGAAAGTGCATATGGACGGGGCCTAGCGACCGTTGGAAGTCAGCCGTTGACCGTTTGACCTCCCTTAATACAACGGTCCTATATTTTCAACGTTCACGACGATACGGTCAGCATCCGACTTCGGCGTTTCCCTCCGTAATCGGGACGAGACAAGTAGCGCTGTACGGCATTCGGCAGCAAAGAGGAACAATTTATAGCGGGAGGGAAATCGCGTTCCCTCACGTCTCTCCTGCCTACTCTCACCAGGCCCCTTCCTTTGCCCATACTCTGTTACCCATACTCTGTATGAGACATTTAGAGAAATAAATAATGCTGTGTTGACATAGCTAGTTGGCCTGTGGCATGGTTCGACATAGCCCCTGAGTGTACGTTCAATTTTTCTGGTTTATTTGGTTACCCAAAAGGGAGGGAAAATATGGCTGAATATGATGTCCTTATCCAAGGTGGCACCATCGTCGATGGTTCTCGCACCCCGCGTTACCTAGGTGACGTTGGGATTAAAGACGGCAAGATTGCCAAGATCGAACCGAATGGCAAACTCAACCCGAGCGATGCCAAAAAAACGCTTGATGCGAACGGATTAGTCGTTGCACCGGGCTTTATCGATCTACACACCCATTACGATGCCCAGATCAACTGGGACCCCTACGCCACCCTATCTGGCTGGCACGGGGTCACTTCAATTGTGGTTGGCAACTGTGGATTTGGTTTCGCGCCGGTGAAACCCGAGATGCGCGAACGGGCTATGTTGTCCATGTCACGCGTGGAAGCCATTCCGTACGAGTCGATGAAAGCTGGCATGAAGTGGGACTGGGTCACTTTCCCAGAATGGATGGACTCTCTTGACCGGATGCCCAAAGGGGTAAACGTCCTCAGCTTTGTGCCCATTGCACCGATTATGATCTGGACTATGGGGCTAGAAGCGGCCAAGAGTCGCCCGGCCACAGACAAAGAAAAACAAACCATGGCTCAGATTCTGAGGGAATCCCTGGATGCTGGTGGCTGCGGATTCTCGGCTCAGCGTTTGGGTGATGGCTTTATCTCCGTCCAGCGCGACTACGATGGCACCCCGATGGTGACGGACACTATGGCAGATGAGGATGTGCTGGCCTTTGGCCGGGTGTTGAAGGAGCGTGGAGAAGGCTTTATCCAGCTCACCCAAGCCAGCCCGGACTTTGAAGCCGATATGAAATTCTACGATCGCCTGGCCGATGATTGTGGCCGTCCCATCTTGTTTAATGCCACGGCCACGCGTGACGACCGGCCGAGTATCCATCGGCGCATCTTGCGCTGGATGGAGAAGACGAACAAAGCCGGCCGCAAAATATACAACCAGACCGCAGTCATGCGCCAAGGGTTGTACTTCAATTTTGCTGAAATCACGGGACTCTTCGACGGAAATGATGTCGTGCGTGAAGTGACCTTGGGCACCCCTGCCGAACGTCTCGAAAAGCTCAAAAATCCTGCTATTCGCCAAGCTCTGGTCGCAGAATACGATACCGGACATACGCCGGTCGTGACCGGGTCGTTCAAAAATTTCACGATTGAATCCGTTGTAAATAAGAAGTTCGAAAAATTTATTGGCAAGACGATCGAAGAAGTCGCCACCATGGAGAATAAGCACCCCATGGATGCGATGTTCGATATTGCTGTTGAGGATAAGCTGGGAACAGAATTCCTCACCCCTGCCCGAAACGTACGGGCAGACTATGTGTCTGAGCTGATGGCCTCCCCGTACAGTATGGCCGGTGTGTCAGACGGTGGCGCTCATACCAAGTTCATCACCCTGGGTGCCTACCCGACTGATATGTTGACCTGGATGGTTCGCGATGCCGGCTTCATGAGCCTGGAAGAGGCCCACTATCGGCTGAGCGCTATGCCTGCCGAGTGCGCTGGCTTCCAAGATCGTGGCGTCCTGCAGGAAGGTGCACGGGCAGATGTCGTCGTCTACGATCTTGAGAACCTGAAGCTCACCCCGGAGAAGCCGAAGGTCGTCCACGACTTCCCAGGTGGCGAATGGCGTCGCGTACAGTACGCCGAAGGCTATCGCTGGATCATGGTGAACGGCGACGTCACTTTTGAAGACGGCAAATGCACTGGCGCAACGCCTGGCCACCTGCTGCGACATGGCAGAGACTAAGTCAGATACCCGTCAATAACGCACTAACCAAAAAGGGGCAGGATTTTTCCTGCCCCTTTTTTATTTTCGAGTCTATCCCATAGGTCGGACTAGCGAAGCAAAATCCGATACCAGATGGTTAAATCTGACGCGTCTTCCAATGCCCACGCCGAAACAAGACCATTCCCACCACCGCAGATAGAGAGTACGAAACCGCAATTGCCCAGAAGACACCGCTCGGCCCAATCTCGAGGGTCTGCCCCAAGATAAACGCCAAGGGCAGCTGGAACAGCCAGAAGCAGAAAATATTGATCATCGTCGGAGTAAACGTATCCCCAGCGCCATTGAAGGCTTGGATGACAACCATCTCCCAGGCATAGAACACATAGCCATAGCTGACGATACGCAGGCAGTTGACCGCTGTGGGGACAACCTTGGGGTCATCAGTAAAGATCGCGACTAAGGATTCTGGGAGAAAAAGAAAGAGTATGGTCACACTCCCCAAGAAGACCATATTGCACAGCCCTGTCATCCAAACCGAACGTTCCGCCCGCTCAGGTTCCCCGGCACCAAGATTCTGTCCTACGAGAGTAGCGGCCGCTGTGCTTAGTCCAAACGCGGGTAAAAGAGCAAAGACAACGATACGCATGGCAATAACATAGCCAGCCAATGCGTCACTCCCATAGACTGCGAGCATGCGTATAAGGCCGATCCAGCTGATATTGGGGACGAGGGCTTGGCTCATACCACCCAACGCAACACGCAGCAAGTTAAGCGCAACACCAGCCTGGATACGCAGATCTGAACGTCGCACTATCAGTCTGCCGCGTTTCGATCGTAGGATCGAGACTTGATACAACACACCGCAGCCGCGCCCGATGTTTGTCGCTACAGCAGCTCCAGTCAAGCCCAGCTCCGGGAAGGGACCCAAACCGAAGATCAGACAGGGGTCAAGAATAAGGTTAATCACGTTAGCAAACCACAGCGCCCGCATGGCACTGGAGGCATCCCCTGCCCCACGAAAGGCAGCGTTGATCAGAAAGAATAATACGATGGTGAGCATGCCGCCGAACATCCATCTGGTGTAGCCAAGTCCGACACTGATGACTTCCTCAGTCGCACCCATGAGACGCAGTAAGTGCGGGGCAGCAAAGGCGCTGACCGATCCGAGGATCAACGCAATCAGGATGCCGAGCGCAATAGCCTGCACGGCCGCTTCAGCCGCGCCGCGGTGGTCCTTTTCCCCAATCCGACGCGCGACAATTGCCGTTGTCGCCAAGCTCAAACCTATGGCGACGACATAGACCAGAAATAGAAGGGACTCTGTCAGACCCACCGTTGCCAACGGCCCCGAACCAAGGCGCGCAACAAAAAATGCATCACAGATGGCAAACAGCGACTCCCCCGCCATCTCCAGGACCATAGGGATAGCCAGCAGAGTAATCGCCCGGCGTAAGTGAATTTTCGTGAAGTCCTGCTGGCTGCCACGAAGCGCTTCTCGAATAGAGCCCAAGAATCCAGGCTCTGTTGCAGGTGAACCAGGTTGGAATTGTTCCATTCGTACGAAAGAGAGAAAGAGAAATGGGATTGGAGGTTAAGCCAGGAGGGTGACGTCTACGTTGAAGTTGTGCATGACGTTGCGTTCACGCTGAGCGTGTGAAAGGGCGAACGGCGATAAGACAACGCAAAGTTTCAACGCGGGGCACTCTCCCTACTCACCAACCGCAATCCAACTAATTGACCAGCCCCACTCTTGGGCCTTCTCTGGAGTAAGCCCGCTGAGGCTGAGGTAGACCCGAAAGCCTTGGGCTGTGGGTTTGTAAATACTGTTTGCACCATGCGCCAGATTGTGTCGCATCTCGCCAGTCAGACTGGTCAAATACTGCGGCGTAGTCGAAAAGCCTGCAGCAAAGGTATCAATATCGGCATAGATCCCACCTGGCGTGTATGAGACCCAATTCGTCTGGTCTGGATTGGTTTTGCCCATCACCATGCGTAGCGGCTGCCCTGCGGGACCGCGCGCGGCACCAATAAGATCACCCAGGATTTTGACCTGTGTCGCCGAGCCGGTAGTACCAATATCAACGTTGCCAGCGGTATCAACACGAATCGCGCCGTGCAAGGCTGCGGCAATTGCATCCGCAGCCAATGCCTGGACTGATTGCCTGAGGTCTGTCTCTACCCGCTGCATTGCCCGCTCGGCGGCAACTGCTGCTTTCTCTGCCGCCTGCCCTTCTCCTATTTGCGGCGAAGCGAGAGAAGCTCGGAGTTCGGCAACCTGCCCTTTGAGCGGCAGCACCAGGGTGGACAGGATCACCATGAGAAGCACGACTCCCCCCACCCCGATCCCACCCGTGATCCGCAGACCGCGTTGGACGCGATCTTCTACGGCCGATATTTTTCCCCGCAGCCGTCCGTTACGTTCCCGCAACCGAAGCATAATATCTTTGGCCATTTGGACTTCGCGTTCCCGCTCATATTCTCTGGAGCCGCGTTCGACGTCTTCTTCAGAGGTACTGATGGGCAGGTGCTTATTCTCCTGGTCCTCTGTTCCTGTGACCTGTTCGGACATTTCTTCCCCCGCGCCTGTACTCTTTTATCTGAAGCTCACCACTCAGATTTTTTACTCTTGCTGCTGGATAGGTTTTGTAAACCCTTGTATCGCCACAACGGTTTTGTCCGCATCCTGCAAACGTGCATGCGCGAACCCCAGGTTTGCCACATACAGGATGCCATCTCGAATCACAAGGCTGGCATTCCCATCCAGCGGCGCTGAGTCTGAGTTGGCAACTACCACTCGACGGCTGCCGTCGGGAGACACACGAATAATCTCGCTGCGAAAGATCTCCGAGACGTAGATATTACCGGCTTCATCCAAAGCCATCCCATCGAGCAGGGTATGCCCACGAGAAATGACGATGGGTTCCCCGGCACTGCCATCGGCCTGAATGGGGATGCGCAGGACGAGTGGATCGCCGCTCGTGGCTGCGTATATATTCCGTTGACCCGCGTCAAGGACAAGCACGTTCACCCCAAGCGGGAACCCGGAATAGGGCGTCGCAGTCCAGTGCAGGAGCGGATGCTCCGACCACAAGGTGACGCTCCCATCCAACGTAATTTTCCAGATACCAGCATATGTCAAATCGGCCAGATAAATATTGCCCACATCGTCTATATCCACATCGTCAGGAAAACAGAACGGCCAGCCGTCTCCGCGCGTTGCCACGGGTGTCACCTCACGCGTCTCAGCATCTATCCGATAGACACCACTGGTGACATCAGTCGCATCTCGACACGCTGGGTGGCGAGGGTCTCCGACGCGGTCATATTTGGAACGGGCTTTATAAGCCACATACAAATTGTCATCTTTGTCAGACTCAAGACCGAGGACGTGTCCTTTGCCGCTGTCTTCCTCAGATGGAATCCAGGCGATGTGAACATACTGTCCATCCTCCGTCAATTGTACGATCTCTCCGGTGTGAAACAGAGACGCATACAAATTGCCTTGGGAATCCACGCCAAGCCCCTCGGGGGTATCGGGCAACTGGGTGTACACCCACGCCCTGAAGGCTACGCCCGTCTCTTCCCCTGCTATTGGGGGCGCGTCCGCTTCTAGCACGTTTGCCTGTGGCACGTCTTCCTCTAGTATCTCTTCTGCCCACACCATATGAGGTAGCACTCCAGCGACGACGAGTAACACCATGAGAATCTTCTGCATTACGTCCTTCCACCTCTTACTTATGTGTAACATCAGCGAGTAGAATGCGGGCCGTTTGCAAATCCGGCGTCCGCAGTCCCTCAGTAAACCACTCCACCACCTCAGTCAGCAACCGTCTTGCCTCCGCTCGCTTGTCCTGTTGCAACCACAGTTGCGCAAGACTCGTTGCCGCACGCAGCTCCCAAGACCTCGCGCCTTGCTGGCGCGCAATAAACAGGGCTTTCTGAAAACTATTCTCCGCCTCGCTGTCAGACCGGCTGCCGGGTATTCCACTTTTCCCGCCCTGGTTTCGGAGCAGCGTGCCTCTGAGTCTATACAATTCCGCCTCAGAGAAACGTTCAGCGC
>CAZXFE010000099.1:0-13089 GCA_964639795.1 uncultured Enterobacteriaceae bacterium | reverse complement strand
TATGTGGGCGAAGCGCCGTTTGGCTCTATGGATGCCCAGGAAAGAGTGCAACGGCTGGATCAAGAAGGATTGGAGAAAGCAATTCTCTACCCGAGCATCGGACTTATTTGGGAAACTGAGGAGGTTGGCGAGCTAGCCTACCAGGCGGCCCTGACACAAGCGTATAACCGCTGGATTATCGACTTCTGCGCGGATACGAACGGCCGGCTGATCCCTATTGCCCACATTTCTATGGGCGATCCGCAAGAGGCAGCACGGGAACTGGAACGCTCCGTCAAAGCGGGGGCCAAAGGTGCGTTCTTTGCTCCGTTCACGCCGACGAGTAAATCCCATGCCCATCCGGATTACGATCCTTTCTGGACCATGGCCCAAGAACTTGATGTGCCCGTTGGTATTCATCCGGCTAGTGAGCCGCCGTCCAAGCGTGTCCACCAACGTTTCAAAGATATGCAGAGGTGGGCGATGTGGCATTTTAACGTGCACGGTGGTCAAGGGCCGCTGCAAGCGTTCACAGCCATGTTTCAATATGGCCTGTTTGAGCGTTTCCCAAAGGTCAAGGTGGTTGTCTTAGAGTCGGGTGCGGGCTGGGCCGGCTATCTGCTGAACCGTATGGATGCGGTATATGATAGTCCGCTCGGCGACACCGTCAGGCTCAAAGAAAAGCCGAGCTATTATTTTCAGCGTCAGTGCTGGATTTCCGGTGACCCCGACGAAAAAGCCTTCGGCCATGTGGTGGATTTTGTGGGTGCAGACAAGTTTTTTTGGGCTTCGGATTTCCCCCATCCTGACCATCCGGATAATTATATGGAAGAATTGGGTGAGCTGGTGACGCCGATGTCGGCATCCACTCGCCAGAAGGTCCTGGGAGAAAATGTAACTCGCGTCTACGGACTCTAAGAGGTACTAAGTACCTGGCCGAAAAACCATAGGCGTCCGGTTCTGTCATTCTGAGCGAAGCGAAGAATCTCTCCCCTAGGCGTGGCGTTGACATGTTTCGCGGAGTTTATCCTGAGCGCAGTCGAAGCTTGTCCCGACTAGGTTCGAAGGGGCCTGGGGCTCAACATGACCCCGTGAAGGCGTTATTCGGATAGCCTCTAAGCCCCTGACAAAACCCCGTCTGGTCCCGTAGATCTGGACACCTGCTTGCGCAGGCATGACACAAAAAGGACTGTCATTCCCGTGGAAACCGGATTCCAGGGCGAATGGGAATGCGGCTATGCCGGAACTGGTCGTGCCCGCTGGTTGTAGAGCATCTTACGCAGGTTATCCTTTTCTTCCTGCGAGAGTTTGGAGAGGTCCATAGACAGGTCGGTGCCTACGGCCATGCCTTTTTTTACGCCGTTTCGCACTGCGAGCTCGTCGAACCAGCGCTTAAAATACTTAAACTCGTTGATGTCCTGGCCTTGGGATTCCCAATTGACCGTCCACGGATAACTAATCATATCGGCGATAGTGTATTCGTCCCCGGCTAGGTAGGTACTCTTGTACAAGCGGTTATTGAGGACGCCAAAGAGGCGATTGACTTCATCCGTGAACCGTCGCACAGCATAGGTCTGATCGCCTTGGTCGTCGCCCAAGCGACGAAAATGACCACACTCGCCACTCTTGGGGCCTTGGTTGGCCATCTGCCACATAACCCACTGATTCACATCGTACCGGACGCGGACATCCTGAGGATAAAACTGTCCGGCTTTCTCGGCGATATACATCATCATCGCCCCGGACTCGAAAATGCTGATCGGCTCACCTCCGCCGAGTGGCTCGTGGTCCACTAGTGCGGGCATGCGATTATTCGGACAGATATTGAGAAATTCATCTGTGAACTGATCCCCCTGGCCGATGTGACACGGGATCATTTTGTACGGCATGCCGCATTCTTCTAACAGAATGGTCACCTTCTTGCCGTTGGGAGTGGGCCAGTAGTGTAAATCGATCATATTGTGTTCCTCCTGACAGTTAACGAACCTTTGGAATCAGTGTGGCGTAGTTATCCAAAATAGGTAGAACCTTCTCTTTGCTCTCAGACGGGACCGCAAAGATCGACCGCTCTATCCCCAGTTCTTGATACTGATGGAGGACGGCTTCTTCGGCTGGTGCCATAAAAGCAGAGACTGCGAGGTCCGATGCCAGACGCCCAAACTTTTCCGCCCGCCCGCGCAAATCGCTGATAGAGGCCCTGAGGTCCCGTATCCTCGGCCCAATGGGAATCCAGCCGTCACAGTAGTTGGCGACCCGATTTAGACCGCCTGGGGTATGGGCGCCTAATAGAATTGGGGGATGGGGTTTCTGGAACGGCTTGGGATACGACCAGATCGGATCAAAGTTAACAAACTCGCCGTGATATTCGGCTTCTTCCTCGGTCCAGATCGCTTTCATGGCCTCGATCTTTTCCCGCAAGATCTTCCACCGTCGATCAAAAGGTGTGCCATGGTTTTCCATCTCCTCAGCATTCCAGCCGCCGCCAATCCCAAAGAGCAGGCGCCCGTTCGAGAGTTGGTCTACGGTGGCAACTTCCTTAGCCAGCTTGATCGGATCGTGCTCCTGCACGAGGCAGATGCCACTCCCGACCTTGATCGTTTTGGTGGCTGTCGCTGCCGCCATAAGCGAAGCGAACAGGTCGTGGGTATGCCAATACTCTTTAGGCAACTCAGCCCCGCCGGGCCACGGACTGCGCCGACTGGCCGGAATATGCGTATGTTCCGGAAACCAGACAGACTCAAAGCCTCGGTCTTCGCATGCCTTGGCGATCTCGTCCGGCCGGATCGCATAATCGGTCGCAAACATCACAATACCGAATTTCACACCACCCTCCTCGTGTCTGAAGTTCCCTGCACTTCATGGGAATTCCGACGGTGAGTCAAGCGGAGAAAAGGGAGGAGGCAAGATTATTCTTTCCCTCACCTCTCGGTGACACCTCTAGGTGCTCGTTCCCTCCTGAACGCGGTCGTGCTGAGGGGAGTGCTTGATTTCGGGTGATTGCGAGAAGAAGAATTCACATGGTATGGTCGAAAGCCTTGATGCCCCTGCGTGCAATAAAAGGATTTTTGAGCTCGTCTTGGCGCATTGCTTCGATCAAACTTTCACATGAGGAGGGATACGCATATGACGCAACCGTTGCATACTGTTCGCCAGCTGGCCTACGTGATCAAAGATATGGACGCCGCACTCAAATACTGGGTGGACGTCCTTAAGGTAGGTCCATTTTTTTTATTTGAACACTGCCCGTTGGAAAACCAGGTGTACAGGGGCAATCCGTCGAATACGGACGTAACAATCGCGCTTGGCAATAGTGGCGATCTGCAGATCGAGCTCATTTTTCAACATAACGATGAACTGTCCGTGTACAAAGAATTCCTAGATGCCGGTCGCGTTGGCGTCCATCATTTTGGTCTCATGCCGGAGGACTACAAAGCAACGTGCGCCCAGTATAAGGAGTTGGGTCATGAAGCAGCATTTGAGTGCACGATCGCGGGCTCTGAATTAGTCTACTTCGATACGGTTCACGCCATTGGGCATTTCACCGAATTGTGGGACAACGCCAGCGTCTTCAAAGATTTGTTTATGCTGGTTGAGAATGCGGCAAACGGGTGGGATGGCAAGAATCCTGTCCGGTCAGCACCTTTGTAATCGCCAAACATCTCAACATCGGGAAACAAACATGAACAGAACAACTCAATAGAGGAGGAGTGAAGCTATGAAATGGAAAGTAGGCGATACAACTATCACTAAGATTACGGAGATCGTGTATCCGGAATTCTCGGACGTGATACCGGCGGCCACGCCGGACGTAGTGAAGAAAGTTCCGTGGCTATTCCCACACTTTGTGACTCCAGAGGGCGCGCTCAGCGTGAGCATTCATTCGTTGATTGTGGACACCCCCGGAGCCAAGCTCGTCGTGGATACCTGTATTGGCAATGATCGTGACCGGGGCGCGTTCGAAATTATGAGCAATCTCTCGACGTCCTATTTGGAAGATATGAAAGCTTCCGGCTATGACCCTGATGGCATCGACTATGTCCTGTGCACCCACCTGCACCTTGACCATGTTGGTTGGAACACTCATCAGGTCGATGGTAAATGGGTGCCGACGTTTCCGAATGCGTCCTATCTTATGGATAAAAAAGAGATTGATCTCTTTGGCAATATTGATGCGAATACAGAAGACGATTTCTTTAAGGTCCAGCGGACCGTCTTCGAAGACTCTGTTCAACCTGTTCTGGATGCCGGCCTGGCGAAACCCGTTGAAGGGCCTGCTGAAGTCTGTGAAGGCGTACGCCTCATCGCAACGCCCGGCCATACACCCGGCCACTGTTCCGTCATCATTGAATCCAAGGGTGAATCGGCCATGATCACGGGCGATTTCCTGCACCATCCGATTCAATTCAACGACGCGGCCCTAGTCAGTCCATTTGATATCGACAACGATGCGGCGGTGGCCACCCGTCGGCGCGTGTTCAGTGAATATGCCGATACGCCAACGCTGATTATCGGCACTCACTTTGCGGGTCCTACCGCTGGCAAGCTGGTGCGCGATGGGGATGGATATCGTTTAGACGTTTAAATAGTGTGCAGGGTGGGTCGTCCTAAAATAAATTGAACCCACCCTGCCACTCTCGCCGCTCTCCTAATTACGTCGTTTTGAAGGGGCTTTTGGCATGGATTCAGTTCGACACAAGCCCGCTGTGCCCTGCCAGGAGAAAGATCACCTCGTCGATGCTGGATTGGAAGGTGATTCCCGTCGGAAGCCAGGTCAGCGTTACTGTTGGTGAGAATCGAATTGTCAAGAGTGAAGTTGTTACTGGAGCTATTAAAGGTGCCCCTCTCCTGTGCCCAAGAAGTTTGTGGAGACGTCTCGGGAGAAGGTGCAGTCGGCAGCATCTCTTGTCGCTGAATTCACGATATGAAGACTGCCGCCACCACTGCCGAACGCACCAGCGCTATTGTTGGCGATTGTGGTTCGTGCCACTACCAGGAGGCTGCCGGAAGTGTTGATCGCGCCCTATCACTAAAAAGCGCAGTATTGTCCGAGAGGGTACTCCCGTGGGCTCGGAGGAGAGTCAGACCCGCAGCGGCTATGGCCCCACCAAAGGCAACCGCTTCGTTGACTGACGGTGTGTTCGACCGAATATCTATAAGTGGAGTATCTTTGTCACCCAGGTGTCGGGAATAGATCGCTTCGCTAGGAGAGCGGGCGATATTACCACCAGATCTGCTTCTGGTAATGCTGATATCACCGCAGCCATCATAGTGGACGACTGCACCACTCACCGTACTTTCATTATCCATGAAGCCCGTATTTTTGATGCTCAGGATAGAGGTGTTCTCGTGGCTGATGGCTCCTCTTCCCCAGATGATACTGTTGCGGACGCGACTGTCCATGATAGAACTGTCACCGGATCCGTCAATAAGAATCGCGCCACCGCTGCCTGAGCGTGAGGGAGCAACGTCATTACACCTTGGAATATCGGCGCCGGCCGAATCCCCGTTCTCCAGGGTCACATCACGGATACGAGCACTAGTGAAAGTGTTAGCAATGCAGAAAATACGGCTCGCGTCCTAGGCGTCGATGGTTGTGCTGCGTTCGCCTCCGCCATCCGTGATCACCTATTTGGGAGTAAAGAGACTATTCTGCTGAAAGACGCCAGCCGACAACTTAATTTTATCGTTGTTCGCCGCCTGCGTTCGCGCAAAGGTAATAGTTTGACGCGGGGCAGCGTTGGCGCGGGGTGCGATCTCGGTACCCGCAGGATTAATAAAGTGGTTGACTGCCCAGACAGAGATCGGTCCAGTGATAATGTCGATGGGGCAAACAAGGGTACCCAAGCTCAGTGATTGTTTTGTATAAGAGTGCGACATACGGATACCTCCTTTCGGCGCGAGCTGTGTCAGACATTCCTGCGGGGTCCAGCGGAGAAAAGTACGAACCAGCGGCCGGGAAGTCATGGAAAAGCTGTGGGATCAATGTGGAATTGGTGAGGAGGAAAAAATGCCTGTCGCACGGAGTCTTGGAGAACGTCTGGGTTGCGGCTGGTAGCGCTCGTTTCTTGCCCTTACAGTGGCATGCCAAATCAAAGCAGGGGCGGGGGCGGTGGCAGCAGCAGTTCCACCAACTGTTGGTTGAGATCTATACCGGTTTTAGCGGGGGATTTAACGCACGCGATTTGCAAGACGCTAAAGCCATGCTGGCAGAACTGGCCTGCGGTTTAGTCGGCAGACTGCTCGGCGGGCTTGCTGCCCGACAGGTGACTATCTTGCCTGATAGTATCCGAATGCAGTCCAGCCACCGTCAACGACCAGCACTTCACCCGTTATAAAGCCAGCATCCTCGCTGGCTAGAAAGCGTACGGCTTTGGCTATATCCGTCCCCGATCCTAGACGGCGTTGGGGCGTGCGCCTGACCAAATCTTTGACCGTGAGCTTGCCGTCTTCTTCTAGGCCGTCGACCATTTCAGACTCGATATACCCAGAAGCGATGCAGTTCACGCGAATGCTGTATCTGGCCCATTCAATCGCCATGACCTTCGTCATCTGATCTACCGCGGCTTTCGAGCTGCAGTAGCCCAACGTGGCCGGGAACGCATTGCGTCCTAAGATCGAACCAATGTTGATAATGCAGCCAGCGCCGCGCGCTTTCATCTGGCGCGCGGCGGCCTGGGAGCACAAAAAGATGGACTTGGCATTAATGTCCATATGCTGGTCCCAGTTCTCTTCTGTCATCTCAAGGGTCAACTGGGGACGCGTAATGCCAGCATTGTTCACTAGGATGTCGACTGGGCCGAGCTGCTCCTCAACTTGGGCGAATAAATGTGTGACCTCATCCGCAACCTCGACATGGCAGCCCAGGGCAGTGGCTTGCCCGCCTCTGTCCTTAATCTCAGCAACCGTACCCGCCGCATTCTCTGCTCGGGTGGCAATGCAGATTAGCCGAGCGCCAGCTTCCGCTAGTTCGAGCGCAATGCATTTCCCCAGGCCGCGGCTTGCCCCGGTTACGACGGTAACTTTTTCAGCAAAGATGTTCATGCTCCTATTTCTCGCGCGGATGCTCGGCGTTGTACTCTCGTATGGCTTTCAAGATAGCACCACCTGCACGCTGCATGAGTTCTTTCTTGTTTGCTGCTACACGGTCGGCTGAGGCTTGCAATGGACTCAGTAAGCCCTGCACCTGCGGCATGACATGCCGAGCGAGTAATTCATAGCTCTTGAGCGCTAACTCGGGCGGAGCCCAGTCGTGCGCAAAGCATAACAAGGTGCCAAAGCCACCGGACAATTCTTGTAAGTGAGCGATTTTTTCGAGCGCGTCTTCAGGCGTACCGAAGATGCCACCGCCGTGTTCATCCAGGCTGCGGGCGGCCTTGTAGCCATCTTCAAAGGGCCGGCGCTTTGGTGTGCCGAGTATGCCGACAATATACTCGTTCTGCCACTTCTGGAGTCCATCGGCCACCTCTCGATACGCCTGCTCTTTTGATGTGGACAAATGGAACGGCATGACGATGCGCCAGTCGGCTCGGTCGAGACGTTGTCCGTGCTCGCGTGCCGAGGTCTCACCAAATCCCCATTGCGTTGGTAGCGCTGTCAGCCCATCTTCTAAATATGAAGCCAGCGAGAGTACGCCAGTGCCATATTTGCCCGCGGCCTTCATGCCCGACGGGGAGATCGACGAGGCAACGGCGACTGGAATTTCATCTTGTAGGGGTCGCAATTGTAGTACCGCTTCGTGGAGTTTGAACCAGTCACTTTCGACAGTGATGGGTTCTTCGCCGTTGAGCAGGTGCAGGACAATGCCCAGCCCCTCATCCATACGGTCACGCTGCGTTATCGGGTCGATCCCCAACATCACGGCGTCGGAGGGTAACGCGCCAGGGCCGACACCGAGCATAGCCCGCCCACGACTCAGGTGGTCGAGGTGGACAATCCGCTGGGCAATATTGAACGGGTGATGGTAGGGAACAGAGATCACCCCAGTCCCGAGCCGAATGCGCTGGGTCCGCTCTGCGGCTGCGACCAGAAACATTTCGGGCGAGCCGATAGTCTCCCAGCCTGCCGAATGGTGTTCGCCTACCCAGAACTCATCGAACTGGAGCCGATCGAGCCACGTGGCCAATTCCAGGTCACGCTGGAACTGCAACGTCGGATGTTCACCGAGTGGATGATGCGGGGCCAGAAACGCACCGAAACGAAGCCGTTGACGCATATATTTCTCCATTCCTGAGAAGTGAGTCAACGAACTGTACCAAAACGAGTCTGAGGCAACCAGGGGTAGCATCAACGCCGGAGGGGGAAGCTGTTCGGCTATTCCCTCCCCCTACGATCTGTGTGTCAGGCGACAGTAGCAGGAGGCTTGAATCGGAACGTCAGCATGTGCCGTAGCAATATCTAACCGAAGCTTGATGATATTGGCTTCGTCGGTCTTATTCATTCGGCGCAAACATTCATGAAAGCCGTGTAAACTCCAGACATTGTCCGGATGTTGGCAGGCACGACTCAACGTCTGATCCAGGCCCAGGTCGGCTCGATACACGGCCTCGGCTTCCGTCACTCTGTTTTGTTCGAGTAACAGCGCACCGAGTGCATGCCGCGTTGGCTGCATCCAACCCCAGGGCTCATCGTAGGGCAGGTTGTCATCCAACTCGACCGACTTGCGAAGATGAGCAAAAGCCGTATTGAACTGGCCTGTGCGATAGGCTAGCTCGCCTTTTAACATTTCACCCGCGATGGCGAGAATATCGAGGCAGGTATTGTTGAAGACATAGCGCGTGTCCGGCACGCGAGAGACGGTAGCTTCGAACAGTTGTTGCTCATCGTCCGCGGCTTTAACGTTCCCCAGGGTCGCATGGGCAACGCCTTTGGCATAATACATCATTGCCGTGGTCATACAAAAGAGCTCTTGATTCTCCGGGAGAGGCTCATCGAGAATAGCCTGCCACTGCCCGAAGCGTATCAGGACGTGCATCTTCATTGACACAAAGCCTTCGGTCCAGTCCGCCATTGGTGGGGTTTCCACTCTAAGGAGTTCTTCCGACAGGGTGGCGACCATCTCATTCGCTGCATCTAAAGCGGGTTTATATTGGCCGAGGAACATAGCGCCGTATAATTTGAAGTGATAGTCGTGGCAGCGGTACATCGAGTAGAAATTCAACGGCCCCTCACGTTCGAGAAACTTCCGATCAGCAACAATGGCCCGGGAATTTGACGCAACCACATTGTCATAATGCCCGCACAGTACGTCGATATGGGTCGGCATATGTTGCAAGTGGCCAGAATCGGGTACGAGGTCTCGGAGGGTATCGCTGGCACGTAGGGCCTGCTCGGGATGCGGCGACATCTCCATCAAGTGGATGTACATATGCAGCAGGCCAGGATGAGGCGCCGCGTCCGTTTGTTCTATTTGCTGCAACACTTTCTCCAGAAGGGTAACGGCTTCCAGGGTGTGAGCGCCCTTGGCTGCTTTCCCCGATTGGAGGTCCCATAAGGCCCAGGGGGTCCGATTCATGAGCGCTTCGGCAAATAGACTGCACACGTCAAGATCGTCAGGGTAGGCTTCGTACACGCCACGCATGGCGTTCGCGTAGTTATCGTTCCAGAGGTTCAGATTGTCTGCCGCTGTCTTCGATGGATAACGGTGTTGAAGCGCATGAATTAGTGCTTGCTCAACGTCCGATGCCGTGTCTTTCCGTGCGAGTGCTGCCTGGGTAGCCGTGTAGGCTTCGGTGAGCGATTGGGTTAAATCCGTGGCGTCAAATGTTTCCCAGGGCTTGTTATAATTAGGGCCGGCTGCATATGCGATTCCCCAGTAGGCGATAGCGCAATCAGGGTCTGCTGCTACGGCTTTTTTGAAACAACGAACCGACTCTTCATGGTTGAAGCCATAGCACCAGATAAGACCACGGTCAAACCAGAGTTGCACCTCTGGTGATGTGGTTGAGATGGTCCGACTGTAATTGCCCAAATCGTAATAGTCAGTCATACGGCGTCCTCCGGACTGACTCACGACTTTATCGGATTGCTCCCTTTTCCCGCAGGCGGCTGATATCTGCTGAGGCAATGCCCAAGTCTACTAGGATTTCGTCCGTATGCTGTCCTAGATCTGGGGCAAGGTTCCGAACCGAGCCGGGGGTATCGGACAGTTTTGGGCCGATACCGACTTGTTTCACCGTGCCATGTTTCGGATCATCGACTTCAATAATCATTTGCCGGGCTTGCACCTGGGGGTCATGCTCAAGTTCATCAAGGCTGAGCATCTTGCCCACACATTGGTCGGTTTCATTCAGGTAGACAAACCATTCATCGCGCGTTCTGGTTTTCATCGTCTCGACTAAGAACGCTGCGATCTCAGGCCGCTTTTCTTTATCATTCTGTAGGGGAATCAAATCCTCCCGATCGACTGCGCGGCATAGGTTGGCAAAAAACCATGGCTCTATCGATCCCAGAGTGATGTGTTTACCATCTCGGGTTTCGTACACATTGTAATAGGGGAGCCCTCCCCCGGCGAAAGATTTGCCCCGCTGAGGAATCTCACCGTTTCCATAATAGGCCGACAGGAACTGCACAATCAGATACATACTGCCGTCCATCATGGCAATATCGACAAACTGTCCGCGACCTGTTTTTTCTCGGGCAAAAAGGGCGGTGAGCACGCCTACAGCTCCATGCATGCCTCCACCCGCATAATCGGCAATCAAGTTTTGCGGGATAACCGGATTGCCATCTGTATCACCAATGAGTCCCAGTGCTCCGGCTTGGGCAATATAGTTCAGATCATGTCCCGCCAGCTTGGCATACGGGCCGGTTTGTCCGTAGCCTGTGACCGCGCAGTAGATGAGACGTGGATTCATCTCTTTTAGCGTGTCGTAATCAATGCCTAAACGCTGGGCCACCCCAGGCCGCATTTCCTCGACCAGTATGTCAGCCTCGCGGACTAATTGATAAAAAATCTCACGAGCTTCGGGATCTTTCAGATTAATCCCAACGCTTTTTTTATTGCGGTGGAGCGCATTATGGGCTGCAGCACCACCAGCGCCGGCCATTTTTGTTCCAGCCGCTCCGGCTTGCTCGGCCCGCCGTCCAGTCGGTGGCCCCGGTTCTTGCACACGGATGATATCAGCCCCGAAGTCCCCTAAAATCATGGTGCAAAACGGTCCGGGTGCGAGTCGGGTCAGATCAAGCACCCTAATGCCTTCAAGTGGTCCGGGCATGCAGATTGCCTCCTTGGCCGTTGCGTTACGATGGGATGGCAGAGTGGGATAGTCTATCAAATACCAAAGAACTGACTCGCATTCCCCCCGAGAATTTTGTCCACCGATGCAGGTGGCAAAGACGACAAGGTCTCGCGGGCTTTGCGCACGGGCTCTACAAATCCTTCGGCGTGTGGATAGTCAGAGCCGATAAAGAATTTTTCATCCCCGGCAAACTGTACGATCAGCGGGAACATCTTCTCCTCGGGATCGCCGTTAATCCAAATATTGCGTTCGAAATATTCCGAGGCCGAGCGTTTCATCTGAGAGGTATGGCCCATGTATTTATAGCGGTAGTCGAGCCGCTCCAGCCACTCTCCAATCCAACCGACCATGGCTTCTATGGTAGCCACCCGCAGGCGGGGAAAGCGCTCCAACACGCCATCGTACACCATGGTGGTCAAGGCCATGCGCGGGTCTTGGATGAGATTCATGGTGACGAACATCATGCCCGGATCGCGGTCGCGGTACCATTCTCTGCCTGTGGAATGCCGGTGCCCGGTCAGGTGGATGCCCACACTTAGATCTAAATCCTGTACGGCAGCCCAGATGGCATCGAAGTCTGGGTGCCCAAAACTGCGCCCATTGACCGGGGCGGCTGCAACAAAAATTGTGCGACAGCCGAGCTTCGCGACCCGATTGAGTTCGCGCACGGCAAGTGGTGCATCTCGCAGCGAGATGTGGGCTGCCGGAAAAAGTCGATCACTATGACCTGCACACAGTTCAAACGCCCAGGTGTTATACGCCCGGCTCAGGGCGTCGGCAAACACCGGGTCATCTACACTGCCTTCCCACATCAAACCCAACGTGGGGTAGATCACCTGGGCATGAATTCCTTCGGCGTCCAGGAACTGAACCCGCTTATCCATGTCTTGCCAGTCGGGGCTCAGAGCGAGATACTGATCGAAATGACTGACATCTTGGCCGGCCTCTTTCTGCCCATACGCAACCACGGCTGCTAGGAGATCTGCCGTATTGACCATCTTTAAGGGTTTGCCATCAATCAGGATTTTGGGCTCGCCGCTTTCTGGATCATTCTCGATCCGCATAGCCCGGTCCCGAAATGCCGGATCGATGTAGCGAGGGTAGAGATCAAGCGGTTCCATAAAGTGGCTATCGCCATCAATCACGTTCATTCGAATGCTCCTTTTTTGGAAGATCTGTTCTAGTCCCGTCTCTGGAGGGGCGGCGCATAGCGCCGGGGTGGGTTTCCCCCAGCCCTACTCCTGCAGAAAATTACGGTCGAGTGTTTGCTCAAGAGTAAACGGACAGGCGGTTGGAAACGTGGCTATTGGCAGGCCACTTTCGTCGGAGGCTGCTTCACGAGCATCCAGATAGAAAGCATCCAGAATTTGTCTGATATACGGTCGGAGACTCGGACTATCAGCCAACTCGTCGCGTAAGCGCCGCCAGTGCTCTCGGATAGTCGTACGCCAGCTATTGGTTCGCCGTCCCGCTTGGTAGCGATATTTAAGGAGATGAATCAGGATGATGGTGAGAGTGCTTTTCACAGCCCGACGCAGGCTTCTGGCCATATCCTCAATCACCTCAGCCAGATTCTCTATATCCAGTCGCTGCGTTTGTCCAGACCGAAGTGCAGCGACCTGTTCCACCACCCAGGCATAGAAGTCCTGTTCGTACAATCCTTGCGGCTGAGCCAATGGAGAAACTTTTCCCACGCTCTGTGCTTCAGACATGCAGTCACTCTAGCATCAGTGGAGGTCTCCACAAGAGGTGTGGAAATAGAAGCATGCAGCGATATGCTTGAATGACGAACGTCTGTCTCAGGTTAACTCCTTCAACAATTTTTCGGCTTTTTGCAGATCCTTGGAATCAAAGCCTTCAGTGAACCAACCAT
>CAZXFE010000098.1:0-13205 GCA_964639795.1 uncultured Enterobacteriaceae bacterium | reverse complement strand
CAGCACCAGCAGCAGCATGGCTGTGGTGAAGAGATTGAGATAGGTAAAATAGCGCGCTACGTCTTCATCATGGGCCATATAGCCGACTGAATAGACGTGAATGAGAAAGCCAACCCCGGTGATGACCATAATCATCACGCCGGACAGCGGGTCGACCCGTAGGGCAATATCAACGTGCAGTGTGCCGGAATAAATCCAGGGATAAACCGTATCGACTAGCGCGCCCCCGTCCGGCATTTGGACAAAGGCCGCAAAGGCGAAGCAGAAGGCTAGCAAGATCATGCCGGGCGAAATCCAGTTGACGACGCGCCTGCCGTAACGGGGGCCCAAGAACAGGTTGAACAATACCCCAAGAAGGGGAAAAAGCACGATATAGCGGAGATACGAGACAGTGTAGACGGCGACCTCGGCGGCTTGGGCGTGTTCCATAGCTAAAGAACCAATCCAATCAGCTCAATTAATTCTGCCAATCTGTTGTTACTTCGTGATGCGGCCATACGTGTTTCTTACCACCGCATGAGATTGAGTTCGTCAGCGTTCACTGTTTCTTTGCCACGGAAGACAAGTAAGATAATGGCGAGTCCTACCGCAACCTCAGCTGCAGCCACAGACATGACAAAGAAGACAATGATCTGCCCGTCCATGGATCCAAAATGGCGGGCCAGGGCGACAAAAGATAAATTGACGGCGTTGAGCATCAGCTCGATAGACATAAAAATGATAATGATATTGCGGCGTAAGAGAACGCCTGTCACGCCTATCGTGAAAAGAATGCCGCTCAGAATGAGATGGTAACTTATCGGGACCATATTTTCGTTCTTCGCCCTCTCTATCGCTTCGCCAACACTACCGCGCCAACAACGGCGACTAAAAGAAGAATTCCGGTAACCTCGAAGGGAAGTAAATACGTGGTAAACAGCTGGCCTCCCAAGGCTTCAACCGTGCCAAATTTTTCGGGCAAGGGAGTGTCTGCTGCATCAGAGGATAACCGCTGAAGGAGCAGCAGAAGCTCAGCGACCAGAACGACTCCGCCAATAATCGCGATTCTGCCTAATCCTTGTTTATGCAAGCGCTGCGGATCACTCTGCAGGTTGAGCAGCATAATCACAAAGAGAAAGAGGACCATAATAGCGCCGGCGTACACAATGATCTGCAGCGCTGCCACCATATGGGCATCGAGAAAAAGAAAGTAGACAGCCAGAAGGAAGAGAGTCAGCACCAGGTAGAGAGCGCTGTAGATCGGACTTGGATGGGCAATGACCATGGCAGCAACAACGACCAGGGGAATGGCGAGTGCGAAGAATGTAACAAAGTCCATGCGACCTACTCGAAGAGTATAATAACTAGTGCTGTCGCCATAACATTAAAAAGGGCAAGCGGCAGTAAAATTTTCCAACCCAAATTGATGAGTTGATCATACCGGAAGCGCGGCAGCGTCCAGCGGATCATGATTTGTAGCCAGCAAAAGAAGACGACTTTGATGCTAAAAGAGCCGACCTGAAGCACGGTCACCAGGAGCGAAGGTAAGGCGAGTGTGCCCCCCCAGGGGAAGTGGAATCCATCTCGCAGGAGGAACGGGACCTGCCAGCCACCAAAAAAGAGGGCGGTGATTAAGCCGGCGACAATGATGGCCTCGATAAAGTCGCCCAGCATAAACATAGACTGCTTAGACCCGGAGTATTCCGTGAAATAGCCTGAAATCAACTCAGACTCTGCTTCGGGCAGGTCAAACGGAATGCGTTTACTCTCAGCAATCCCAGCAGTCAGGAAGATCAGAAAAGCCAAAGGTTGATAGAAAATGCCCCAGGCGGGAATCCAGCCGCCGATGAGCCGACCCTGGGCGTACGCAATATCCTGTAAATCAAGGGAGCCAAAGGTCAAAACAACGCCGATGAGCGAGAGTCCTAACGGGATTTCATATGAGATCATCTGGGCTGCGCCGCGGACGCCTCCGAGCAGCGACCAACGATTGTTGGATGCCCATCCGCCGAGCACAACGCCGTACACGCTCAGCGAGACCATGGCCAGGACGTACAGAATGCCGACATTCAGGTTGGCCGCCTGCAGCCTGATCTCCCGTTCGCCAATAACGAGGATGTCGCCGAAAGGGATGACGATAAAGGTCACTAACAGCGGTAACAGCCCAATCACTGGTGCGAGAGTATGCAGGAGTTTATCCGCGCCTGGAGGAACAAAATCTTCTTTGGTGAACAGTTTAATGGGATCGGCAATCATGGTGTTCACGATGCCGAGGTTAAAGGGCAGTTTGCCGAAAATCGCGGCTCGATTTGCACCAATGCGATCTTGAAGAATTGCGCTGCCTTTTCGCTCGACCCACAGCAGCATAACACCGAGATTGAGAACCATCACAATCAGCAGAACGGTCAGGGTCAATGTAATGATGAAATCCGTCATAGCGGCTACGACTGTTCCGCCAGCTGGTCAATGAGGGTGCGCATGCCTTCTGGAGTCTGGTTTTCATGATAGTCGTCATTGATCTGGACGACCGGAGCCGTTCCGCATGAGCCCAGGCATTCGACTTCACTCAATGAGAAGACCGCATCTGCGGTCGTGTGCCCGACTTTGACGCAGAGCTTGTTTTCTAGACAATGCACGATCTTCTCTGCACCCAGCAGGGTGCAGGACAAATTCGTACAGACCTGCACGTGAAATTTCCCCATTGGCTCCAGGTAAAGCATTGTGTAGAAGGTCGCGACCCCGCGGACATTTGCAGGCGAGAGGTCCAGCAGCCCAGCAATATACTCCATCACCTCAGGGCTCAGGTAGCCAAATTCTGTCTGGGCCAACCAGAACGTGGGGAGTAGCGCAGCCTGTTTCGTCGGATAACGGGTCAGCACCTGTTCGAATTTTTTATAGGTCTCGTCTGAGAATTGTACCGCCATAGTCCTAGCACTCAGCCTTCAACAATCAGTTTTCCAGTTTTCTCCAGCCCTCTGCTCTACCTATCGCACTCTCCCCCAATCATGTTGACCATGCCGAAGGTCGTAATGATATCGGAGATAAGATGACCTCGTAACATGTGGCCCATGGCTGCCATGCCGAAAAAGGATGGCCCACGAACCCGGACCCGATAAGGGCGACCACTGCCATCACTGACTAGATAAAAGCTGAGCTCACCATTCGCTCCTTCGACACTCCGGAAGGCTTCGCCAGGCGGAATTTTGACTCCCTCAATGACAAGTTTGAAGTGGTTCATTAACCCTTCGATATTGCCATACACGTCCTTTTTCTCAGGCAGTGTAATATGCGGATCGTCAATGCGGATCGGGCCGTCGGGAATGCCGTTCAGCGCTTGCTCAATGATGTACATGCTCTGCTTGAGTTCTTCAAAACGAACAGAAAAGCGGTCGTAATTATCACCCTGGGTGCCTACTGGGACATCAAAGTCAAAGCGGTCATAGACTAAATAGGGCTGAGCCTTGCGCACATCATACGAGACGCCGGTTGCTCGCAGGAGTGGCCCGGTCAGGCTGTATGATATGGCATCCTCTTGAGAAATCGCCCCAACACCGGACATACGATCAATAAAGATGCGATTTTTGGACAGCAACTTGTCGCAGTCGTCGAGAATGCGGTGCATATCACCAAACGCCGTGCGAACGCGAGCGGCGAAATCGTTGGGAAGATCTTGTGTCACCCCTCCGACCCGGGCGTAGCTCACGGTCAGGCGTGCGCCAGTCACGGCTGCGACCAAATCGTACAGGGTCTCACGCGACTCCATCATGTAGAAACCGACAGAAATTGCGCCGGCTTCTGTGGCTGCCATGCCTAAGCAGGTCAGATGGTCGGTAATCCGTGAGATTTCGCTCATGATCACCCGTATATACTGGCAGCGTTCCGGTACTTCTACGTCGAGTAGTTGTTCTGCCGTTAGGGCAAACGCCACATTATTGATGAGCGGAGATGCATAATTCAGTCGGTCGGTATACGGGACACAGTGGTTCCAGGTCCGTTGTTCACACATCTTCTCGAATCCGCGATGGAGATAGCCTATCTCCACATCGCAGTTGAGAATTCGTTCGCCGTCGAGGGTGAGTGTAAACTTAATCGTGCCATGCGTCGCTGGATGGGACGGGCCCATTTGCAGCGTCATGATTTCGGAGGTCGGATCGTGTTCTGCAACTATTTGGGCTGCGGCTTCCGCCATTGTCGTTAGCCTTTACTCCACGGATTGGTGATCGGATCGCGTTCTTCAACCAAGGGTTGGCGTTTGTTCACGGGGTAATCTTTTCGGAGCGGATGGCCGCGGAATTCTTCATACATCAGGATGCGACGCAGAGCCGGGTGGCCCGAAAAGATGATGCCAAACATGTCCCAAACTTCACGTTCGAGCCAATTGGCCGATTTCCACAGCGGGGCAATCGACGGTGTTTCCGGCTCGTCCTCGGAAAGCCTAATTTTTACTCGAACGCGATGATTATGCGTGAGCGAGTGGAGATGATAGACGACCTCGAATCGGGGCTCCTTGCCAAAGAAATCTGCTGCAGTGAGATCAACCAGCAGGTTGAAGGCAAAATCCGCATTCCCCCTGAGTTCTCCCAAGACCTCAAGCGCATCAGCCCGGTCTATCACAACCGTAGCATTCCCATGCAAGGAGTGCTGCTCTTGTATCTTACCGGGAAAAGCTGTTTCGATCTGAGAGAGAATGTCTGCTTCGGCCATCTCCGCCTAAGTGCTGGTTAGGTAGACTCCAGCCCCCCTTTTTTCACCTCGTATATCAAACCGACAACCAGAACCAGGACAAAAAGCAGCATGGTCATGAATCCGAACAGCCCTAATTGGCGAAAGACCACGGCCCAAGGGTATAGGAAGACGACCTCTACATCGAAGACGATGAAAAGGATAGCGGCCAAATAGAACTTGACGGAAAAACGTCCCCAGGCTGAACCACTTGGCGGATTGCCGCACTCAAAGGCTTCATCCTTTACGGGCGAATGCGTCTTGATGCCCAGTACAGTGCTCGCAAAGGTCATGGCCAAGGCGATCACCCCACCAAGGATCAGCGCAATAAGGACGGGGACGTATTGCTCCATACGAAAAATATTTTATAGCATAACAGATGTGAAGGGCAGAGCGCTATCTTCGGCACAGGATACAGAGGCCGGGCAAGGTGTCAACAACCCCGAATCAGGCGCCTTCCCTTCCTTGCGGGAGGAATGCGGAGGTGGTAAACCTCTTCACGAATACCAACCCCACGCATGTGTGGATGTTTGATTTTTCATGGGAGAGGTGCCAGAGCTGGCCGATTGGGCACGATTGGAAATCGTGTGTACCCCTAATACGGGTACCGAGGGTTCGAATCCCTCCCTCTCCGTCAGTGGTGATAGCTAGGTCCTGCGCAAGGGAAGCCGGGAAATCCGTCAGGTCCGGGAGGAAGCAGCGGTACCGGAATTCTCCCTGTGCCGCAGGGTGGCCTAGCTATCACCAGTGGCGGACTTTCGGATAACCTCTAAAATGTAATTGTTATGAGCTACCTGGTCCTTGCCCGTAAGTGGCGTCCCCAGACCTTCGACGAAGTGGTTGGGCAGGAGCATGTGACGCGCACTTTGCGGAACGCGATCCGCAGCGACCGCGTAGCACATGCCTTTCTCTTCACCGGCCCCCGTGGCGTGGGCAAGACAACAAGCGCCCGGCTCTTAGCCAAGGCCCTCAATTGTGAAAACGGGCCGACCCCAAATCCATGTAACGCCTGTAGCCATTGCATAGAAATTACCAACGGGAGCGCTATCGATGTGCTGGAGATCGATGGCGCCTCCCATACGGGAGTAGAGAATGTTCGGGATCTTACCCAAGGGGTGCAGTATCGACCGGCGAAAAGCCGTTTTCGTATCGTCATTATTGACGAAGTCCACATGCTGTCTAATGCGGCCTTCAACGCTCTTCTCAAAACCTTGGAGGAGCCTCCAGAACATGTGAAATTCATCTTTGCAACGACCGAATCACACAAGATTTTGCAAACGATTCTCTCCCGCTGCCAGCGGTATGATTTTAAACGCATCCCGCTGCGTGACCTGATGCAGCAACTGCAGCTGTTAGCAGAAAGAGAAGGTTTCCAATTTGATCAAGCTGGGCTCGCCCTCCTTGCTCGCGAGGCGGATGGCAGCATGCGAGATGCAGAATCTCTACTCGATCAAGTTGTTGCTTGGAGTAACGGGAAAGTCGATGAGCAGATCGTTAGGGATGCGCTCGGTGTTGCAGATCGTCAAGCCCTATTCCGCGTGGTGGATGCCGTACTGGCTGAAGATCCGGGCCAGGCGCTGCGGCTGACTGGCGACCTCTACCAGTATGGCTATGATCCACGTCGATTGTGCCGGGATCTGCTTGAACACTTTCATCATCTGGTGATTGTGAAAGTGAGTGCCGACCCGTCTTTGCTGATTGACCTGCCGGATCATGAAGCTGTTGTGGTACAAAAACAGGCCGCCGCCCGTCCGCGTGAAGACCTGCAACGGTTTTTCTCGCTTATGCTTGAAGCCGAAGAAGATGTGGGAAAATCCGCCTATACACAACTCGTTATGGAGATGGTCCTTGTCAAACTGGCCAGTCAGCCACCGGTTCTGCCCATAGCGGAGGCATTGGCTAAACTGGAAGCTCTGCAACGTCA
The DNA here is from genome assembly GCA_964639795.1 of uncultured Enterobacteriaceae bacterium. Lineage (GTDB taxonomy): Bacteria > Desulfobacterota > Binatia > Bin18 > Bin18 > Bin18. The sequence continues at coordinate 6,580 of CAZXFE010000098.1, read as the reverse complement.
GCTGGGAGGTGGGGTCGCAAGGCAGGGTGTAGCGGCAGAGCCAACACATCCTCCGTCTTCTACATCCGCAGCTTCTGCGGGCGTGGCACAAGTGCGGCCAGCGGCCTTGGTTCCGAACAGACAGGAAGCGCCCATATCTGAGCCTGCTGGGTCTGCTCCAGCTGCAGTGAGCAACGCGCTGGAACAAGGCGAACAGTGGGAAGGATTTCTTGCTACCGTTCAGAAACTGAAAATCTCCCTCTTTTTTGCCCTGAAATCGGGACATTTACTTGACTTGACGCAGACAACTTTGCTGATTGGAGTGGATAAGGACCCGTATCTGAAAGAGCTATTGCGCAAGGAAAATAGGATGGTCCTAGAATCTGCGGCGCAGCAATTTTTTGGACGTCAGCTGACGGTGGCAGTGCAAAAAGGTGGCCCGCCGTCTGCGCCCCAAGAACTTTCTGCGTCGTCAGGGGTGAAGGATGGAGAACACGAAACAGCCGAAGATCCGTTAGTCAAAACAGCGTTGGACATCCTTGGTGGAGAAGTTCAGGCACGGCGACCCAACAAAACGCACTAGCGGTGCTTAAGTAATGTTAGATATTCCAGCCGGCGATCACTTATGGAGGATACAGCATGGCAAATATGGGAGATATGATGAAGCAAGCCCAGCAGCTTCAGTCAAAATTGGCCCGGATTCAGGAGGACGCTGGGAAAAAAACTGTCGAAGCATCGGCAGGTGGAAATATGGTCACTGCGGTTGTCAATGGTAAATTGGAGCTCGTTTCACTGCGCATCGATCCTGCTGTGACTGCTGCTGATGATGTCGAAATGCTACAAGACCTCGTTATGGCCGCCGTCAACGAGGGTATTCGCCAAGCGCAACAAATGATGGCTAATGAAATGGGCAAAGTTACTGGCGGCCTGAAGATTCCCGGGCTGAACGCATAGTGGAGGGCGGTGTAAAGTGAGGCGTGTATGGTACTGACACCTGCGCTGGCTCGTCTTGTCCAAGAACTGGGCAGGCTGCCTGGCATCGGAGAAAAGACCGCCACCCGTCTCGCCATGTTTATCCTCGGCGCTGGGCGGGAGTACGTTGAAAACCTCGCCGAGGCGATCTGGGCAGTAAAAACGGAGACAACGCTGTGCAAAGAGTGCTTTGGGCTAGCCGAGGGCGCCCTGTGCGTTATTTGTAGTGACCCCCAGCGCACCGTTGATTCTATCTGTATTGTAGAGGAACCGGCGGATCTTATGGCGGTTGAACGGTCGCATGAATATAAGGGCCTCTACCATGTCCTGCATGGAGTCTTAGCTCCGCTTGACGGTATAGGTCCTGAGGACTTGAAAATCGCACCGTTGTTAGAGCGGCTCCGATGTGACGGAACCAAAGAAGTCATTGTTGCCACGAACCCTAATGTTGAAGGCGAAGCGACTGCATTGTATCTGGCCAAGGTCATTAAACCGTTGGGTATTCGGGTAAGCCGTATTGCCTACGGTATTCCCATGGGCGGCGATGTGGAATATACGGATGCGGTGACGCTTGGGAGAGCGATCGAAGGCCGGCGGGAGATGTAATCCCGCCTTTACACTCGCATTCTCCTTTGCTAGAACGTCCTGCTAATAATTATTTTTATATCATCATTAATTGATTGATCCTCGGTAGCTCAATTGGCAGAGCGATCGGCTGTTAACCGATAGGTTGTTGGTTCAAGTCCAACCCGAGGAGCTTCGACAGAAAAAGGGCCGCTCTACACTGTGCGGCCCTTTTTCTGTCGCGAGGTTTCATGCAGATCAGGCGATCTTGACCAGCTCGAGATCAAAAATCAGATCTTTTCCCGCAAGCGGATGGTTTGCATCAAGGGTAGCGGTCTTGTTTGACAGCGCGAGCACGGTGACGGCAACTGATTGTCCGCCGTGCTGTTTAAGTTTCAGGCGCTGCCCAACTTTTAACTGGGCAGTGTCTGCGGGGAAACGGCTGCGGGGGAGACGGGTGATCCTACCTTTTCGGTGCGGACCATAGGCTGCATCTACTGGAATAACAACAGTTTTGGACTCGTTTAGGCTCATACCAATGACGGCTTGTTCAAATCCTGGGATAACCTGCTTCTGGCCAATCGTAAACTCAAGCGAATCTTTATTGACCGATGAGTCAAAGACCGACCCGTCCTCCAGCTTTCCCGTATAGTGCACCCAAACCGTATCGCCGTTTTTTACTTGAGCTGCATTGCTCTTCTTTGCGGCCATTTTTCGCACTTCTACCTCTCGCTAATGGGCTACTGTTGCCTATTTCCTGCTGCCAGGTACATTCGCCCGTTTCCCTTCATTCCCCGTATTTCCTACCAACGACGATCGTTGTCTCTTCTTGGCGAGCGCTCTTTTTGAGGTCGAGCTTCATTCACAGTGAGAGGGCGGCCTTGGAACTCGTTCCCGTTGAGACGTTCTATGGCGGCCTGGGCTTCTTCTTGATTCTCCATTTCGACAAAGCCAAACCCGCGCGATTTGCCGGAGAATCTATCGGTAATAATATTGACCGAGGCGACTGTCCCGGATTCAGCAAAAAGCGTTTCAAGCTCAGCAGTCGTGGCTGCAAAGGACAAATTGCCAACAAAGGGTTTCGTCATGTCCGGGCCTCCTAAAAAATAAAAAAGCCCTGAAGAAACTAGCTGAGGGGACCCACTGGGCTTACGACCTTGCGAACTAGCTCAAAACATACATCAGACGATATCGTCTGATGCGGCCACTGTACTCAGCAGACTCTATTGCTTTTTTGTGCTAAGCGCAACTGGGTTAGGCTCGGGGAGTAAAGTCAAAAATGTCCAATCGGGCCTGTTATGAGAACACCGAAGTCCGCAGAGGAAGCCTGGGACAATACGGTGATCCCATCATCCTAGGTCGCTGCTTCTTGGTATAAGGTTTGGCCGCTCTTCCATCCCAGCAGCGACTATCTTACCATTGGGAACGGCGAAGAGGTTTTTCTGTACCGAGGAGGATTCACTGTGTTTATTGTGACGAATCGCATTCCGGTTGCTCAAGGTCATGAAGAAGAGTTTGAAGATCGTTTTCGAAACCGAGCCCATCTTATCGATAAGTCTCCTGGCTTTATCAAAAATTTGATCCTCCAGCCCGTTCAGCGGCGGTTTCGTCATCAAACCGGTGAGTGGGAAGAGAAAGAAGAACAAGGATATTACTTGGTCCAGACCTATTGGGAGAGTGAACAGGATTTCTGGGACTGGACCAACAGTGAATCCTTCCGTGCCGCCCATAGCAACCGTCCGCCGGCGGAAATGTTTGCCGGGCCTAATGAGCTGGAAATCCATAAGGTTATTATGAACACTGAAAGAAGTGATGGATAAGCAGCACAGCCAGATAGCGCAGCGGTTCCAGCGCGTTATGCCACAGGTGGATTTTTGCTCCTTACGGGTGGTGCACGAACGATCGGAGTCCCTGTCAGTACGTCAGAATATTTTACAACCGGTCTCGAACGGGGACGATATTGGCGCGATGGTCACGGTTGTCGATAATGGGGGCTTGGGGTATGCGGGTAGCAGTAATGTGACTGAAGCCGGATTGCGCCGTGCGGTCGAACAGGCGTCGGATTGGGCCCAGCGCAGTGCCGCCTGCAGTGTGACGGATTTCTCTAACATTGCGTTCGATCATCCGCGGGGAGAATATGAAACGCCGGTGACCATGGCCTGGAATTCGCTGTCGCTCCAAGACAAGATTGGCCTGCTGCAGACCGAGAGTACCCGACTGAAGACGGACGAGCGGATCGTCGATTGGGAAGCCGACGTGTGGTACACGGAGTGTGATACGCTCTTTATCACAAATGGTGGAGGCCATGCGTACCAGCGGCTTTGCTACACCGTGCCGATGTTAAGTGTCACAGGAAATGCCGGAACGGAAACCCAAACCCGGACTTTCGGTGGGCGCGGCTATTGTCGCCAAGGTGGCCTTGAGGTGCTGGATCAAACAGGCTTTCGTGAGGCTGCGCCACAGCTGAGCGCTGAGGCACTCCAGCTGCTCAGCGCTCCAGATTGTCCGCAAGGGGTGATGGACGTTCTGTTGGCACCGGATCAAATGATGCTCCAGATCCACGAGTCCATCGGCCATCCGCTTGAGCTGGACCGTATTCTGGGTGATGAACGCAACTATGCGGGAACCAGTTTCGTGACGCCGGAGATGTTTGGGTCGTACCAGTATGGCTCCGCGTTGCTGAATATCACCTTTGATCCAACTCGGCCGGAGCAGTTTGGCAGCTACCAGTTTGATGACGAGGGCCAACGCGCGCACCAAGAGTATCTCATTCGGCACGGTCTATTACTCCGCGGTCTCGGCGGGGTGACGTCCCAGGCCCGTTCGGGCCTGCCCGGCGTGGCAAACTCCCGCTCGACAACGTGGAACCGCCCGCCGATTGATCGCATGGCGAATTTAAACCTTGAACCTGGACAATCGGATTTCGACGCTATGGTTGCTGCGATAGAGCGTGGAGTGTATATGCGAACCAATTGTTCGTGGTCGATTGATGACTCTCGGAACAAATTCCAATTCGGTTGCGAATGGGGCCAGCTCATCGAAAACGGCAAGCTGACTAGCGTCGTCAAGAAACCGAACTACCGTGGAATTTCCGCCACGTTCTGGCGCAATCTCAAAATGGTAGGAAACATTGATAGCTTCGAGGTCCTTGGGACGCCCTTTTGTGGTAAGGGCGAGCCGAATCAAATCGTTCGAGTCGGCCACGCCGCTCCAGTCTGTGTGTTCACAGACGTTGAGGTCTTTGGCGGAGCCTAAGCCGTGCAGGACTACTTCTACCGGCTGGTCGATTTTATCATGGAACGCCTCAGCGCTGAGGAAATCGTTCTATGTAATTTTTCTGCTGAAGATTCGGACTTTGTGCGTTTCAACCGGAGCGCCATACGCCAGGCCGGCAGTATTGCGCAGCGGTCATTGGACATCAAACTCATTGTCGGACAGCGCCAGGCCAACGGAGACATTGCGCTGTCCGGCGATTTGAGTATTGATGGTGAACGAGCAGCGGCATTAATGGATAGACTGCGTGCCCAGTTGCCGTATCTCCCCGAAGATCCGCATCTGCTCTACGCCTCTGAGGTGGAGTCAAGTGACCACCTTGGAGAGAATCGACTGCCCGAAGAACGTGGGGCCATTGTCGAAGCCATCCTACAGGCTGGACGCGGACGAGACCTGGTCGGAATGTATGCTGCTGGGGGCATCCATGCGGGTTTTGCGAATTCCTTCGGCCAGCGCAACTGGTTTTCTACCTATACCTATAACGTGGATTGGAGCTTCTACCTGAGCGGCGATAAGGCCGTGAAGGCGGCGAACGCCGGCTTTGTCTGGGATCCTAAAGAATTCGAACGCAAGGTGGACAAGGCGGTCCAGCAACTTGAGGGTCTCTCATTTCCGGCAAAGACGATTTCCCCCGGTCAATACCGAGTCTATCTTGCGCCGGCTGCGGTGTGTGAAGTCATTGAACTACTGAACTGGGGAGGGTTTGGTCTCAAAGAGCAGCGCACCAAGCAAACGCCGCTCATTAAAATGATTGAAGAAGGTCTGCGACTGCACATGGGTATTACGCTGCTGGAAAATACACGCGATGGTGTGGCCCCGAACTTTCAGGAAGATGGCTTTCACAAGCCCGATCAAGTCCGACTGATAGAAAACGGGACGCTGGGTGACTGCCTTGTGTCTCCTCGGTCAGCCAAGGAATATGGGGTACAAACGAACGGATCGTCCGGCTGGGAAGCCCCCGAGTCGGTTGAGATGGTTTCGGGCGGGATTACGCAAGACGCACTGCTCGAACGTCTCGGCACTGGTGTGTATATCAATAATTTGTGGTATCTGAACTACTCTGATCGAGCGGCATGCCGGATGACAGGAATGACGCGCTTTGCCACGTTCTGGGTGGAAAACGGCGAGATCCAGGCACCACTCAACGTGATGCGGTTTGATGAATCCGTCTACCGCTTCCTTGGCACCAACGTGATCGGAATCACAGCTGAGCGGGAGTTTCTGCTTGACGCAGATACATATCACGCCCGGTCAACCGGCAGCAGCCGGTTGCCGGGGGTACTGATCGAAGATTTTACCTTTACGTTATAGGGGCGCTGCAGCGAGGGAGTAGCCTGGGAATGGAAAGGCCCCTGTCTGCCAAGGCCCCGTTCGTGACATCGGCTGTAATTCGGGAGGCGTGTTAAAGCCCTTGCGGTTTGAGCCATTCCTTAACATAGTCTGCAGTCGAGCTTGGGTGACAGGTGTAACACACCGGCACACATTGCCGGTTGATCCACCGGACTGTCTGACCGCAGCGCGGACAGGCTTCGGGATCAACGTGATGGACAATCGTGTACTGCTGCTTTGTCACGTGGGCCATGCGCAGAATGCGTGAACTTTCACCTGTGTGTGCCTTGAGCAGTGAAGTCAACTCCGGGGTCAACTTGCTCGCTGGGGCGACCGCGAGCTTGTCACCCCGAGGGGTAAGTTAAAAGTCGCGTCGCTTGAGATCTGAAGTCAAAGCATCGATATTCATGGATATCCTTCCCTCCTAGATGTAGATCTGTTGAGGGCTGGCGTCCAGCCTGGC
>CAZXFE010000097.1:0-13242 GCA_964639795.1 uncultured Enterobacteriaceae bacterium | reverse complement strand
GCTAAGTCTCCCAAGTACTCTTGAAGCGTTTCTTGAGGGTTAGGATCAACATTAATAAAGATAAATCCTCCCCACGTATCCACCGCCACCGGCGTCAGGCCTAAGGTCTCTTTCTTGAGATCAAAAAAGCTCTCCTCATCTGGAACAAACTTGAGTTTACCATCCAAACCATAGCTCCAGCCGTGAAACTTACACGTAAAGTTCTGGCATGTGCCGCCGTCATCCCAGGCGATCTTATTGCCCCGGTGGGAGCACATGTTGTGGAAAGCGTTCACTGCGCCGTCTTTGCCGCGCACGACAATGACCGAGGTGTTACACACCGCTAGGTCTTGGACGAAGTAGTCGCCCGCATTCGGAATCCGTTCTACTCGACCGACGTTCAGCCAGACCTTCTTAAAGATTCGTTCGCGCTCTAATGCGAATTGCTTTTCTGAAATAAAAACATCAGCCGGGATCGGCCCCGTCCCTAAGTGGGGATATTTATTGTGCCATTTGTACCCACTGGCCGAGCCATCACCGTTCGCCGCTACCCCATTTGTTGTTACACCGTTTGTGGTCGCACTCATTGTACTTCCTCCGTGTGTCGGTCGTCGTATTCCGTGGTCCAATTCTGTGTTCGACTGTCCAACCGCCCTTCAAGTTTGTGCAACTCGCCGGCCTAATCTACTATCTCCGAGAATTTCACCGCCGGGACTCCCCCTGACCCTGGGGAGATAAGAGCAGGAAATAGGCAGAAGGACAACGCAGGTGGACCGCTGGGCAGTATATGGTACGTTACCCGGAGTTCCGGTGAAGGAGGAAGCCAGCATATGACGTACGCCCCACCCCCAGCGGATATGCCCCGTTGTCCAGGCCCATCGATGCAAGATCTTCTCAAGACAGAGGGAGAAGCTGTTCCGGCTGTGTTGCAAGAAGAAAGCTATGTTGATTATGGCGACGAGCCGGTAGCGGTCGAGCGCTACACTTCACGTGAGTTTCATGACCGCGAAGTCGAGAAGATGTGGCGTAAGGTGTGGCAGATGGTGGGTCGGGTCGAGCAAATTCCGAATATCGGTGATCACCTTGTATATGAAGTTGCTGATGACAGCTTGATCGTGACTCGCACCAGTGAGACGGAGATCAAAGCCTATTATAACGCCTGCCTACACCGAGGCACCCGCCTCCGAGACGAAGGCGGCCATGTCCAAGCCTTTCGTTGCCCGTTCCATGGGTTTACCTGGGGTCTGGACGGGACATTAAAAGGCGTTCCGTGTCGCTGGGATTTTCCGGCACTGAAGGACGAAGACTTTCGGTTACCGGAAGCCCGCGTGGCAACATGGGGCGGCTTTGTCTTTATCAACATGGACCCGCAGTGTGTGCCGCTGGAAGAGTATCTAGGTGATGTCTGCCGTCACTTCGAAGCGTGGCCGCTCGAACAACGTTATCTTGCCGCGCATGTGAGTAAGATCGTCCATGCCAACTGGAAGGTCGCCCAAGAGGCATTCATGGAAGCCTATCATGTGCCGGATACCCATCCTCAGTTCGAAGCTGTGATCGGTGACTGGAATGGTCAGTACGATGTTTACCCCGGCGGACACAGCCGAGTGTATCACTCCATCTACGTGCCCAGCCCGCGCATGACGCAATCTGGCCGTACAGAGATTTCCGAGCAAGATATCGCGGATATGAGTGCTCAGATTTTGGGGCTAGACAAGACACTGGAAGTCCCCGCAGGCCAAACTACCCGACAGGCATTGGCTCAGAAATACCGTCTGATGCTTGAAACCAAGACGGGGGCGAAGTTATCCGGTTACACAACCACGGAGATGTTGGACTTGTGCTCATATTTTGTCTTTCCCAACTTCTTTCCCTGGGCCGGATTCGGGAGTCCGTTACTGTATCGGTTTCGCCCGAACGGCAATGATCCCGATTCGTGCATCATGGAAGTCATGCTCTTAGCCCCGCGTCCCGAAAATGGCGAGTGTCCAGCCCCGGCCCAGCATCGCCGACTCAGACCAGAGGAGGCTTGGGCAGATGCAGACGAGCTCGGCGGCGGGCGAGCTGCAGTATTCGATCAAGACACGGCCAATATGCCACGCATACAGGCCGGGCTTAAAACAACGCGTAAGCCTGGTCTCACCCTCGCCCGATATCAAGAGGTCCGCATTCGCCATATGCACCATGTGTTGGATCAATATCTCAATGCCCCCGGCTGAGGCACCACGAACACACATCCATTACAGCCGATGGCCCCTACGTAAATCGTTCCGCGATATAGTTCTGCGCTTCACTAAGCGAAAGCTCTTGCGAAGAGTTCCCGTTCCGGACATAGAAACGCTCTTGGACTGGGGTACCCTTGATCGATATCCTCAAGTAAATAGGCTTGTTAGCAGGCTTGATTCCCACCCTACAGAATTCTACACCAGCGATATCTGGGAAAGCGATCGCAACCTTGGTCGCGGAAAAAGATCTGCGACCAAGAGCTCATCGCTGAGGCGGATTGTGAAGCGAAGCGGAAGTCTCTGTTGGACAGCCTCTAAAAGTGGTGGAGTGGTATGGCAACAAACGTAACAGGTGTATTCGGCGACAAACTCCGCCTCGGCTTCTGGTCCCCGGTGTATGGCAATTGGATAGTCTGTAAAAATCCGGACACGATTGATGCCTCGTTTGACACCACGAAGAAACTCACACTGCTAGCGGAACAACTGGGCTTCGCCACAGTGTTGCTGGCTGAGCATACGTTTAATTGGGTTGACCCGGAGCTTGACCAGCAAGACGCCTGGACCACAAGTGCGGCCCTGGCGTCGATTACCAAGGATATTGAACTCATGCCGGCGGTGCGCCCGGCTTTTAAGCATCCGGCGGTTGTGGCCAAGATGGCCTGTAGTATTGACGAGATTAGTGGTGGACGGGCTGCACTCAACCTGGTGACCGGTTGGTGGCAACGGGAGTGGGAGGCTATGGGACTGCCACCTATGCCGCACGATGATCGCTATGTTCGCTCTGAAGAGTTCTTAACGATTCTCAAAGGACTGTGGACGCAGCAGCATTTTAGTTTTAATGGGCGTTATTATCAGATCGACGATATTACCCTGACCCCGGCGCCCATCCGGAAGCCGCATCCTACCATCTATCTTGGCGGTGAGTCTGATGTTGGCCAGCGCCTCGCGGCCAAGCTGGCTGATGTGTATCTCATCAATGGACGTTCGGTCCCCGAAACCAAAGTCTTAGTCGATCAAGTCCGTACCTATGCGGCTGAAGAGGGACGCGAGGTGCAGTTTGGTATCAGCGCGTTCGTGATCTGCCGGGACTCGGTCACCGCCGCCCAAGAAGAACATACCAGGCTGCATCGCTTGCGCTTTGAAGAAGTAGTTGCTGGTGTCGACCGGAAAGCGGTGATGCCGCTGACGTATGGATACCCGGCTGGTCATGTTGGAACGAACGGGGGAACAGCCGCAGGCTTGGTCGGCGCCCCGCAGGTCGTTGCTGATCGGTTTCACGAATTTCGTGATATTGGGGTGACGACCTTTCTCCTCCAGTTCCATCCTATGTTGGAAGAGATGGAACGCTTTGGCGAACATATTATTCCGCGTCTCAGCGTGTAACGGAGCGCCTCTAGTCCTTTCTATTCATGAGATTCTGCTTCAGCCGGTATCATCGATGAATGCAGACGAGATTCGTGCGACAGACTCGTGCTAACGGTTTGCTAAAGGAATGAGCTAAAACGACGTAAAACAGGATGAACCAAGAGAAAGAAGGGAAGCGCTAACCTAACGTATGTGCACTGAGCTGAACCAAGAACTAACAGTTAGGTCAGGCTCATAACCTCGAGGCCTTAGGTTCAAATCCTAGCCCCGCAACCGATGAAAGCCCTGAAGGGAAATCCCTCGGGGCTTTCGCCTTTTTGGCCCACCCCACCCCTCGCTTCCATTAGGAAAGCCGCTTGCTTCTCATAGTCGTGGTACAGCGGCAGCGGTGAACCTTCTCTTTAGATACCCACGTTTGAACATGGACTGCTCGCTAACCCACCGACGGCCTGTTATCCGCCCACGGAGCCGCCCGTTCAAAAGCTGCTGAGGCCTTCAACACACTCACATCGTCAAAGCGGCGACCAACAATTTGAAGTCCAACCGGCAGCCCGTCTTTAGTAAAACCACACGGAATAGAAGCTGCCGGATTGCCTGTCATATTGAACGGAAACGTAAATGTCAGCCACTCATACGGGGAAAGCCGTGTGCTGTTAATCGACTTGGGATTATCGAGCCCGACCGCAAACGGACGACAGGGCAGGGTTGGAGTAATGAGCAGCGTATACTTCTCAAACAAGCGCTGAACAGCAATATTCCAGTCCAGCCGCTCCAACCATGAGTTGATGTAGTGAGATTGGTCCCACTTTTGGGCCTTTTCAATCAGTGTGATGAGGCCCGGATCAATATCCGATCGGTGTGTTTTGAGAGCTGGGGCTAACCGAGCCGCAATCCCGCCACAAAAAATGCCTTCCCATGCTTTTTGCGGATTTGGCCAGTTGGGCTTGACTGTTTCAACGCGACAGCCGAACTCCCGAAAGCGCCGGGCCGCTTTGGCGCAGATGGCCCTGATCTCAGGATCTATAGCCTTGGTAAAACCCAAATCTGCACACCACGCTACGCGCGAGTCTTTGAGCGATCCCTTTAGCACTTTGACATAATCTGTTTTTTCAGCCGGCAGCGAATATTGATCTCGCCCGTCAGGGCCGGCGCTGATGTTGAGCATAAGTGCCGCGTCTGCCACCGTTCGCGTCATCGGGCCAACATGGGACAGGCTCCAGGCTCCACTCGGTGGGTAGACAGGAATGCGGCCAAAAGAAGGTTTGATTCCGTACACACCGCTGAAGGAAGCAGGGATACGGATAGAGCCGCCCCCGTCCGTGCCTATGGCTAACGGCCCCATCCCGGCTGCAACCGCAGCACCGGCACCGCCGCTTGAGCCGCCCGGTGTGCGTTCCGGATTCCATGGATTCCGGGTAGAGCCAAACAGGAGATTGTGCGTCACCCCGAGCCAGCCGAAAGTCGGCGTATTTGTTTTCCCAAGCTGAATCGCGCCAGCCGCCCGCAGGCGAGCCACCATGGGCGCATCCTCGGTCGGAATATTATTTGCGAAGAGCGGAGTCCCAAACGTTGTCCGAATGCCCTTGGTCGTGACTAAATCCTTCGTTGAGAAAGGAACGCCGTGTAGCGGCCCAATCGAGGCGGACCGCTGCATGAGGACCTGCTCTGCTCTACGCGCCTCTCGCATAGCCGCCTCTGGTATGAGTGTGACAAAGGCATTGAGCTGTGGGTTAAGTTGCTCAATACGATTGAGCACGGCTTGTGTCACTTCAACTGGGGACAGCTGTTTTCGCCGAATCGCTCGCGCAAGATCTGTTGCGGGCATCCAGCATATCTCGCTTACCTCGCGTGCAATCATATCTTCCTCCGCTGCCTATTGTGTACGAATCTTCCTGAGGAAAGGCAAGTTCTCAGTAGTGCAATAAAAAATAAACAAACCGATGTTTCCTCCGATTACTGACTATAGGGAGAAGGGGTCTCTCTGTGTGTTCCTGAAGGAGAGGAGAACGGGGGAAAGGAGGCACAAGCAGATTCACATTGATCAGCTGACCTCCGGCATGTTCCCTGTCGGAGTGGATCAGTCATGGTTCGAGACTCCATTTCTCTTCCACAAACGTTTGATTCGTGGGGAAGATGATATAGACAAATTATGTCAGGCCGGCATCCGTAAGGTCTCAACTGATCCTGAACGAGGCACGGACTGTGCGAGCGAAGGGGTGCCTACATCTCCAGCTCTTCCAATGGCAGAGTCTTAGAAAGAACTCGGGAAGAGTCGATAAAAGAGTCAAGCGTTGTCTCGGAAGAACCGCCTCGTGGGGAGCTCGATCGGCCGGCCATGGTTGAGGCGGCGGAGCAAGAATCCATCACCGTTGAAGAAGATGCCGAACCCGCGCCAGCTCAATCCAACGGACAGGCAGCCTTGAATGCTCTGAACAATGAATTTGCAAACGCGCTGAACGTTCGGCAAGAAGCCCTTAAAAAGGCGCAAAGTTTTCTTGACGAAGTGGAAACCGGAGCCCGCATTGATGATACCCGCATCAAGGTCGAAGTACACGGCTTGATGGACAGTGTGTGGCGTCGCCCGGAATCGTCGTTACTTCTTATCCAGATCCGCCAGTTTGGCACGGAGTGTTTTACCAATGTGGTGAATGTGTGTCTTCTCCCTTGTTATGGGAAAGGGGCAAAAGTTGATCCCTGAACTTCTCCAAGCTTTGGCCACAGGCGCTTTTCTGCGCGATGTGGGACAAATGCGTATCCCACGTAATATTCCACCGAAAACCGGTTTGTACACACCCCAAGAACGCAAGTTGATGCAAAAACATTCCGAGCTTGGAGCGGCCATGCTGCGTAGGTCCGACATGTCTGAAGACGTATGTCCGGGTGGTCCTTGAGCATTATAAACAGCCGGATGGATCTAGCTCTCAACAGCGTGAAACGAGTTCTCACGCTTCTTGGCGGAACGGTCAGAGTCGAAAGCGAAGTGGGGCCCGGCACAACTTGTCGTATCTGGTTGCCTTGTCATCGAGAGACATCCTCGGACAGTTAAACGCGGGGCGCGTCATTTTCTCATTTCTTTTGTAAAAACATAATCTTTACATGCATAGTCTTGGCCTGTCCCAGTCGGACGTAGTAGCCTTGCCTCGGTTCTGACTGGATGGTAAGCTCTATCCCGTCCCATTGTTCATACCTTCAGTTTCCTTCCCCTCTTTATTGGTTTCACCGTAACGCGGGACTCTCGCACGAGCCTGCAGACGCTGGAAAGCCGATAGCTCAATAAGAGACGAAGAAGATGGAAGCGCAAGATCCGTGTGGCAATGAAGCGTTACCAGTCTCGAACGCATTCAGGAGTAAACATATGACAACACAGACATCGATCCTTTCAGCACAACGAGTGACATATGACGTCGAAGAAGGGCTCTCTATTGTGGGAGACGCCTGGGGAGACAAAACGAATGCGCCAGCCCTGCTCCTGCATGGCGGCGGACAAACTCGGTATGCCTGGGGCAATACCGCACAGACTCTGGCCGAGCAGGGTTGGTATGCAGTGTCCCTAGATCTGCGTGGCCACGGAGAGAGTAACTGGGCCCCGGATGGGGATTACAATATCGATAAATATGTTGCCGATTTGCACACGATATTGGGCCATTTCGACCAACGACCGGTACTCGTGGGTGCCTCGCTCGGCGGCATGACGTCTTTACTCACTGAGGGCGAGGCTCCCGAGCCGATCAGCGCCGGCGTTGTCTTGGTGGATATTACGCCTCGGGTTGAACAGAAGGGCGTTGATCGCATTCGCGCCTTTATGACGGCCCGGCCCGACGGCTTCGCCAACCTCGAAGAAGTCGCGGACACAATTGCCGAATACATTCCACACCGTCCCCGCCCCAAGGATTTGAGCGGGCTGGAAAAAAACCTGCGCAAAGGGGAGGATGGCCGCTACCGCTGGCATTGGGATCCGAACATGCTGAACCCCGCCCGCTTGAGACGGGATCCCGAGCGGATGCTGAATGCCGCCCGTGCGTTGCGCGTCCCGACTCTGCTTATCCGTGGAAAGCTGAGTGACGTCATTAGCGATGAAACCAGTCAGGAATTTCTTGATGCTGTTCCGCACGCCAAATATGTTGATGTGTCTGAGGCCGGACACATGGTTGCCGGAGACAAGAACGACATCTTCAGCAGAGCCGTAATCGACTTTTTGGCTGACGTGAAAGCGCAAGCACCGGCCGCATAGCCGGCCTTACTATCCCCGTCCCATCGTATAAAACTCATCGTTTGGCCGCATATCGGTGAGATGTGCCATCCGATTGGAGAGGGCAAAGAAAGCGCTAATTGCACCAATATCCCAGACATCTTCATCGCTAAAGCCATGTTCCCGGAGCCGGGCATGGTCTGCTTCTTCAATCTCCTGAGCATGCAGGGTGATCTTGAGCGCGAAGTCTAACATTGCGCGTTGTCGCATTGTGATATCTGCTTTGCGATAATTCACAGCAACTTGGTCGGCAATGAGCGGATTCTTGGCGTAAATACGCAGAATGGCCCCATGCGCAAGCACACAGTAATGACAATCGTTTGCTGCGCTGGTTGCTACAACGATCATCTCCCGATCCGCTTTTGACAGACCGCTATCCTTGAGCATGAGCGCGTCGTGATAGTCAAAAAAAGCGCGAAATTCAGTAGGCCGATGCGCCAGGGCAAGAAAGACGTTGGGAATAAACCCGGCCTTTGCCTGTACCTCGGTGATGCGAGTACGAATGTCGTCAGGTAAATCTTCGAGCTTGGTCACTGGGTAGCGGCTAATGGGTGCGTCTGACATAAAAACTCCTCACATTAATGTGTATTTTACACTACAGGCACTAACCACAGGTCATCTGCAACACAGGGCGTTACTTTTCGTCCTTTATTCTTGGCGAGTTCCAGAAGTCCGGCCTCGGCCATATCGTGAATATCCGCATGGACCCGCTTGAAGTCGCTCAGAGCGACAGTTGCAAGCTCACTGATGGATGCAGGCTTTCGCTGCCGAATGAGGTGGAGGAGTTCGACGCGTTTAGGGGTGATAAAACGACGCAGTGCCTCTGCGTTTGTAAGGAAGAGTCTTAGGTTTTTTGCCTTAACCGGCTTCCTGGCAGCTACCGCTTTCATTGTTTCTTCTGCTTCATCTAAGATCTCGTCTGACGCTCGGATTCCCATTTGTACTTTTTTGACCTTCATTTTCTCTGCCTCTTTGCTAATCAGATCGGGGAAGAATAGCTCGTCACTTTTCATTCATTATGGTAAAAAATGCCATAGTACAGCAAATCAAGCAATTTGGACTCTCTGGCCAAAAGCTGACTCGGTCAAATCAAAAATGTCAAATGCGGCAACGGCTCAGATGTGTTGGTCAGAAGTACCTGCTTCCAGAACATTTTGAGGTTTCCATCGACTTGGCGCAGTTTTTCAATGATACGGCCACCCCAGAGATGAGTTTCGTGTTGGGCTTGGATGGAGAGTTCCAGTGACAAAAAGTTTGACCCAGCAATATATTCGCCTGTGGAGATTTTGTCGATCTCAATGTTCGAGACCAGACGCCGCGTCGGAGATGTCGGCGTCTGACTATAACGAAGTCCGCTTTGCAACAGCCGGATCCGCGTGGCAATGCGACGCCGGTTGCCATAGATGTGTGAAATCTGGCGTTCGGGATCGGCATCGCCAGTTGATGACGCTGGCCACCCAATAGAAGGCGTCATCGTCCCACAGAGCTTCCCATTCACTGTAGCACGACTCGTCTGCCAGACGGGCTTCTTTGTAGATAAAGGCCTTGACCGTGCGATATTCGGTATCGGATGTCATGCAGATGTCTGTAATGCCGCCAAAAGCCACGGTTAGTTGTTTCGTCAGTAAAATGCGACACTCGCCTTCTTCCCGATCCATGCCACGCCGTAAATCCTGCCAGTCTGGCTCTTGGGCCTGGAGCCCCATCTGATTTCGCCCGGCAATCGTTACCTCTTCCGACAAGATAAAAGACGCCGGACCCATGGCCCCTCTCTTTGGCGGAGTAGCCGCTTATTGAATTGCGGTACCCCCTTGAGAAACATCGGGGTATGCCAGTGCACGGCTTCATCTGCGCTACTCGCTTCGAAAAAGAGAATATTCATTTCTCCTCAAAACAAATTGGGGAGGATCAGGGCGTGGGCTGGTCCGTCAAAGATCGGCTGCTGGGTGACTGCCTTGCCGTAACTTTTTTCCAGGGCAGACAAGTAGGTGGCGAACTTGGTTTCCGAACCCCCACCACCAATCAAACGGACGTTGGTAACCAGGTGCCCATTCAATCTCGCTGTGTCAATTGCCCCAATCACACATTACGGCCTGAATACTGTCCTCTTCCCCCACGAAACGGGTATACTGCGTCCCAGCGACTCTGAGAATGCCCCTATGGGTAATGCCGAAATAATAGCCGTCTGTGTCATTCTCTGGGATCATTTTCAAGTTGGAATGATACCGATGCGTGAGCCAACCGGCGCTGAGCTGGATCTCGCCTTGCGGGGATAAGTCGTACGAGCGGTCGGTCAGTTTTTTAGCCATGCCATAATGCTCGTCCAACGATGGTCTCTCAGCGCGGAGAGATTCTTCGTCTCCGACTCAGAATGACAGCATAGGCGTACGGGTCAGCCCGCAATCACAATCTTGCCAAAATGGGATGCGTCTTCCATAAGAGTGAGCGCCTGGCGGACTTCCTCAAAGGGATAGACTGTGTCTATCACGGGCTTGATCTGATTTATGTTCATGGCTGCAAGCATGTCTTCAAACATCTTCCGCGAGCCCACATACACGCCTTGCAACCGCAGGCTTCTCATCAACACCGGGACAGGATTTATTTCTCCATCGGTGCCGGCCAAGATTCCAATCAAACCGACCATCCCACCTACACGAGTAGCTTCCATAGACTGGGCCAGGGTACCGGCTCCCCCCACTTCGACAACCTGATCAACGCCGACGCCGTCGGTGAGTTCTAAAACTTTCTTGCCCCACTCCGGCGTTGTTTTGTAGTTGATTACCTCCGATGCGCCGAGCTGTTTGGCGTGTCCGAGCTTTTCATCGCTGCTCGACGTAATGATGGTGCGGACTCCAGCGGCTTTGGCAAACTGAAGGGCAAAGATCGACACCCCGCCAGTGCCCAGAATCAGAATAGTTTCACCGGCTTTCATATTGCCCAGGGTGACCATGCTCTGCCATGCGGTGACTGCTGCGCAAGGCAGGGAGGCCGCGTCTTCATAGGTCATATAATCTGGAATTGTGACCACGCCGTCTTCGTGCAGTACCACCTGCTCGGCGAGCATGCCATCCAGCGCACCACCCAACGCTGAGGCAGCATGGGATGCATCCGATCCACCTGCCAGCCAGTTTTGAAAGAAAATGCCGGCTACTCTATCACCTGGTTTGAGACGAGTGACGTCTTGACCAATCGCAACAACTTCACCAGCCCCATCGGACAATGGAATAAGCGGCTGTTTGAGACCTCGCATGCCGCCATATTTGACTGTCATGAGGTCGCGGTAATTAAGCGAGGTGGCCTGAACCCGGATGGCAATCTGACCGTATCCGGGTTCCGGGTCAGGCTGGTCGGTCAGTGTCAGGTTGTCTATGCCAAACTCTTGATTGATTTGCCATGCACGCATGGAGGAGCTCCTTTTCTTAGATAGATGAGCCTTGAAACGAACGATTACAACTGATTACATCTCATTATGCTTGCAACTTCCAGGTGTCTCCTTTCGGAACGATGCGCCCGCCGTTCGGTGCCAAAAAGTGGGCGTCCAAGACGATCACGTCCTGATCCGAATAGGCCTCAAGGAAGCTGCGTCGCGTTGCCGCCGACTGTACCGGATCAACACAAAAGCCGCTGCTCCACTGCCGCTCAGAACACTTGACTTGATGGTGGATCATGGCGCCGGTCATCATAGCCTTTTTCCCGCCGGATTGCAGGTGCAGGCGCACGTGACCGGGGGTGGGTCCGGGCGAGGGTGACAGATGTAGCTCATCGTCAATGGCGTGGTCGCCGTTAACCAGGATGGCCTTACCGGCTTCGACAATGGGAATGACGCTGTCGGCAATCGAGCCATCATCGGCCGCATTCTCGACGCCGCGTTCGTGCTCGCTCTTCCAGAACTCCCACTCTTTTTTGACAAACAGGTATTGGGCATTTCGGAAGGTCGGCACCCATTTACCGTCCTCCAATTTTGTGTTCGAGTCCACATGGTCAAGGTGTGGCTGGGTACACAGTACATAGTCCACCCGTTCAGGACTCACACCGAGTGCACCAAGGTTTTGCAGATACGGGTCATCCAGCATGCTCTAGTCCGGAAATAGGCTGCACGGTTTGTGGTTGCCCACGCAGGTGTCAACCAGCACGGTGTGATGACGCGTTTTTACCGCATAGGGCTGAATACTTATGATGAGATTGCCATTTTCAGCCACAAACTGTGGAGCCAGCCAGTGTTTATGCCTAGTCATCCCTTCCTCCGTCGCGTCCGGCAAGAGCATCTGTGGTTCCATCAGCGAACCTTCCACTTCGACCACACGGGAAATGCTAATATCGCCTAGTGAGATTGCCATGGCATCCCTCCTGTTATTGGATGTGCCGCTTACGCGTAAAATGCTTCGACAATTTTGCGCCACCGCACATCATTCACTCCTGGTCGATCCGGATGGTAGAATGCCACTCGATCCAGCAACCCGTCATATTTGGCCTTGAGCATGGCGGATACCTCGTCCGGTGAGCCGGTTATCGCATACGCCTCAAGCATCTCGTCCGTGACATCTTTGGCCATGGCTCCCCACTCGCCTTTGGACGCTTTCTCGTTCAGGCTCAGGCAGACGTCGCCCCAGCCATGCACATCGAGGACCGGCTTATACGTCCGTGTTGAAGCATAAAAGGCAATCTGCATGCGCACCTTCTCACGCATCTCATCCCTCTCTTTTTGGCTGTCACCCATAATCACAAAGGATGAGGTTGAGACCACCACGTCTTTACGGCTGCGGCCGGCCTTTTGGGCGCCTTCTTCTATCTGGGGAAGTACGCGTTCGCGTAGAAATTTGGCAGAGTGAAAGGGGTGGGCATGAAAGCCGTCACACAACTCGCCGGCTAGACGGCACATATACGGATTCACACCGGCGATATAAATTGGAATATGGGGATGTTCGATCTTGCCTGGCGAAAAAGCTGGAGTCATGAGTGTATGGCTAAAAAATTGGCCCTGAAAATCCAGCTTTGTGCCGTTCTGCCAACAGTCCCAAATGGAGCGTAGAGCGAGAACAATTTCGCGTAACTTCGGACCTGGAGACTCCCATTTTACGCTATAGCGGCGCTGGTTGTGACCTTTGACCTGGGTACCGAGTCCAAGGATGAAGCGCCCGTTTGAGGCGCGTTGGAGGTCCCAAGCCGTATAGGCAAAGGACATGGGGCTACGTGGAAATGCCAGAGCAATCGCCGTCCCAAGTTTAAGTTTGGTGGTTGAGGTCGCCGCGACAGCGAGAGACAGGAAGGGATCGTGCTGGTTCTCCATACTCCATACCCCGTCAAAGCCCATATCTTCTGCGTTTTGCGCTATGGTCACGGCTTCATCGAGCGAGTGAGCAGTCATCAGACTGTCAAGTTTCATATCTCCTCCATTGCTCCGGACGGGATGCTATGGGAAACACACTC
>CAZXFE010000096.1:0-13253 GCA_964639795.1 uncultured Enterobacteriaceae bacterium | reverse complement strand
GCTGAGAGGCAGTAATAAAGTTAAGAGTAGTTTTTTCATAATAAGGTTATTTTTGAACTAGAAGTTAATTCTACTACTGAAGTTCTTCAAAAGTATAGTATTTGACTGAGAACTTACCAATCCTGACAGGGAAAACTCTGTCTCTTATCTCTTTATTTGGGTTATACATAAGATTGCTAAATTGAATCTCAATATAGATTTCTAAACAAGGAATTATGCCCTCTAAAGGGGCACATTCAACTCTACTCCACCGCAGACGGCGGGTCTCAACTGTTAGGCGGGAACGGCCCTGGAAAACCCTTGGTGAGATGTCGCTCTGGCCAGAAAAACTGCAGACTGAGGCGCTTGATAAGCCATGCGCCCTCGACTTTCTCATAGGCTGTATCATACAGCCCGAACCACTCGAAAGGCTGGGCGGTAGGATCGGTGTGGGTGAGTACGTCGCTGAGGTAGGAGCGTCCCACAGCCGTGGCGGGACTGGTCAGTTCGACCCAATGGTTCCCCGTAATGTGCATGGAGCCGAACTTCATTTTTATCTCATCGGCAAACACCTTCAGGTAGTTCGCTCGTATCGTTTCCCGGCCCCGCCATTCCCCGTAAGGACCGAACTCGCAGCAGGCATCCTCGATGAATATTGCTGCCAACGCGTCGATTTCCCCGCCATCCAGGAGTTGCGAATAAAGCAACATCACCTTCCGTATTTCTTCGATTTGCAACAGTTCCCGTAGCTTCTTGATTTCTTCGCTCGTGAACGGCATTGCATCAGCCATGTTGTCCCCCTCCCTACGTCGCTGGAGCGATATCCCTCACTAATCGATTTATCGATCATAGGCCATCTCCTATTCGCGAAGAAGGCCCGCCCCTCCTCAACTCCAGCTAGGAATCAGCACTCAATAATTCAGCCAGCCGCTCATCCGCGTCATACACAACAATCGCGCGTTCGGCGAAGTACCACTCACCGCCATCTCGGACGAAACGGTCGTCATATCGACCAATGGCATGCAGTGGCTTGGTTTCGCCTTTCGGGATGAGGTCGGCGTCCATATAGGATACCACTCGCGCTTCATCTCCGTTTATATCAATCTGGATATTGGAGATCTTATGCCGCAGGTGCGTCAGTCTCGCCCGGAAGTATTTATGATAGTTCGCGTACCAGTCACGTACTGCCTCGCGTCCGTTATAGCCATCGTTATCTTCAAGGCTCACGACCAATCGCCCGTTGGGGTGGAAGAGCGCAGCTACGTCGTCAGTAGTCCCCCGATCAACGGCATGACAATAACGGTCAATCACTCGGCGAATCGCCGCTTCGTCTATCACCCGACGCATTTCGTCACTCATCGTGGTCCCTCCTTTTCGTTGTCATCCTGAGCCATAGACGAAGAAACTCCCCTCAACCCTTGAAAGATTCTCCACTTCCAAAGGCTCCGTCCAGAATAACATTTAGCCGGTCACCCGCTCCAACACCACTACCGGAATCTCGCGGTCAGTTTTGGCTTGGTAATCATTATAGGGAGGATAAATAAATTCCATCTTTTTCCACAATGCAGCCCGTTCGTCTCCAGTGACGGTTCGAGCTTTGGCTTTAAAACGATCGGCCTTCACCTGCACCTCAACAGCGGAGTTTGCCGCCAGGTTCAGATACCAGCCAGGATGCTTGGGCGCGCCGCCCTTGGATGCGATGATGACATAATTCCCGTCGGCTTCCCCATAGATAAGGGGCATTATAATCGATTTGCCTGAACGACGGCCTGTAGTGGTCAGCAACAACGTCGGGAGCAGCCCTGGCCCGCCAACTGGCCCGGAGTCCCACATATGTCCGTCAGCTCCATCGCTATCGAGATACCGTTTGAGATGATCCGAGATCCATCCTGGAAGACTGTCTGGTACGTTTGTATCACTCATACTATTTCTCCTTGTCTTCTGATTTGCGGTTTTAAAAACTCAGGCTCACTTTTCTGGGAGGTCTTCCAACATTAACGTTCGAGAAGCCATGATAACGTGTTTCTCGACTCCGTTCCGGCGGTGTTCGTTCGCGTCTAAGAACTCTTTGCTTTCCACCATATCAATAAAGGCTGCTCGGCGTGGGTAGTAGACGAGGATTGCCCAGTCCCAATCCACATCGCCGCCCTCATGCAAGGCGGCCTCTGCCACAGGCCCAGCCCACAAGACCTTCCCACCCCGATCTTCGACGAGTTTCTGAACTGGTCGTGTATAACGCGCATAGGCTTCCCGCCCTGTGCCGTTTCCATCAAGCGACTGCTCTCGATACTTGATCAGATTGATCATCGTAACGGGGCCTTCGTCAGTCGACTCGCGGAGTGAATCAACATTGAATGTGCTCATACGTGCTCCTCATTCCCCCTGGATTCATGCTTCAGCCATCATGCAGCCATTTTGAAACGATCAGACAGATCAAGCTGTTTCTTTTCTTCGCTCGTTTCTTTGAGAAGATGGAAACCAAGAGCTTCGGCCCACGCGGGACCAGCACCTTGCCAACCAAAGCGTCCGAGATCAGTCACGCCTTTGACATTGAAGACCACGCCCTCTTGCTCCAGTAAAAGCTGCTGACGTTGGCCGGTACTGACTCGGCCCGCAGCATTAATAACCCGCTGCCAAGGAGCAGGGCGATCGGGCTGGGCATCGCACAGGGCTGCCATGCCATAACCAACCTCCCGCGCGGTTATGGGCAGTCCTATGACTTCGGCGATTTGGCCATACGTTGCCACGCGGAATTTGGTGCGCAACCAGTTGGAGGCGGGGGTACGCCGAGCGCGGATCCGCTTCTATCTCCGGCTGTCTAGCACCGTCCTTTTCCATCCCGTGGCTCCTGCCGTACCGTCAACTAAAACGCGGCATTACCTTCGTCGCAAAAAGCTCAAAGCTGCGCAAGATGGTATCACGCGGGAGGAGGCCATCGCCGAGAAGGAAGAACATTTCATCGGTGCCGATCTTTTGGGCAAGCTCAATTTTTCTAGATATGGCGTCTGGATCTCCAATCAGCGGTTCCGCAACACCCAGCCCAAAGGGGATGCCCCATTTTTCCCAGAACCAGCGGGTGTCTGCCAAGATCTGCTGCGCTTCCGAGGGACTTTCGGTCACGACGAGCTGACCACCCAACGCGAGTTCCGTGCCCGGTTTGACCGTTCGGCCCGCCTTTTCCGCCTCCTCTCGGTAGATGCCTTGCAGACGCCCACACAGCTCTTCGTGAAGGATGATGATAATCGGCTTGCCGCCTTCTCTACCCCAGTAGCGAATCGATTCCGTATTGTGAGTGAAGCCAGCATACAGAGGCGGGTGCGGATTCTGGTAGGGGCGAGGAGCGATGCCGATCTCTTCAATAGTCATGTCGTCTTTCACCCCGGAGCCGTACTGAGTGTAGGCTTCCATAGGGTGTGGGTTCTTTGCTCCTTCGGGCGGGAACTGCCAGAACTCGCCTTTATGCGAGAAGGTGTCATGGCTCCACGCTTTTTTGATCACGGCAACGGCTTCTTCAAAGGCTCTCCGGTTTTTAAGGTCGGACTCTTGTTTTTTGTTCCAGTGCCCCACCGCCTCGACTCCGGGCAGCGTGCCATAATTTTGCACCCAGCGGGCCTGGTAGCCACGCACGAAGGCAACATTGAGGCGTCCTTGCAACATATGGTCCATCATAGAGATGTCTTCGGCCACGCGGAGGG
Source organism: uncultured Enterobacteriaceae bacterium (assembly GCA_964639795.1). Taxonomy (GTDB): domain Bacteria; phylum Desulfobacterota; class Binatia; order Bin18; family Bin18; genus Bin18. Next base: position 9,579 of record CAZXFE010000096.1, on the reverse strand, counting down.
GATTGTGCGTATTCAGCACATAGCCGAGTATATCGACCTTCAGCCGCTTCGAGTTCTGGCCAATAAACATACTCAGCAAGCCGGGACTGCCCGTGGCTTCCATGCCTTCAATCTGCAAATGATGTTCAGGATGGCCGAAGCCTTCGAAGCCGGCTTCGTCACACACCGTCACATACTCCTTTAGATCCTTGAGCATACGCTGGTAGAGTTCGGGCTTCTTGCCGGCCATGCCCTGTTCGATCTCTTTTCGGGTTCCGACTGTGCCATAGGCGATTGCATGAAATTTCATAGTGTTTTTGCCACACCCTTTCGTTTCGTCAACTTAACCACACACCTTCAAAGAAAAAAGGTGGGCCACACGACCCACCCCACTAACTGTAAGACCGCCTATGTAGGGGCATCCCTATCCCTATGTGGCTGCCCGTCCTCCTAAACTGGGACCGAGCCCTTGAGCAGAATGCGTTGATGGACACGGCGTTGGCCGGGCGGAAAATCCATATTGACCGAGTGGGTCACGCTCCGATTGTCCCACAGCAACACGTCGCCAATCCGCCAGGAATGCTGATACTGATATTTCGTCTGCGTCATATGGTTGTGAACCTGATCGAGTACGGCATCGCTCTCAGCGCGGTCCATATCCATGATCCGGTCGGTCCGATTGGAATTGAAATAGATCGCCTTTTCCCCAGTGTCATCGTGGGTACGAATCAGGGGATGAAGGACATCCGGCGTTTCCACCTCTTCTTCCTTAGTCCGGGTGGCGGCCCGAGCCTGGGCACGCAGCGTGTCATAGCTGTGAACCGCCCGAAGTCCGTCGAGGCGGGCTTTCATTTCTTTGGAGAGATCCTCGTACGCGGCACGTACGTTACAAAAGCGGGTTTCCCCACCATATTCGGGCATCTCTAATGCTTGTAAAAGGGTCGCCTTTGCCGGCACCGCAAAATAGGAATCGTCCGTATGCCAGCCCGACCGCCGGTCCAGGAGCAGGTCCGCCTTCTTGTCTTCAGGCTTTTTATACGTGCTCTCCAGGATCGAGACTTCCGGGGCTTCCTCGTTACGATACTTGCGCAGCAGTTGGAGCTGCGGCTCGCCGAAGCAGCGCGACACTTGGGCAAACGCTTTGGGAGTGAGGGGTTCGGTCCGTAGACATAACAAATGATAGTTCAAGAATGCCGTGTTAATTGCCAAAACGGTGTTCTCGTCTATCGGCTGTGTCCAATCGATACCTGAAACCTGTGCACCCATCGCATCACTTAATGGGCCAATCTGAAGCGTCATACGAAGTCCTCCCAACACGCTGACCGGTCGGCGTATTTATCTTTATGCCAGGGACGTAAGGGATAAATCAACTAGCTGGATTGAATGCGCCGCATCTAAAATGCACCATACTAAAAGTGCGCCAAAAATCCACCGTCAACAGCGATGACTTGTCCTGTCACATAGGACGCAGCTGGGGATGCTAGGAATATGGCTGCCCCAGAAATTTCTGACGGATCTCCCCACCGCCCAAGCGAAGTCCGATGCTTCAACATAGCGGCGATCTTTTGATCTGCTACCAGAGCGATATTCGTTTCTGTGGCAAAGAAACCCGGCGCAATAGCATTGACCGTGATGCCGGACGGACCAAGTTCTGCAGCAAGAGACCGCGTGAGCGCTTCGAGGCCGCCTTTCGCAGCGGTGTAGGCAGCGTCACCGACATTGGCAATCGGACCGGCAATGGATGTCACATTAATAATGCGTCCGCCTCCACCCTCAATCATCAACCGAGCCGCCTCCCGGCTGACATTGAAGGGAGCAATGAGATTCACATCCACGAGTTGCCGGACAGCATCCAGCTCGAATTCAAACAGCTTACGGCGATTACGCATCCCGACGTTGTTGACCAAAATATCGAGTCGCCCATATTCGTCCCGAATACGTTTGAATGCAACCTCAATAGCATCTTCGTCCGCAATGTCACACGCCAAAGGATATGCAGTTCCTCCCTCAGCCGTAATTGCATCAATCGCCTGTTCGAGCCTGTCTTGATTACGTCCGTTGACGAGGACGCGTGCGCCGAACTGCCCAAACGCTTTCCCAATTTCCAAGCCCAGCCCACGCCCGCCGCCGGTAATCAGCGCAATCTTTCCATCGAGTGAGAATTCTGCTGGCATCGGAACTTTTTTTACCTTTGGCTGATTTAGCCCGTCTAGCTGGCCCAGCTGGCCCAGCTGCCCCTGTGCATCGTAGCTGTCGCCGGCGCGGCCTATGCTAGCGCTTGTTTAACCAGACGCTCCAAAGGCCGTTTGACTTTGGCTGGTGTCACCAAATTGCATTCGATCGTCTCACACTGATTCGTCCTGGCGAATTCAGACAGAGCGTTCGCGAAAAGAGGAAGAAGTTCGTCAACCTTTCTGAATCCCGTCTCGAAAACCAAGTTGTTTATGATGAGAGCTTTTCTTTTCCGATCTGCCTTGGGGTCCAATCTTCCCACAAGGCTGTCGCCCCATAATATCGGCAAAACAAAATAGCCATACTTTCTTTTGGCAGCAGGTACGTAGCACTCCAGCGAGTAGTCGAACCCGAATAATTCTTTAACTCTATCCCGGAGGATGATGAGATTGTCAAAAGGAGACAGGAAAGAGACACCCGGCACTAGCTGCTTAAGTCTGGCCGTTTTCTTGATTGTTTCGGCTAAAGCGTAGTACGTATTCAGATCGGCATCTCCAACATTTACGCCGACGATTTCACCAGCATCGATAAGGTCGGCAAGCGATTGAGAGAGTACGGCTTTACTCGTTGCCGAAAGATGCGCATACGCATCCTTTTCCTTTGCCACTCCATAGGCGGAAAGCGCACGGCGTACGAAAAACCGTCCCAGCTCGTCCTCGCCCGGCGTACTCGTGTCTATGCCTTCAGGTAAAACCCGTTCTGCCAGGTCATACATTCTGTGGAAGTTTCGACGTTCGGCAATCATCAAATCGCCCTTCCAAAAGAGGAGTTCCAACACAACCTTGGAGGGCTTCCAGTCCCACCAGCCGCTGCTTTTTGCTCCCGGTGATGGAGCGAAGTCCTGGGAACCCAGCTGCCCTTCCTTACGAATGCGCTCAAGAACGGCCGGCATCAAATGTCCATGCGCCTTCAAACGCTCGCGAACCCGCTTGTCTTGAGGATTTTGAAAGCTACGCATACGCGGCTGATAGTAGCGATAATCCGCCATCGGCAAATAGGACGCGGCATGTCCCCAATACTCAAACACACGCCGATCCTTTGCCTGAAGTTCGTGTAGCATCTGCGGGGTGTAGTCTGGTCGGCGTGTTCGCAACGTGTGGTGGTGCGCGCGTTCAATCACCGAGATGGTATCAATTTGCACATAACCCAATTTTTCAATCGTGCGTGCTATGCCCTCTTTGCCTCTGGGCAGCCGTGCCCGCCCATCGAGCAGTTGCGCATGTACGGCCATTCTGCGTGCGTGTTCGAGAGAAATTTTTATTGGCTTCATGAGTGAGCCTGTCCATCAAGTGAGACGTCTCGCAGGCTTAGAGCAGAGTTGGTTGGCATGAAAACTATAGATGATCGCATTGCCCGACTTCCCAACCACCGACACCTCGCCGGACTTTCGCAAACAATAGGCGGCTTGCTGGGCGAGCCGCCGAGACCATCCCTGCGTTTCAGCAATATCAATGGTTCGAAATCGTTGCGGGAGAGTCTGGGGAATCAGACATTGCAGGTCCCCTGGATTCCGCATCACCCGGCTTTCCACAATCTCTAGCAGCCGTCGCTCAACAACAACCCAGCCCCGCTTCCGACGTCCACACCGACCGTCGAACTGACGAATTTCTTCTTCTCTGGTTGAAACAACTTCGAGTTCAAATCGAGGGTGCGCCAGCAGTTCAGGAATACTTACTAATTTCTCGAAAATCCCTTCACATCCAGCGTGCTTTGGGGATTTCCGACGGTTCGGCTTCTGCCACGGTTCAGAGCGGAGCTTGACGATCCAGCGTTCACACGCCACTGGGCAGATCAATCTCACAGAGTGATCTTTGAGAAGGGTCGTAATTTTTCGTTTGAGCGACGAGAAGCCACCTGTATGAATTTCAAGGATATGTCCGACACGCAGGATGTCTACCACATAGCCGCATACTGTCTCTTCGATCAGGTCACCGGGCCTGGCATAGTGCTGCTTGAGTGCAGCATGTAGTGGCCCCTCGTTGAGTGTTCCGATTCCGTTCCTCAACAGCCCCTCCCCTCCAACACCGTACAGAGCAAATACCTCGTGAGAGGACCTTCTGCGCTGACATCCAACTCCTCAATTCCCTATACCACCGCTATCGTCCTCCTGATACATCAATAAATGTACCCGTGGAATAGGAGGCTTCATCCGAAAGTAGCCACAGAATGGCCTGAGCCACTTCTTCTGCTTGGCCGCCACGTTTCATTGGTACAACTTCTTTGAGACGTTCTACCCGATCCGGATCGCCGCCACTGGCGTGAATGTCTGTGTAAATGATCCCAGGCCGGACGGAGTTTACCCGAATGCCTTCCGTTGCCACTTCCTTGGCCAGACCGATGGTCATCGTATCCAGCGCACCTTTAGAAGCCGCGTAATCGATATATTCACCAGGAGATCCCAATCGGGAGGCGGCAGAGGACACGTTGACAATGGTACCGCCCATACCTCCATATTTGGTAGACATACGCCGGACTGCTTCACGCGCGCAGAGAAAACTGCCCGTGATATTGGTTGAGAAGATACGGGTCAAACGAGCCGTGTCCATGTCGACCAGCGCAGTCTTGTGTCCAACAATGCCGGCATTATTGACTAATGCGGTCACGGGTCCGAGCTGCGTATCCATAGTTTCGAATAAGCGTACAACGTCGGCTTCTACAGCAACATCAGCGGCAACCGCGATCGCACGTCCGCCGGCGTGTTCAACTGCATTGACAACAGCCTCGGCCGCAGCGCTCTTGTTCAAATAGTTCACACAAACGGCATAGTCTTGTTTTGCAGCCAACAGGGCGGTGGCCGCTCCGATTCCACGACCACCGCCAGTAATAAGCACGACTTTTTTCATCCGGTCCTCTGCGCACAGCCCCATTCGATTCCATTTCGTAATAATTGCTCAAAAGGCTTCGTCTCCCATGAGCCACGAAAGAGCTTTGGCGTGGTCCCGGCATCATCCACACTGACATCGACGAACGGCTGCATATTACTGGTGGGAGAGTGACAGTGCCCTAGTGCGATATAGGTCACACCGCCCTTACCAAGTTCCCGCGTGTAACCAAGCACCCGAGTTTTGCCGTCCGGCTGGAGTGCGGTGTCTTTGTCATACACAAAGCCGAACCCTTGCGGCGAAGGGTCTTTGTCCAATTCGGTGGTCAGAAAGACCTGCGATGCCGCAGGATCTTGAAGCTCAATCAAATACAGTTCGTCCATCACGTCAAACGACGCTGGCAGGTTTTTGGTCAGGACATGCCCCGGGTTCGTTACTTTGACTTGGAACTTCCGCAGCGGCGGGTGGTTCAGGAAAAAGCCACCCAAGGTGTTATGGTGGTCGGCCTTGACCATCTTGCGGATGCGACGATCATCCCCTACGGGAGCAGCCTTCCCCCCACTTGTTCCATGCAGACCGAGCCAGCGTCCCCCATCCCCAAGCCATTGTCTGAGGAATCGATTCTGTTCTGCGTTTGGAAACGGGCCGGCGACATAGGTGATTAACATCTGGCTACCAGACAACCACTTTTCAATGTCTGTAAAATCATTGGTCACCGTTGTCGCCACGTTTGGATTCTCTTGCAACAGCTGAAGAATCCTGAGACGGGCATAGTCCATATCGTGTCCAGCTGGAGAGCCAACCGGAAAACCACCAGCAATTACATGTACGCGAACGGGATTCGACTTACTCATTGTCCTGCCTCCTTTTTCTCTGAGCTATTATGGCCAAATCTTCCTCAGGCTCATGCGCCGCTAGGCACCCACTCAAGCAGCTACCCTCTGGCCTGTAATGGCTCTAATTTGGCAATCTCGATAGCCTTATCACTTCGCATAGCATGACAAAGGTTCCAGTCCTGCTGCAGTCCGAGCCAAAAGTCGGCGGACATACCCAACACGCGGGCCAAGCGCAAAACTGTATCCGCTGTCACATCGCTCTTCCCTAGAATAATTTCTTTCAAGCGTGGAAAGGATACACCGATCCGTATCGCAAACGCCGACTGACTCATTCCTAATGGTTTCAGAAACTCCTCCGACAGCATTTCTCCAGGATGCGTAGGCGGTCTTTTCTGAGACAGACGCATTTCTCCACGACCCACCTGGCTCTGTCGAACAGCCCAGCGTCCCGTTCGCTTAATGGTAGTCTGAAATTTCTACTTGGTTGGCATTGCCACTCTCCCGACGGAAACATACTCGGTATTGATTATTGATCCGAATACTGAAGTGCCCTTTGCGATCCCGGCTTAACCGCTCAAGATGGTTGCCGGGCGGGATCTTGAGCTTTTGTGTGTTGTGTACCCTATTAATCTGGTCCAGCTTCCGTCGAACAACAGACCAAAGAAACCGCGGGCATTTTCACCGAGCATTACGAGTGTCTACCCCGTCAAAAACGGCTTCCGTTCCACTGTTTCGAAATGACCGTCACACCTTACGTTATAACGAACCTCATTATAGATGCCAAATCGACGGCGGGACAAGCTCGCTGTTCCTTACATAATTTTGCGTCCCTCTCACCATGGACCAACCACCGAATACAACCTAGACCCTCTTTTGACAATCAAAAGAAACACATACTATTTGCGACCTCACAGGCAATTTATTATGAGCTCATCGCGGAGGAGCAGCATGTCGACGCAAGCGATTGAAGAAACCCGTTTTCTTTCTCACAGCGAAGTCCGCAGGATTGCGCAAAAGTTTGGAACGCCGACCTATGTGTACGACGAAGCACGTCTCACGCAGAGCGCAAAGAACGTGCTGAATTTCCCGAATGCGTTTGGTTTGACCCCGCGTTATGCCATGAAGGCGCTGCCGAATGGCAGTATCCTACGTCTGTTTGACCGTCTGGGACTTCACTTTGATGCCAGCTCAGGCTTTGAAGTGCAGCGGGCAATGAAAGCGGGTATTGCAGCCAAAAAAATAGCCCTGACTGCCCAAGAGCTCCCTAAGAATTTCAAAGATTTACACGAGGCAGGCACGCTGCTGAATGCGTGTTCGCTCGACCAGCTACGGTATTTTGGGCCAAATTTTCCAGGCCAGGAACTCGGCATTCGTCTCAACCCAGGACTCGGGTCTGGCGGGACAAATCGCACTAACGTGGGTGGCCCCGCTGCAAGCTTCGGCATCTGGCATGAGGATAAAGAAGAGGTGCAGGCTATCACCAGGCAACACAATCTCAAGGTGGTGAGAATACACACCCATATCGGCTCAGGCTCTGACCCTACGGTATGGCAGAATGTCGCTGGGATGAGCATGAGCCTGTTAGAGCATTTCCCCGATGCCCACACGCTCAACTTGGGCGGCGGCTACAAGGTCGGCCGCATGTTGGATGAAGTTTCGACTGATTTGCAACAAGTCGGTCAGCCGGTCGTCCAGACCTTTGTCGCCTTCGGGGAAGCAACGGGCAGAAGAATCCGTTTAGAAGTTGAGCCCGGGACCTATCTGGTTGCGAATGCTGGGTGTGTGATTACGACCGTTCAGGATCTCACCAGCACGGGCAAGGACGGCTATCATTTTTTGAAGATCGACAGTGGTATGACCGAGGTCTTACGTCCGAGCATGTACGGCGCACAGCATCCCCTCATCGTAGTTCCCGCAACAGACGAAAGCGAGCAAGAGCAACGTCCCGTTGGTGAAGCCATCGTTGCCGGACACTGCTGTGAATCCGGCGATATTCTGACCCCGTCAGCCGGGGACCCGGAAGCCCTTGAACCGCGTACACTGCTCGAAACAAAGATTGGAGACTATCTCGTGATCGAAGGGTCAGGCGCGTATTGCTCTGGTATGAGTTCCAAAAATTACAACTCTTTTCCAGAAGCACCGGAAGTATTGTACCGCGGGCTAGACCAAGAGCCACTGCTCATACGTAAACGGCAGACGCTGGATCAGATTATTCAGAACGAGGTGTTGGAGTAGAAACTCGAAGGGACCACTAACGCGCCACCCCTCCCAAGAAAGGGTAAAATCTCTACGCAGCCTGTTTCGTCTGCTGCATGGCCACCGTGACCACTCCCGTTGTTCTGACCTCACCGAAGACTTTTAAGGTTTCGAGATGAACAGCATGCAACTCTTCACTCAGCGTTGTACAGACGTCTGACACAACGACTGTCTTATAGCCACGGTCGGCAGCCTCACGGGTGGTGGTGCCCAGGCAGATATCAGTAGTGACCCCGCACAATACGACGTGGCCGATATTCTGGCGTTGGAGTTCCTGTTGGAGATTGGTGGTCACAAACGTTCCGGCAGAGCGTTTGTTCGACATGATCTCATCTTTTTGAGGTACAATGGCATCCGTAATATTCCAATGCGGCGCATTCACAGGGGAGCAGACTGGTTTTCCTATCGTCTCCATCCCCAATGTATCCAACGCACGCAGCCAACACGGTAGATCTTGTCCGTCACCAGATTCCGTTCCGACTGTAATTTAGATGACTGGTGCTCCGGTTTTTCGGAATGCGGCTAAAAGCTGTTGAATCTTCGGGATGACGTGATAATGCACCCGATCGAGGTAGCCGGCATACACAGTAGGAACTAATTTCTCTAATACATCGGTAAAGGAATTGCCTAGCTCAACGAAGTAACGCTGCATGTCAATAATCAGAAGGACCGACCGCTCTGGCGCCAGCTCAATGGCATTCGCCTCTTTCGCACTGAAAAACTCGATCGACTCTTCGTGTGCACTCATGCTTCTCCTCACGTCCTCAATAGATTCAGCCCAGCCCGATTTGTTTGCTGGAATCCAGCAGCTAGAGGAATGAAACTTCAAAGCATTACGATCGCAGGCCTCAGCGTTTATCCGCTTCCAAATTCTTCTTGAGTGAATCTCCTATAAACGGTCGCAACCAATACGGGTTGAGGAATTCGTGTTCAATAAAATCCTTATCAGCATGCAGAAATGTGCCGTGGTCCATTGTCATCCAATAGGCATAAAACCGGTCACGCAGCGCCGCATCGCTAATCATAAAATCACCCTTTTTCTCATATTGCTTCAACCACTCGTGCATGGCGTCGAAGGCTTCAAGACCCGCTTGTTGCCACAACACACGTCCGCCACCGTATTTTTTGTATAAATGACGTTGGAACTTCCAGTTGGCGACCATCCAGCCGGCAAAACGTCGCCCCGGCGGGCTCAGTTTCGCATCGATAGCGCTGCGCTCACTCTCCAGCTTTTTCTTCTCTTCCGCTGCTAGACCAGACTGCGCAAGCGCCAGCTCAATGTCTTTGCGTCGTTCTTTGATCGGATGATCTTGGGCCTGAATACGCGCCGCATGCCAGCTATCAAAATGTGTTGTTGCGGTTGACACTTCTCGCTCTGTCGGCTGGATGTCTTCGCGCTGAGCAGCCCGGTATTGCACCATTACCGGATGACTGAACAGATTATGGAGTTCATC
>CAZXFE010000095.1:5738-13277 GCA_964639795.1 uncultured Enterobacteriaceae bacterium | reverse complement strand
CGTCTTGGACGAAAACGCTGTCAAAGACGCGGACTAGGGTATGGGTGGCACGGCTGAGTCCGTAGGTCTGGGTTTTGGTGCTCTCGTTCTGCTGTCCGTGTATCTGCTGAGTAATCTCTTGATCGGCTTTTTCGCCCATCGCTCAGGTGAGACCTGGACCGCCCGAGATTATTTTCTGGGCGGCAAGATGACGGGGACAGTCGTACTCTTTTTCGTCATGTTGGCGACCAAGTTTAGTGGCAATACTTTCTTCGGTCTGCCCGGCCAAGCCTATCGGGTCGGCTTGATGTCGGTCATGCTCATCCCTTTCATCATTGCGATTACCCTTGGTCTCCTGTCCTACGCGCCCCGCCTGTATGTCCTGTCCAAAAAATATGACTATCTCACCCCTGCCGACTTTTTCGCTGACCGTTTCCAAAGCCGTAGCCTGAGGCTCGTGGTAGCCTGTTTTCTGATTCTGACGATGATTCCTTATCTGATGATCCAGATGACAGGCATGGGCCATGCCTTTGTTGGGTTTACGAATGGCCAATACTCCTTCACAACCGGTGTGGTGTATATCTCGACTGTGATGCTGGGCTATGTATTGCTTAGCGGTTGGCGCGGCATGGTCTGGGCTGAGGTGCTCCAGGGCAGCTTGTTATTAGGATCGATCATTGTGGCCGCCGCGGTGCTGGTATCAGCACAAGGTGGAATCGCAAGCGTTATCCGACTGGCGGTTCAGATCGCACCTGAGAAAGTTGCGGTCACAGATTCCTATACTGCCTTGACGCGGTCGTATTTCCTGTACGCTTTGGTTTTTGGTCTGGGCGGATCGATGTATCCCCAAATAATCCAGAGTGTCTATGCGGCCAAAACCGAACGAGCCCTGCGCCGAAGTATGGCCATGATGGTGCCTAATTATTTTCTTATCATGCTGTGTGTGGTGTTGATCGGCCTGGTCGGCATTGTCCGACTGCAGGGATTGGAAACACGACAGGCCGATCAGATCTTGGGCCATTTGCTGGGCCAGCAGATTACCCACCTCTACTGGGTAGTCCTCTTGGTTTTTGTCGGTGCCGCAGCCGCAATCATGTCAACCGCCGCGGGCGTTCTTCTCACGCTGTCCTCCATGCTGACACACGATGTATATCGTCATTTCTTTCGTCCCCACGCGAGCGAGGATGAAATTGCCAAAGCCGGGAGGATTTTTACTGTTTTTATTTTACTTGTCGTGATGGTTCTATCGCTCAGGCCTATTACGACCCTGTGGCAGCTGACGATAATTAAGTTTGAGTTTCTGATGCAGCTCTATTTGCCGTTGATTTTAGGACTGTACTGGCCGCGTTTTTCGTGTAGAGCGGCATTTGTGGGCATCCTGTTGGGAATGCTGGGGGTTGTAAGTATGCTGCTATCCGGCTGGCAACACATCTGGATTTTTGAAGCCGGCCTGGTCGGCGTTGCTCTGAATGCGTGTGGCTGCATTGGCGTGACCTTGCTAATCCCGCCAAATGCCGCCGAACAGGAACGGGTGCACGAACGCTTTTTTGGCCTTTTCGACCGGGCACGAAGCCTGCGGACTTTGGACCAGCGAATTCAGGTTACGATCCGTTTCTGATGTGAGCCCGGCCAGATGAGGCGGGGTGGATTCCGCAGGCTGAGAACAATTGATACACATACATTCCGAGGGAGTCTTGAAGAAGACCAATTTGAAAAGTCGCTCGGAGGAGAAAAACAAGACATGTCAGAACCAGAACAACGCTTTGCCATCATAACCGACCAAGCGCTGGATTCGCTACGCAAGCTCATTAATCTGCCGATCGAGGATACACTGGAGCCGTGGTGTTATGAGGCCACGCGCGACAATATCCGCCATTATGCGCACGGGATTGGGGACGATAACCCGCTGTGGTGTGACCCGGAGTATGCGGCCAAGGGACGCTACGGTCAGATCGTTGCTCCGCCGTCGTTTGTCTTTCCGCTCAATCGTATTTTGAGTGGCTATGTTGGCGGTCTGCCCGGCATTCATGCTATGTGGGCCGGCGCGGATCTGACGTGGCATAAGCCGATGTTTCGCAACGATGCCTTTACGACCAAGGCCTATCTAAAAGACCTCGTCGAACACGAGACACGCTTTGCTGGTCGGGCCATCCAGCAGATTTATCACGTTGATTATTACAAACAGAATGGTGAGCTGGTTGTGGAGGGAGACAGCTGGTGTTTTCGAACCGAGCGAGATGCCGCACGTGAACGCGGGACAAAATACACTGAGGTCAAACAGAAAGAGCCGGTGTCGTATTCGCGGGAACAAATCGCTGAGATCTTCGACCAATACGCGCAAGAAGAGGTGCGCGGGGCAAGACCGCGTTATATCGAAGATGTCAAAGTCGGGGACAAGTTGTCTACTATGGTGAAGGGACCGATGACGGTCACGGGTTTTATCGCTTATGCCCAGGGCTGGGGCGGGCTGTATATTCGGGCCAATCGTATGGCTTGGAAACAGCTTCGGAAACATCCAGGATTAGGAATTCCTGATCGTTTCGGCATTCCCGACGTGCCTGAGCGCGTTCACTGGGATACGGATCTGGCCCAGCGTGTAGGTACGCCTGAAGCCTATGACTATGGGCCTGAGCGCACGTCGTGGATGTCGCATCATCTCACTGACTGGATCGGAGACGATGGTTTCCTACGGAATATTTCCGTTAAGATCCGCCGCCATAATCCGGTTGGTGATACGCTTTTCATCAATGGGGAGGTCTCCCGGATCTTTCAGGAAGAGGGGCAACATTACGTCGAGGTTGAGCAGAATGCGAAGAATCAGGATGGCGAACTGTCAGTGCTGAGTACTGGCGTGGTACGTCTGCCAGCGCGGTCGTAGTGCCTATGAAATATCTGTTGGCTCAAAGGGGAACGAACACATGGTTTCCCAAGCGTTCTTTATAGCGAGCCTGCTTACTTTCATATTTTCTGCTTTGTCAGCCCTGTACTGGTATTGGGCTTTCGGCGGGAAGTAGGGCTTAGATGGCGTTGTTCCAAGTGTGGATGGAAATCCGACGTTTAGCCCCGGACGTTGGCCGACCATAGTCGTGGCCTTTGCGTTGTTGATTGCAGTCCTGGTGTGCTTGTGGGGGACAGGCGTTATAGCCGTGGGCCTACTGGGTTGGTTTCTTTAAGCGGGCCCGAGGTTCAGGGTTTGCCCGTCGGGATTCGGTAATCTACTCTCCGCTATGCGCCCCGATTTCAGCCCTCGTGCTGTGGCCTGGGATTGTGGCGGGGTAAAGCAACAACTGTTTCAGGATTCCTCAATCGACTTACGCTACAACGTATGTTGCGAGGTCATGCGCCGCAACAGGCTTGAAATGGCCGTTCAATCAACCTGCCTTTACACGTTAATGAGTAATTCCTGGATCGATTGAAACGTAAGCCTCTCGCCCTGACTGAGTAGCCGGCGTTCCTGGCTGGCCATATGAGCTGGCCGCGCCGGGGTATTTTGCCGAGAGAGATTGTGGGGTGAAGAGATGTTTTGCGCTGCTTGGCCCGTACTTGGTGTCTAGAGTGCCGGATAGACGTAGACGAATTACGCCCGTTATCCCAGCGAACAGAGACGGAGTATCGTCCGGCCCAAACAACACTGCCTGCAGTCCCTTCGCCGACTGTCACGCCGCAGGTTGGGCTATAGATGGCCTGGCTGTTCTGGATTCGATCTCCGACTTGAAAGGTTCGGTTTTGGGGAAAATGTGTCCGCTAAATCGTGCCTGCTGCCATTTAAAAGCTAAACGTTAGACTTCCTCGCGCATGTCAATGATACGGCCTTTATCTTTATCTGGACCGTGGATAATCTTTCCACCGTTGTAGATCCAAATCGAACCAATCAACTCGACACTATCTCCAACATCCAACTCATACGGTATGCCGGTTTCTGCAGCGATGATGCGCATAAAAAATGGCTGTCCTTTCTCATCGAGTGAGTTCTGTTGTGAGGAACAGTCTCGGAGAAGACGGAATAACACGCAAGCAGTGGTGGAGTCCCTCTCGATTGGCTGGTTCAGGGAGTTTGATGCAAAGACTTAATTGCGGGAAAAGGGTTTGTTGATTTAGTGCTTAGAAGGAGGGGAAGGGGGTAAGTGGGAGAGGAGGGGTGTTGCCAAAATGGACTCCATTGCTAGACAGTGTTGTTATTCTGGATCAGTAGTACCGTCCTCTCCCTGAGAGCGGGGTATTCTACACGATTCGATATTCCTCAGTGAGGAGCGTAACCATATTGGACGGATCGACAAACTTGAGACCATCGGGCTGAGCGCCTTCTTTGTACTTTTCTGATGCCATGGCAAAGTTGAGGTCACCCAAAGAATCAAACCACAGCTCGGCCACACCATCATACTGCGGCTCGCTTTTCGCATAGTTGGAAGGCAGGGCGTGGCATTGGACGTAGCGCTGTATACCAGGGATCTGGACTGCCAGTGGGCCGTGCACGTCTTTCCAATATTGGAAGAATTCGCCAGGGTCCATGCCAGGTTTTCGTTTAATAAAAGAGATGCGTTTGATAAGCGGCTGGGGACTGCTGCTGATGTCACCTTCGAGTAAGACCTGGTCTGTGGTGGTTAGGCGAACAACATCTTTGACGTCCGCAAAATTTGGCTCATCTGCGTAGGCTTCTGCGCGGTATTCTTTGCTATTAAACCCAGCTTCGAGAGCCTCTTCGCTGTCCATCCAGATTTCAACAACGCCGTCGTAGGCCTGCCCCCGGCTCACCACGGACGGGCTATGGTTTTGGGTGTAGCGTCGCATACCTGGCAACTGTTTGGCGAGTGGAGCATGCACTTCGCGCCAGTGGCGAGAGAAGTCAGCGCGGCTGAGACCGTCTTTGCGCTTAATAGCGATGAGCAAATGAACCACTAGGTTTTCCTCCTATACAAAGGGGCAGATGACGTAGGACGGAAATTGTCGTCAAAATGTTCCCGCTTCCACGTCTTGAATAAACCGTACCAGGTCACGAAAATACATGTCTTGATCGTCGTACATGGCGCAGTGACTACCGTTTTCGCATATGGACACGCGCGAGTGCGGTATCAGGTCGCCCATACGCTCAATCTCTGACACACGCATGGTGTCAAACCGCGCGCCTGACGCCAAGGTCGGGCAGTGAATCTGGTGTAAATCCGCCCAGCGATTCCAGTCTTTGAACGTACCATTCACGACAAACTCATTTGGCCCCTGCATGGTGTTATAGACGGGTTGTGCCAAGTTCCTGAACATGCGCACCAGGGGCTCCGGCCAAGGATCTACACGGCACAGATGTTGACTATAGATCTGCGTGAGAAGGGTCTCTTCATACTCCGGAGCACTATAATTTTCGGTGGCTTCGTATTTTTCAAGAACGCGAATGACCTCGAGCGGCTGTTGATTACGCAACTCATTAATATGAGCAACATAGGCGGGAATGCTGGCCGTCATATTTGAAATGATGAGCCCTTTGAGATGCTGCTGATACTTGAGGGCATACTCGATGCCCAACATCCCGCCCCAAGAATGTCCAAGCATATAGAAATGCTCGAGACCCAGCGCTCGACGGACCTGCTCGACTTCTTCTCGAAAGCGCTCCAGCGTCCATAGGCTGGGATCATTCGGCTGATCTGAATAGGCTGAGCCGAGCTGATCGTAATAAATAATTTGAATGTCGTGCTGGGGGAGAAAGTCCTCAAAGCACTCAAAGTACTCATGCGTACCGCCTGGCCCACCGTGGAGAGTAAGGAGCGGAATCGAGCCCGAACCAAAACGCTTGGTCCAAACACGATGACCGCCATCAATCGGTACCATTTGGACACCGCCAGTTTTTATAGAGCTCATGAACTTCCTTCCTTTATGAGTTGCGACACGTCTCTAGCAAGCCGCCATAGAAGGACTGACAGATCCGTGCGCTTTGGCTGAACGTAATCAGAAATCCCTCTTCGTTAGAATGCTCAGTTTTCCACTGGATAACATGTTCTTCCCTACAGAAGAACTGTACGCGGCGTCAAAATCCATCAAGCAGATGCGGCACAGTGCGGTCTGCATCTGTCAACGTGGGATCCCATTCGCGCAGGGTTTCAGTAGACGCTGCGGAACTTACTGCGCCGTCTCCTGTGACGGTCATATCGAACTGAATCGGTGCCTGACACTGGGTGCATTCAGAAAAAACAGTTGCTGTGGTTCCCGGCCCATACACGATGGGAATGGCAATCGCTCCGCCGGGTCACATGGCGTACAGGCGCTGTTTTCCGACTAGCTGGACTTGATGGGGGCACGGCACATCTGAGAACGGATAGAGGGCAATGACACAGCCCGTCTGGGCATCATATTTGAGCATGTCCCGGTCATTGAGATGGGTCAGCGTGGTCTCAACGTCGGACTGCTGCAGTCCCGTTCGTTCGGCCAATTCGTCTACCGTAGGTCCTCGGCCCAGTCCGGGAAAGGCTGCAATAATCTCCCGACAGATGAGTTTTTCGTTTGACGAAATTTTTTCGAGAAAACGCAAGCGGGCATCGAGAAGTGGTTGCAGATAATCGGCAAATCTTGGCGGATAGGCTTCGGGCGGAATATTCATGGCTTACTCCTCCTCGGTGTAGTGTTGCCATAGCCGACCGTGCTCGGCAAGCGTTTCCCCCTTGACTCACCTTCAGCTTCGCGATTAGGGGAACGCATGCCTAACGGAAGCAATGCGACACAAGTACAGATGTGGGATCCTCAAAGCTACGCACGCAGTGCGCGTTTTGTAGCCGACCTTGGGATGCCTGTGGTTGAACTACTTAAGCCGCAACGCGGTGAACGTATTCTCGACCTGGGTTGTGGGGATGGGGCGCTGACGGAAAAACTGGTAGTCCTCGGCTGTCTCGTTGTTGGCGCAGACGGGAGTGCTGAGCAGATCGAAGCTGCACGTAAACGGGGCTTAGACGCGCATGTTGTCGATGGCCAAGCGCTTGCGTATGACAATGAGTTTGACGCGGTGTTCAGTAACGCGGCCCTACACTGGATGAAACACAGCGACGCAGTCATTGCTGGGGTGTGGCAGGCGCTCAAGCCGGGCGGTCGGTTTGTGGCAGAATTCGGCGGCGCAGGAAATGTTGCGACTATCGTTGCCGCTGTGTATCAAGCACTCCAGTCTCGCGGTATTGACCCGGAGCCGATAAACCCGTGGTATTTCCCCACTCCGAAAATATATACCAAGCAGCTGCAAGTCCCAGGATTTGCCGTCAGGTCAATGGACCTGATCCCTCGGCCAACACCGTTACCCGGTGATATAATCGACTGGCTCGAAATTTTTACTGGAACATTTCTGAATGCTGTACCGGATGCTGATCGTTCGGCTGCTCTGTATGAAATTCGTAACGTCTTGCGCTCAGATTTGTGTGATGCAGAAGGCAAATGGACCGCGGATTATGTGCGCTTGCGCTTTGTTGCAACAAAGCCGAACTGAGGCGGTTCCTATAAACAATACACCCTCACAAGCTTGTGGGCCTTTGCATGATTGACCTCTACGCCTCATCCGCACCCAACGGCGGGAAGGTCTCTATGACCGTGGAA
>CAZXFE010000095.1:0-5728 GCA_964639795.1 uncultured Enterobacteriaceae bacterium | reverse complement strand
GAAGAAATGGGTTTGGACTACTCGGTACAGCCTATCGACCTGTCCAAAGGCGAGAAAAAAGAAGACGCCTATGTGGCGCTGGACCCGAATGGGCGTATTCCGACGATTGTTCATCATGACAACGGTGACTTTGCTGTTTTTGAAACCGGCGCGATTATGGTCTACCTGGCCGTACGAACGGGCCAGCTGATGGTGCAGAACGAAAAAATGCCGTTCGCTGAAGATACAATGGCTGATGTTCCAAATGGGTGGTATCGGGCCGATGATGGGTCAGGCGAATGGCTTCTATCGTTATGCGCCAGAGAAAATTCCGTTTGCCATTGAGCGTTCTCAGCGCGAGGGCCAACGATTGTTTGAGGTGCTGAATACTCGACTCAAAGATCATCGGGATTTGGCTGGACTACTCGATCCCGGACATCGCGCACCGGAGTTGGGTGCATACTTTTGAGTGGTCAGGCATCAATGCTGACGGTCTGGATAATCTCAAACGCTGGCAAGATGCGATTCGGATTCGTCCAGCAGTGCAAAAGGGTCGTGCTGTGCCGGAACGTCTCGATCTTGCAGTACAAAAAAAGAGACGTTGATTAAGGGCGCGCAAAAGATGTTGTCACAGAAAAAAGGGACGGGCAGCCACATAGGGCTGCCCCTACATCGGATATCTCTGTGGCCGTTGCATTTTTGATCGCTGTTGCTGAGAAAGGTCATGCCGAAGAAACGGCCCTCATTCTCGCCAGCGCCGGCATCCATTCCCAACTGTCTTTCCGAAGAGAGAATCCCACCAGCCGATGGGTCATTGAAGTCGAAGCCGCTCGTCTGTCAGAGGCGCAGCAGCTCATCCGGGAAGAAGCTGCCCCACGTCCCTCAGTAGCCCCGGAGCTCCGCTTGGGTGAGAAGAGTAGTCTCTCGTGGATTGCCGGGCTGATCACTATCAATATGGTCGTGTGGTGGCTGCTGGAGCAGCACGGCGGCTCTCAAGAATCGACGACGTTACTCCGATTTGGCGCAATCCGTACCCTGTTACTCGTTGATGGAGAATGGTGGCGGACAGTGACTGCTCTATTCCTTCATATTGGATTCAAACATCTAGCGGGTAATATGGCTACGCTTGGTGTCCTGGGTGTACTCACTTTACGAGCGGTCGGGCCGGGACGATTGCTGTTCATTTATGTTGTCGCTGGAGTGATGGGGAATTGGGCGAGCTATTTCTGGAATCCTTCATTCGCGGTAAAGGCGGGTGCGTCGGGGGCTATTCTTGGTTTGCTCGGAGCACTGTCCGGGGTACGGCTGCGACAGCTTTCCCTCTTTCCCGCGTCTTCGCGGTACAAATTGTGGCATGTGCCCGCAATGCTGATTGCCTTCTATGGCTTTGTAATTGGTATCGAACCCAGCGTCGACCATACGGCCCACATTGGCGGCCTCTTGAGTGGTCTTCTGCTTGGTGCGCTTGTCCCCGCCCTGCCTGAGGCAAACGAACGCACTGTGCAGTGGCTCGCCGGGCTAAGCGCTGTTTTTTTCTGTTTTATTGCTTGGCTGGAGACATTTTGAATGCATCCATAGCTCTGGAGCTGCTCCCGTCGTGCCTGCCGGACAAAGAGGCATTGAGAATCATGAGAAGAATCTAATCTTGGTCTCATCCTTCTCTCATATATAATTGGTATATATAACGTCAAAGAACAGAGACGCTGCTGCAAGGAGGAACGTTATGCGCACGAAAAAGAAAACGTTAGTTGGAGTGATAGCCGTTTCACTCACTATGGGTGCTTTTGCCTTGGGTCGTATGACTCAGACAGATACGGTCCAAGCTGCACCTGCAGTCACATTATCGCCAGCGGGGCTACCCTCGTTTGCCGATCTCGCTGAGCATGTGTCGTCCGCCGTCGTCCATGTCCGCGTGGCAGGGGTAGAAAAAGCATCTGACCGCGACCGCCGTTTTGGTGGCCGGCGTAATCCGTTTGGCCCCCAGTCTCCTTTTCCGCCTGGTTTTCGTTCGCCTTTCCCGCAGCGTCCGCCTCAGGATTTTCCGCGCCGTAGTTCCGGTTCTGGGTTTATCATCCGCAAGGACGGCCTCATTATTACCAATAACCATGTGGTCGAGAACGCGACCGAAATCATGGTGAATTTGCCAGACGAACGGAAATATCAGGCCACGGTGCTCGGCCGCGACCCCAAGACCGATCTGGCTGTCCTGAAGATCGAATCGGAAGTTGACCTGCCGGTGGCAAGCTTGGGCGACTCTGAGAACCTACGTGTGGGTGACTGGGTCATGGCCATTGGTAATCCATTTGGACTCAGTAACACTGTCACTGCCGGCATTGTGAGTGCCAAAGGTCGGACGATCGGCGCCGGTCCGTATGATGATTTCATCCAGACGGATGCCTCAATTAACCCTGGAAACTCGGGTGGACCGCTGTTTAATGAAAAGGGCGAAGTCGTCGGGATTAATACCGCGATTTTTGGTAGCCGCGGTGGCAATATCGGCATTGGTTTTGCCATCCCGATTAATTTAGCCAAACAGCTCGTGCCTGACTTGGAAACCAAAGGTCATGTTACTCGAGGCTGGCTGGGGGTGACCATTCAAAAGATGACCAAAGAGCTGGCTGGATCGCTTGGACTGGAAGAGGCGAGTGGTGCGTTGGTGGCCGATGTTTCCCCGGACAGCCCTGCTGACAAAGGCGGCGTGCTACGTGGCGATGTGATTGTCCTTTATGACGGCCACAAAGTGAAAGAAAATTCGGATCTGCCTATGCTGGTAGCAAACACCAAGGTCGGCAACTCGGTGCCGGTGGAGGTACTACGCGACGGGAAGACGACAACGCTGACGGTTGAGATTGCCAAATTGGACGAGCCTGAACTGGCGAGCGGACCTGTTCAAAAAGGGAAATGGGGTATGGCCCTGCGGGACCTGAATCCGGAGGAGCGGAATCAGATGGACCTCCAAGACGGGGAGGGCGTGATCGTGGCCGGCGTGAATCCGGATAGTCCGGCTGCCGAGGCTGGAGTGCGTGAGGGCGACGTGATCCTGGAGGTCAACCGGATACGGGTCGAATCTGTTGACGCGCTGAAAAGGGAAATAGCAAAAGTGGTAAAGGATAAGCCGCTCTTATTACTGCTGCGACGCAGCAATGGCGTGAATCAGTACGCCTCACTTGCTGCGAAATAGCTGACAACCCAAGGGAGTGCGGAGCGTACAGAATGGGAAGCTGGGTTGGATATCCCCAAACGATCGCACTCTTGATTCTTTTTCCTCATAAACCGGAGCACTTGGCAGGCAGAGTAAAAAACCAGGCGCTCTGTTCTTCTTGTTCTCTCCGCGCGGCTTCTATAAAAAGGGCGGAGGGGAAAGCGTGTGCGGATGAGGTGTACGCCTCTTGATCTCGTCTCGGCAGTCCATTCCGTGGTGGACAGCGAAGAAGGAGTTGTCGCCACGGTCGTGCACTTGGTCAACAGCGGCTTGGTGCAGCACCGCGGAACGTTTGGTGGGTCAAAGATTTGACTTGCGCTAATGCCTGTTCCCTCCGTAGAACCATTTATCGATGCCCTCGCGGGATTGCGAGCACCAGGATACTAGGAATATATCCAGGTAAGGAGGAGTATGTATGAAGAAAACTGTACGCTCTCGGTTTCTGCGAGTCGCTGTTTTAGTCTGGGGCGCTCTGTGCCTGTCTGGGGACGTCTTTGCTGACCATCACGCCACAACAGATGCTGTCGATCCTGCGTTGCAATCGGTGATCGATGGGGACCATCGCTCACCTGAGCATAGGGCGCGTGATCAATATCGCCATCCTGCTGAAACTCTGACTTGGTTGGGACTCAACTCTCGTATGACTGTGGTTGAAATTACCCCGGGGAGGGGCTGGTACACTGAGATCTTAGCTCCCTATCTGAAAGACAATGGAATCTTTTATGCCGCTGGATATGATAAAGAGTCCGACCGCGAGTACATGAAGAATCTGAACAAAATGCTGGATGAGAAACTGACCTCGAATCCAGACGTCTACGGCACACCGACAATTACGGAACTCGCTCCGCCAAACAGAACCGCTATTGCACCAGAAGGGTCAGCTGACATGGTGCTGACTTTTAGGAACGTTCATAACTGGATGAGCGCAGGGACTACGGACAGTGTTTTTTCAGCCATGTATGCAGCGTTAAAACCTGGCGGTATTCTCGGCGTGGTCGAGCATCGCGGAGCTGCTTCTCAACGGCAAGACCCGCATGCGCGATCTGGGTATGTGACGGAAGAGGGAACTATTCAAATAGCTGAGAAGGCTGGCTTCAAGTTTGTAAAGAAGTCCGAGCTCAATGCCAACTCGAAAGACACAAGGGATCATCCGAAGGGCGTGTGGACCC
The DNA here is from genome assembly GCA_964639795.1 of uncultured Enterobacteriaceae bacterium. Lineage (GTDB taxonomy): Bacteria > Desulfobacterota > Binatia > Bin18 > Bin18 > Bin18. Next base: position 1,378 of record CAZXFE010000095.1, on the reverse strand, counting down.
TGCCGCCCCGACTACGGCTTGGAGAAGAGGATAAAGAAAAATATTTATCCATCGGCGAGAGTGACCGTATGACGCTGAAGTTTATGAAGCCGGCAGAGTAGAAGGGGTCTCGTTTCCTTACCCTGCTTGCCGCGTCCACTTCGCTGTTTCAATCAAGGCGTGGGCCTGCGTTGGGGTAGGGCGTCGATTATTCTGGCGTCCAATCATAGAGTTCTATATCCATTAGATCGGTCCCGGCGGTGATGATAAGCGTGTTTGAGTGATCGCTCATAGGTATGGACGTAGTGTACTCGTGTACCTCGCAGGGTTTGCGTATACAGGCGCACTGTTGCGAGTTTTGAGGAGATCTCTTTCTGCAGGGGAAGATTATGCCAGCACAAATCACACAAATGTTCGGAATGGAATATCCTATTTTTGCCTTTACACATTGCCGTGACGTGGTCGTTGCAGTGAGCAAGGCTGGTGGGCTGGGTGTCCTTGGTGCTGCGATTCATACCGATGAACGGCTTGAGATCGATCTGCAATGGATAGACGAACAGCTAGGGGACATTCCCTACGGCGTTGATCTCATGATGCCGGCAAACTATGTGGGTGCGGAAAAAGGGGGGATGGATCAAAAATCGCTCAAAGACTACATCCCGGGCGAGCATAAGCAATTCCTTGATAGCCTGCTGGCACAGGGGAGTGTTCCTGAGCTTCCGGAACATCTGACGTCTTCCAAAAAAGAGCGCGGCCTACGGTATTCTCAGAAGCAGGCCAAAGGCATTATTGACATTGCTTTTGCGCATAAAGCCAAGTTCCTAGTGAGTGCGCTCGGTATACCTCCGGACTGGGTGATACACGCTGCGCATGAGCGGGGTCTGTATGTTGGTGCCCTGGCAGGCAAGAAAAAGCATGCCGAACGACATAAAGCGGCTGGTGTGGATGTGATTATTGCCCAGTCCTACGAAGCTGGCGGCCATACTGGAGAAATCGGTGGCATGGTATTGATCCCGGAAATCGTCGACGCGGTTGCGCCGATCCCGGTGCTTGGCGCTGGAGGTATAGGCAGTGGGCGCCAGATGGCGGCAGCCATGGCACTTGGTGCACAGGGCGTGTGGTGTGGTTCGGTCTGGTTGACCACTGTCGAATCTGAGCTAGATCGCATGGCTAAGGAAAAGATGCTGGCTGCGGAGACTGATGACACTGTTCGGACTAGGTCCATGACCGGTAAACATGCCCGGTTTTTGCGTTCTACATGGACGGAAGAATGGGATCGGCCCGATACGCCAGATCCGCTCAAGACGCCGCTACAGAGCGTGCTGAGTTATGGCTATTTGAGGCGTATCGATCATGCCATGAAAGCGCGCGGCGTAACACAAGAATCGGGCGCGTATCA
>CAZXFE010000094.1:0-13411 GCA_964639795.1 uncultured Enterobacteriaceae bacterium | reverse complement strand
GCCAAGATGCCAAAATGGGTGCCGTACTGACACGGAAACAACTTGATGACAAAGCCGGGATCGACCATGCGATACGAGTGGCCCACACGCAGCAATTCGTCATGATTAAACTGCCTGCCAAAAAAATGCTCCACATAGCCATTGGGTGCTTCAAAAATCGTTGCGTTGCCGGTAAATCCACGCGACGCCAACAAGGCGGCGTCCAAACCGGACATTGCGGCCCAGCCACAGTGGGTGGCTTTTGCCATGGTCCCGACATTGGCCATGAGTCCACCAGCTCGTGAAGCGGTAATGCCGAGTGCATGCTGAAGCTGTTCTTGACTCAGGCCAAGAATATGGGCGGAAGCTGCGGCTGAGCCCATGAGGCCCACGCTACTGGGTGGATGGACGGTGAATTCGCCAGGCGCGTACTGGTGTGAGGCTAGCCGAATATGGCCTTGGAGTTCGCAGCCTTTGACAAAGGCGGAGATAATCTCTTGTCCAGAGATCTGCCTTTCCTGGGCTAAAGCGAGAACGGCTGGAAGAGTCGGCGACGTGGCATGCGTCGGCGGACTCCACATGGGTTCATAGTCCAAGACGTGCATGGAGATGCCGTTGGCGTACGCAGCCAAAACCGGCGAGGTCCGAAATCCGTGGCCTATGACGGTCGCGCTGGCCTTTCCGCTTTGGCTTTTCACATGCTCAGCGGCAATAGTCGGACCCTGTTCACTCGCCCCAGCAACCGCAACGGCAATGCCGTCGAGGATGATACGTTTGGCGACCTCGATAACCTCATCTGGTAACGAGTCAAAGGTTATCTGGGTGAGGGTGTGGCACAGGGCTGCTGTTACTTGCACGGTCAGATTCCCCCCAAGATTCGTAGCGTACGGCGTGCGTACGGAAGTTAAGCGTCATCCTTAAGAAATCTTTGCTGCAATTCTTGAATTTCGGATAACCCAATAATTTCTTCTCTCTCACTGAAAGATACGATGTCATCAGCAATTGCTTCAGTATTGCCGTGCCTACGGATTTCGGTTGCTGCGCGTTGCATAGCCCGAATAGCCGCGCGCTGTAGATCCGACGGTACAACCATGATCCGGTAGCCGAGTGCGGCTAGTTGCTCGGCCGGAACAAGCGGGGTTTTACCGCCCCAGAACATATTAATCAAAAGTGGTGCTGTGACTTCGTGGGCAATCCGTTCAATCTCTTCAACTGACTGCGGGGCTTCCACAAAAATTACATCCGCTCCCGCTTCGGCATACGCATTCCCACGTTCAATGGCAGCATCTAAGCCAAGTACTGCGCGCGCATCAGTCCGGGCAATAATAACCAAATCGCTTTTTCCGCGCGCTTCTACAGCTGCCTGAATTTTCTGAATCATGTCAGTGACACTGACAACCTGGTTGCCTTCGTAGTGGCCACAACGTTTGGGTTCCATCTGATCTTCGATATGTAAGGCTGCTGCGCCAGCGCATTCGTATGCACGAACGGTCCGAATCACGTTAATGGCGTTTCCATAGCCAGTATCGGCGTCAGCTATGAGTGGCAGCGTGGTAACAGCTCGGATTTCTTCGAGACGCTTTTGCATTTCCGTCAGCGTGACTAGACCAACATCGGGATAGCCCATACTACGGGCGATAGCTCCGCCACTGATATACAGCGCAGCAGAGCCCGCAGCCTCAGCAATCCGGGCGGACAAACCATCGTATACACCGGGTGCAATGAGGAGGTCCTCTTTCGAGAGAAGGGCTCGGAGTTCCGCCGGACCTTGCGTCGATTGCAGCACGGATCTAATTCCCCCGAGCAAACTGCGCAGCATGGATCCCGGCGAGCCTGCCAAATACGGCGCCGCGCATAAGGCCTGCTCCGCCGGGATAATTCAAATAGAAAAATCCTCCGGTCATTTCGCCGGTAGCGAACAGGCCGGGAATGGGCCGATCCAAGTAATCTATAACGGCTGCATCAGTATTAATCCGAATCCCACCAAACGTGAAAGTAATACCCAAGGAAACGGCGTAGGCGTGAAACGGTGGCGTGTCGAGCCGAGTGGCCCAGTTCGTTTTCGCGGGTCGCAAACTGGTGGTGTGTTTACCGTCTTTTATATCCGGATCGAATCCGCCCTCTTCTCCCTCTTGGACGGCTGCGTTATATGCTTCGAGCGTGGCAAGAAAAGCGTCTCTCCGAAAATCTAATGCTGCGTAACGCTCTTCAATCCGATCCGCCAGATCAGCCAGCGTGTCTGCGATAATGGGCGTGCCCGTATTATAGCGGGTTTCTAAGAGTGACACGGTCTGCTGGTCGAACACCTGAAAAATCGTTGCGCTGCGTTGTTGCAAAATTTCGCGCCCCATCTTGGCATACGTGTACAGATTGAAATCTTCGCCTTCATCGACAAACCGTTCCCCGTCCAGATTGACCATCACCGAGAACGGATAGGACAGCCGGTTTGTTCTATCTGTCAGGCGTAGGTCCCCGTAGATTGGTGCGTCCGCGTCAATCGGCGTGGCATGACAGCCCGCCCATTCGCCGTAACTTTGGGCTCCGATAGTTAATGCCGCCCGCGTCATCTCCCCGGTATTAAAACGCGTCCCACGGACTTTGACCAAGCTCCAGCTCGGACCTAGATACGCAGTGCGCATCTCCGGGTTGGCCTGGAATCCGCCACTTGCCAGAATGAGCGCTTGGCATGCCAAAGTACGGGTACCGTTTGGATCGCGGACCTCAAGGCCGGTCACGTGACCGCTGGGGCCAGTCACAATGCGCTGGGCTTGGGTTTCGTACCAGACCGGAATGTCCGCTTCAGCGGCCAGCCGAAACAAAGTGCTGGAGAGAAGTACGCCTTCACCCTTGGCTCGAAGTGCTCCTCCACGGGCTAATTTTATTTTTTGTTTCCCGGCAATAGTCACCGCGCCAACAGCGCGACTAAACTCCCATGCCACACCAAGATCGGCCATCCAGCGTACCGTGTCATACGAACGCGTAATCAAAGTATGAATGAGTTCAGGATCTGCCCTTCCAGCCGTCACACGTTCAATATCCTGGAGGTAATCCTTTTCAGTGTATGAATCGACCACCACATCGCCGGGGTCGTCATTGTCCCGGACCAGGGCAACCAGATCGTCAAGCCCATTATACGTGCAGCGGAACACGCCGCCGGTAAATCGGGTATTCCCACCGCGAAGTTTTTGGGCGGCTTTTTCAAGGACTACCACACGCGCACCTTCAGCCCTGGCCGCGAGAGCGGCTGTAAATGCGGCGTTCCCTGCGCCAACGACGATCACATCACATGCATCTTGGGCATCCTGAGATGAGTCAGACACTTCCATATCCTCCTTTTTGGGCAACTATAGCGTGTCTCCCTTCGCTATGAATCCCCGTGCGGTCCCTTGACCTTAGGATTCTACCTAGCGTAGACAGGAGAGAAAACCGTGCTGACCCAATCAGAGGCGCGGCAAAAAGGAGAGACTGTATGAATCCACGCGGAATGTCACACATTGCCTTGTGTACGAAAGATTTTGATCGCTCCATGCACTTTTATCGCGATCTGCTGGGCTTTCAGGTCGCTCAGAAAGGAACGACGGTAGAGGAGGGGGAATATCAGCAGGGGATCTATAAGAAGAAAAACCGAGAGGTGAAGTTTGCCATTTTGCGCCACGGCAAGAAGAATAATACGCCGTATGGGCTGAATGAGGACGCTCCGGTCATTGCCCTGATTGCCCCCATTGGCGCCCCACCGACCGGGAAGAGTATTCTCGTTGACCAGATCGGTATTTCTCACTTTGGGGTGTGGGTGAAAGGCCTCAACAAGGTTCATAAAGATCTTGTCAGTAAAGGGGTTGAATTTGTCGCTCCGCCTCACGTCCTCGCCAAGACCAAAGAAGGCACGATCCGTAGCGCGTTTCTGAAAGATCCGGACGGAATTATTATCCAGCTGGATGAAATGGTTCCAGGGCGGAAGTAGTAGCGAAATCCAAACTTAGGTTAGACCTGCCATTCTGAGTCCTTCGGCTACGCTCAGGATAAACTCCGCGAAGAATCTCTCAGACGTCGTAATCGCGGCAACAAAAAGAGATTCTTCGTCGCTTTGCTTCTCAGAATGACGCTTGTGGAAACCTTGCTAAGAGAACCCTAATGCCGAACCTCCGTACGTCGGGGGTGCGCCTGTCTGCTTCGAATGTCCTTGGCTCGGGTATCCATCTCGCCGGCCTCCATGTCGCGGTTGAGCTTGTGAAGCAACACGGCATACTTTTCCAGGAGGACGGCGACGGCAGGGTGATCGGCCCCCAGCTTCTCTTCTCGGATTTGTAAGGCGCGTTGGAAAAGGGGACCCGCGTCTGTATTCTTGCCCTGGGCAATGGCAAGCTCAGCCAGTCCACTCAGGCTGGTTGCGACCGCGGGGTGCGTCGATCCAAGCGTCCGCTGTCTGATGTCGAGAGAACGTTGGAAGAGCGATTCTGCTTCCTCGTAGCGTTCCTGACCCATATAGACGGCGGCTAAGTTATTCAGACAATTTGTGATTCGGTAATGATTGGGACCGACGAGGGCTTCCGCAATTTTCAGCGCGCGTTGCAGAAAGGTTTCGGCCTCATCGTATTTCCCCAATTCCCGATACAACGACGCGAGATTGTTGAGACTCTGTGCCACCCAGGGGTGATGGGGCCCATAGTGTTCCTCTCGGATAGACAGCGCACGCTGGTAGCACGCTGCTGCTTCATCTCGATCGCCTTGATTGTGAGACAGGCTGCCCAAATTGTTTAAGACAATGGCGACCCGAGAGTCTTTCGAGCCATACTTTTCTACCTCTAGGAGCGCAGTCCGGAGCCGTTGCTCGGCTTCGATATAGTGGCCGCTTTCATACAACCGAGCGCCTTCTGCGTTTGCCGTCTCCCACTGATTGTTACTCATAGCGCTCCCCTGTTTTCTCACTCAGGATGCTGCGAATGCCGTTCCTGTTGGTCACTCTATCAGATTGCGGCCCGCAGACTACGGCCTGTTTGCGCATGTGCCGGGCACTCGCAGGTATGGCCTGAGAAAGGAGAAGCGAGGAAAGGGAGCCTCTGCTGTTAAGGACAGCCTCACGATAGGTAAGCGTATGGTGTTTCTTCTGACCGAAGACTGTTCAACTTCAACAGTAATAATACCATACAGAAATGCGCAGATGAGCTCTTAACCTATTAAACAGACGTGACTTTGGCGGCCCTTCTCTAATCACCCCCAGAAGGCGTGCTGTGAAAATTCGCGGGACTTTTTCCTGAAAAGGGGCGCTCCATTGCGCCGCTTTTGTGGTCAGGTGACATGTGTGCATACCGCATGGTCATGTTTATCTCAGGATCTCCCCTGAGTTCCGGCACGGTCCGGATATCAACGCCGCTCATAACCAGTCTGCCGGCGGAAGTATGGCGCTGGACACGCGATCCTATGATCTTGATCGCACGTTTGCTAGCGCGTTGTAACCAGGAGGTAAGGCCACTGCCAGTCCAAGCCATACCCTTTGGGGTCACGAAGACAACGGGGGCTTCTCCATGGATGGTTAAACCCTCTGTAAGCACGGCTTGCAAACGAGGGCTGAGAGGGACCAGAATGTTCGGATGTTTGGCTTTAAGCCGCTTCCCGAATCACCGGCATCCCGCCAGACGGAGCAAAGGTAATGCTGCGCCGGACGACGCGGACGGTATGGCCTGGGGCTGAGCGTAACGACACCCGAGACAGCGCCTGAGCCAGCACGATCTTCATTTCATACATGGCAAAGGCTGCGCCAAGGCAGTGGCGTACCCCGCCACCAAACGGGAAGAATTCGTTGGGACCAGGCCGTTTGGCAAGAAACCGGTCCGGGTCGAATCGTTCGGGGTCGGGCCACACATCAGGGCGACGATGAGTCAGATAGATGCAGGGGGAAACAGCAATACCTGCGGGCAGATCACATTTCCCGATACGCGTCGGTTCTTCGAGCCGCCGTGCTACGAGTGGCAAGATCGGGTTGAGCCGCATAGTTTCCCTGATGGTTGCGTCGAGGTACTCAAGTTCTACTAGATGCTGAGGTAAAACGGGACCAGACCCAACAACCCGTTGCAGCTCAGCGTCAAGCTTCTCCTTGACTTCGGGGTGCTGCAAAATCCGATGGAAGGTCCAGGCTAGAGAGGTTGCCGTTGTTTCGTGACCGGCCAGCAACATGGTCATCATCTCGTCCCGCAGCTCGACATCACTCATGGGCTGACCATCTTCGTGTCGTGCCTCGATCAGCATGGCGAGGATATCGTCATGCCCATTCCGTTCGGCGGCGCGGCGGCGCGCAATCTGGGCGTATAGCAACTCGTCCACTTGTAGAGCTAGCTGTTTTAACCGTCGCCACGGCGTAAGCGGTCCAAGATCGACCTGCAGCAAAGGGATCATTAGGAAGGGGTTTGCACTGCTGAGTGTCACGAAATCTATGAGACACTGACGCAGCTCACCCAGGTGGGGACCCTCTTCCATACCAAAGACCGTACGCAGAATGACATCCAGCGTAATGCTTTGCATTTGCTCATGGATAGGGAAGGAACGGCCGGTCGGCCAGGTGTCAATCGATTGGTCAGCGATCTCGCGCATGACCTCGCCGTACACCCGCATGCGCTCACCATGGAAGGAAGGCATGAGGAGTTTGCGCTCGCGCTTGTGCCGTGCCCCGTCGAGCAGGAGCACCGAGTTCTCTCCGAGGGTGGGTTTCAGGATAAAGTTGGCCTTGCCTGCCTGGAGCTGGTCAGGATCACTGGCAAAGATTTGCTTGATGGCTTCGGGATCGCTGAAGAAGACAACGGGCGGTCCTCCGAGCCAGCGGACAGTGAAGCAGTCGCCGTAGCGCTGCACACACTCCTGCATGAAAGGAATGGGTTTGCGAATCCACTGTAGCGTTTGTAGGATTCGTGGAGCTTTTGGGCCAGGAGGTAGAGTGGGCATGGTTTTCTTCTCCTTTCTATCTTCATCTATATTTTCATCTTGCTAGGCTTATTCTGGTTGGACATGTTCCGTTTTGGCGCATTCGGAGCTCTAACTGCAGTATACAAGTTGGGCCACGCTTCTGGCTTGAACGCACAGTACGGCAAAAGCCGTTTTAGCTCTTTAGTTAAGCGGCGGGTGGTTTTTTGCCCCGGCATCCCCTTCCGGGCCGTTCCGCGCGTGCAGTGACCAGGCCAGTATCGAGTCAACGAGGATGTGGCCCTGCATTTCCGGATCTATGCCTACCTGCGCCTGCTCGCCGGCAGCCATCTTGTGCATGGCCTTCATGTAACGGTTCCAGCCCTCGCGATTCGGCTGTTGAAAATCGAGCAGCATTTGCAACAGCCATAGCCGGACGATCTCGGGATGGTCCAGGAAATAGTCGGTTGTGTGGCCGATGAGTTGGCTGGGCGGCAGCTTGGCCTTGAGCATCAAGCTGGTCTCGTTGGGTAGTTCCGCCAGGACTGCACCGAGGAGGTCTTCACAGGTACGGAAGCGCTGGTACGCGGTTGTCCGGTCAACCCTAGCGCGCTGCGCGACCTCCGATACGGTAAACGCTTCACTACCGTTTTCGGCCATCAGATTCCGCGCAGCGTTGAGCAGCGTGACATGCGTGCCTTCCGCGTCGCGGCGTCTGGAGACAGTCGGTGTGGAGGGGTTCTTCGCCATACGGACAGATTGTATTGGCGAAAAAATCTATAATCAACAACAGTGTTGTTTTCTCGCTTTTAAATTACCCCATCTTCCTTCAACTTACTGATCTCAGCCTCAGACAACCCAAGCAATCGACTGTAGACCAATTCATTATGCTCCCCGAGGTTGGGACTCGGTGCGTCGTTGGGAGGCTGTTCGCCGTTGAAGCGCCAGGGGGCGCCGAGGACCGTTACAGTTCCTGCGCTGGGGTGGTCGATGTCTTTGAGTATGCCACGTTCGCGTAGATGGGGGTCGTTGAGGACTTCTTCTACGTCTTGGACTGCACCACAAGTGATGTCCGCTTCTCCGCACAGCCTCATGATTTCGTGTTTTGGATGTTGCTTTGTCCAGGCGACGACAATCTCATCTACTTCATCTGCGTACTTGGCGCGGGAGCCGTTGGTAGCAAATTTTTCGTCCTGGGCGATATCGTCTTTACCCATGAGGGTACACAATGACTGCCAGCGCTGATTGTCAGATGTGAGCAATAGGACGTAGCCATCACTCGCTGGATAACAATTGTACGGAGAGAAAGCGCGATTCGGAGCCCGGTTCCCGGCACGTTCGTACTTTCCACCTAGGGCACGATAGGCCGAGATTTGCGCTGTCATTGGACCAATGGCGGATTCAAAGAGAGAGGTTTCTACTTCGAGGCCCTCTCCGGTGCGGTCGCGTTGATGAATGGCGGCCAATATGCCAGCCGCAAAATGAATGCCCGCCATGATGTCCATAATGGGTGGACCGGCCTTCATTGGTGGGCCGGCTGGATCTCCTGTCGTGCTCATAATGCCGGACATGGCTTGGACAATAGAGTCAAAGGAAGGGTAGGCGCTGTATGGGCCGGTCTTTCCATAGCCCGAGCTTGACGCATAAATAATACGCGGATTGATTTGTTTTAATGCCTCATAGCCAAGGCCCAGCTTGTCCATTGTTCCAGCGGTAAAATTCTCGACGACAATGTCAACCTGTTCAACAAATTGTTTGAATAGTTCTTTGCCGCGCTCAGATTTGAGATTGAGGGTGATGCCTTTTTTATTCGAGTTGAGCATGACAAAGGGATAGCTTTGCTTTTCTGTATCTGGGATGGGAAAAATACTGCGTGCACGTTCGCCGTAAGGAAGCGGTTCGATTTTGATAACCTCCGCCCCGAGAAATCCCAGTACTTGGGTTGCATAGGGACCGTTAAAAACGTGAGTGAGGTCAAGAACGCGGATATCGTCTAATGCTCGCATATGAGATTTCCCCTCCAACCAGGTATCAGCGGTCAGCTATCAGTCGGTGCGGGGAAAGGCAAGGAATGGCGCGCCCGCTCTCTGGGAGTGGGCAACATCTCCCCGTAAGATGTTGGAGGGGATTTTCTGGAGCGGAAAGAAAAGGATAAAACAGGTGAGAACAAAAAGGAGAGACTATGCTTGATCTCATTATCCAAGGGGGAGCGGTTGTTACGCCACAAACGGTCGCCAAGTTGGACGTTGGCATTAGCGGGGAGCAGATCGTAGCAGTCGGTCAGCCAGGAACACTCAACGCCGTTGCCGGACGCGTCATTGATGCTACGGGAAAAATCGTCCTGCCGGGTGGGATCGAGCCACATGCCCATATCGGTATCCCGGTGCCGCCGGATTGGACCGGCCAGGCCGATGTGATGACCCAGCCGCCTGAGGCGGCCAGCCGAGCAGCTGCATTTGGCGGGGTGACCACAATTCTCGATTTTACGGGCGATCTGTCCCGTAAGGCACTGCGCGGTGAACAGCGCCGGCCTCTGCTCGATGTGCTTGAACGCCGCCGGGCTATCTTTCGGGACCATTGTTACATTGATTTTGCTTTTCACTACATACTGGCCGGCGAATGCGGGTTTGAGTCAGTTGGTCAGATCGCCGAGGCCCTGCAAGAAGGGGTTGGTAGCTTCAAGATTTTTACCACTACGGAAGTGCGTATTCCGTATGGGCATTTGTGGGATATTTTTTCGGAAGTTGCCAAACACGGCGGTATTATGGCCGTACATGCGGAAGAAGACGAGGTTGTGAGCTATATGATCGAAAAGCTCAAGCGCGAGGGGCGTGATCAAGCGCACAATATGCACCTCGCACACAATAATCTGTCCGAAGACCTGGCGTTTCGGAATATTATCCGCCTGGCCGAACATACCAACGTTGGCGTGTACTTCGTGCACACCACGGCAAAAGAAGGAGTTATTGCAATTGATGAAGCCCGCCGGCGTGGACAGCCCGTATATGGCGAAGCCCTGCACCATTATCTGCATTTCACCTGTGAGGATTATAAAAAGCCTGAAGGCATGACAATTCATACCTATCCCGCGCTCAAATTCTCTGACGACCGGGACGCGTTGATTGATGGATTGCTCGATGGGCGACTGTGTACCACAGCCACGGACGAGTACACCACTTACAAAGGTCCTAAGCTGTTTGGCGATAGAATTGAGTCCATCTGCGGCGGACATAATGGGGTGGAGACCCGCATTCCCGTCTCTTTCACCAAATGTGTGGTTGAACGGGGTATGTCATTGCCGCGCTTTGCTGACATCATTGCAACCAACGCGGCTAAGATCTTGGGGCTGTACCCGCAAAAAGGGGCCATCCAGCCTGGCAGCGACGCCGACATAGTATTGCTTGATCCTAATTTGGTAAAAACCCTTGCGCTGGACGACCTTCATGCCGATTCCGACTACAGCATTTGGGAAGGCTTTACCTGCAAAGGCTATCCGGTCATGACCATCCTGCGCGGTAAGGTCATTGTCGAAGACGGCAAGCTGGTCGGCAGTTCAACCGATGGCCGTTGGCTCAAACGAAAAGTTGCGGGCGATATCACCTCGCGACCAGCGGTGTAGTATGGGGACGTGGGATCCACGCCAATACCAGCGTTTTCAGAAGGAGCGGGCGCAGCCGTTCTTTGACTTGTTGAATCGCGTCCCTGATGGCGACGTGGCAACGGTAGCCGATTTGGGCTGTGGGCCAGGTACGCTTACGGTTACGCTGACACAACGCTGGGAGCACGCAACCATATGGGGGGTGGATAACTCGCCGCAGATGCTCGCGGAGGCGGCAACATTACCATCTCAAACGAATCTGCATTTTGTACAATCCGACATAGGAGTCTGGCAGCCCGAGAGACTGCTCGACCGCATTATTTCGAACGCCGCGCTGCAGTGGCTGCCAGAGCACGGCGCATTGCTTGCCCGGTTGGTTAGCCTGCTTGTCCCTCAGGGTATCCTTGGCGTGCAAATGCCAAACAATTTTGCGGAAGCGGCACACCAGATATTGGGTGAGACTGTCCGCCAAGCGAAGTGGAGGGCAACACTCGAAGACTGTCGAGAACACTATTTTGGACAAAGCCCGCAGTGGTATGCCGAAGCACTGCAAGACTTAGGTTGTACAGTCCAGGTCTGGGAAACAATTTATTATCATATTCTGTCCGGTGAAAATGCCGTTCTGGAATGGATGAAAGGCACCGCGCTGCGGCCGGTACTGAGTCGACTCGATGCCGATCAACAAGCCGCGTTTCTGGAAGAGTATGGCCGGAAGCTCAGCCAGGCGTATCCCGCAGGTCCAAGCGGAACGATTTTTCCGTTTCGGCGCCTATTCTTCATCGCGCAGCGCGCACAGCTGTCTGTTCAGCGAGCTGCGTAAGTCGGGACTGGTCTGTCTTTTCGGACTTACGCAGCATCCTTACCTTAGAAGAATTTAATCACGCTACGGGCAACCCCACTACCCTGCTTGAGTAGGTCGTACGCCTCATTGACCTGTTCAAGTGAAAAGGTCTTCGAGACCAGCTCGTCAATCTTTACCTTCTTATCCATATACATGTCGAGTAAACGTGGCATGTCGATACGGGGACGGGTGGAACCATAATAAGAGCCCTGAATTCTTTTCTCCATGAGTGTGAAGATATTGGGATTGATCGAGATGCGAGAGCCGTCCGGAGAAACGCCTACAACGGTACACAGTCCTCCTCGCCCGGTCATTTTAAACGCGAGTTCAATGGTTTTGGGAGAACTGATGACCTCAAAAGCGTAATCAGCGCCGCGTCCGTCGGTCAGCTCCATGACGGCCTTGAACGGGTCGTCCTGTCCTGGGTTAATGCAGTGCGTCGCGCCGAAGGTCTTAGCGAACTCGAGCTTCGGGTCGAGCAAGTCAATGGCAATGATCTGGCGCGCACCTGCTAGCGCGCAGCCCTGAACTACATTCAGGCCAACGCCACCACAGCCGATAACGACCGTCGAGCTTCCGGCCTGTACGTTAGCCGTATTGATGGCTGCCCCAATGCCGGTCATCGTGCCACAGCCGACAAAACAAGCGCGATCAAGTGGAGCGTCTTCACGGATTTTGATCGCGCAACTTTCGTGCACCACCGCTTCTTCAGCAAACGAGGCAGTATAGGCGAAGTGGAAGATTTCCTCGTTGCTCTTACGCAGACGCGTGGTGCCATCGAGAAGCGTCCCCAGCGCTTTGGGGCGTGTTTCGCACAGATGAGGTTTCCCCTGGGTGCAATAATGGCACGTGCCACACACGGGGTTAAAGGAGAGGATGACATGATCGCCTTCTTTGACTGAGGTGACGCCTGCGCCGACCTCCTCAACAATGCCTGCGCCTTCATGTCCTAAAACCATAGGCAGCGGCATACGCATATCCCCGGTCATAACGTGGAGATCGCTATGGCAGGCGCCATTGGCCGCTATTTTTATTTTAACCTCACCGGTTTTAGGCGGATCAATCTGGAGATCTTCGATCACGAGTGGCGTGTTCGGTTCATACAGTACCGCAGCTTTCATATGTGTTCCCTCCTAATTGGTGCAAAATGCTCCTTGTAGAGCACTGAGATGATAAACGGCTTGCGGGTGGGTGTCTAGGAAGTCAGATATACGCCAAAACTTGGCAGTATATAATGGATAACTCACCGACGTTTCTACCGTAACTATATGAAGTATAGAACCTCGTTATCAGGTAGATTATCCGAGTGTAAAATTTGCCCTGGCAAGGGCCAAACGTTACACTGAGTGCCCAAACCCTTGGGTCTTAGTAGCCCCCATTGCGATAAAAGTCTGCCAAAAACGGCTTCTCTGATGGCTAGAGATGGCACAACCTTCTCTTGCACGGTATCCCTGAGATTCCTTGCATGTCAATCTACAAAAGGTGTTGCCAAACCGCTACAGCTCAGGCAAAACGAAGACTATCTTGAAGAAAAGGAGACAGGCTTATGATGTCGCTCGTGGCGAAGCTAACGATCAAGGAAGGCAAAGAACAAGATTTCATCGACGCGATGAAAGACGTTGTCCCTGCCGTGCGTGATGAGCCGGGTAACAACGCCTATATTATGTCGCGCTCGAAGGACAATCCGAGTATGTTTGTGTTCTATGAAGAGTATACGGACAAAGCAGCGTTAGATGCCCATCGGAAGCATCTGGGTGAACTCGGTCTTGACCTTGCGGCCATTCTCGACGGTGCTCCGGCTCTTGAGATCTACGACAAGATCTATTAAACGCGGTGTAAGCGCCTGGCGCAAAATCGTCGTTCGAATTTCTTTGGAGTGTCATGAGAAGGGGTACGGTAGGCCGTACCCCTTTTTCTATTTTCAAAGTAAGAACGGGCCAAAAACGGGGCAATAAAGAAGAAGAGAATCCTATGCTGGAAATTGATCCACAGCTCAAGCAATACTTCCAACTGGACCCGGTGACGGTCACTGCCGAGGACATCAAAGATTTTGCCGAGGCGCTCGGAGACCCGAACCCTTTGTATCTCGATGCGCAGGCCGC
>CAZXFE010000093.1:0-13517 GCA_964639795.1 uncultured Enterobacteriaceae bacterium | reverse complement strand
TAGCGTCTTGTCCCCAACCCGATATAGGAGGCTCTCCGGTTTAAGCCGGGCGCCGTTGCAGTCTTCACACGAGAAATAGCCTCGGTAGCGTGCCAGAAAGACACGCACGTGCATCTTATACGTTTTGGTTTCAAGCCATTTAAACCAGCCGCGCACGCCGTAGTACTCACCATCGCCTTCCATCACGACGTGCTGTTGTTCCGGACTGAGTTCTTGCCACGGCACATCGATTGGAATGTCATTCTGTTCACAAAAAGAAAACAACTCGCGCCTCTCCCACTGGGCAGCCTTAATTCGCCAAGGTTTAATTGCGCCGCTTTTGAGTGTCAGGCTGGGATCAGGCACGACCAAATCAAAATCAATACCGATTGTGCGGCCAAACCCACGGCAGGTATCACACGCGCCCAGCGGACTGTTAAACGAGAACATATTGGGCACAGGCTCTTTATAGGCAATGCCACACGCCGCACATTCAAGCTGATCCGAGAATGGTAATTCGGCATTATCCTCATCTGGAAAAATCAGCGTCAGGCGCCCTTTGCCATAGTGGAAGGCTTGTTCGAATGAATCGTGGGTGCGCTTTTTAGAGCGTGTCTTCAGGGTCAAGCGATCAACCAGGATCGTACACGTTTCTTGCTGGGTTTCCAGACGCTGGTCGAGCTCCTGGATATCAACCGCCTTCCCGTCTATCACGATACGATGAAACCCAGACTGCAACAGACCACCACGTACCTCTTGCCACGGCAAGCTCGCCGGTGTTGAGACCGAAAAGGTTACCAGAAAACGGCTGCCGTCGGGTTTCTCTGCGACCAGTTTTTTATACACCGACTCAGCAGAATCCTGCTCGACCTGCTGGCCGCACTTCTGGCAGTACAAGGTACCGATCTTGGCAAACAGGAGTTTAAGATGGTCGTGCAGCTCGGTCATAGTCCCGACCGTTGAGCGCGAAGTACGCACCGGTCGGTTTTGGTCAATGGCAATGGCCGGCAAGATGCCGTCAATACGCTCGACCTGAGGCTTGTCCATACGATCCAGAAACTGTCGCGCGTAAGCCGAGAAGCTCTCAACGTAGCGCCGTTGGCCTTCCGCATATAAAATATCGAAGGCCAGGCTAGACTTGCCAGAACCACTGACTCCGGTCAGCACAGTCAGTTGGTTCAATGGGATCTGGACATCAATGTTTTTGAGATTGTTCTGGCTCGCACCAGTAACACGAATCGAGCCACCACTCGTACCGTTGGTTTCCAATCCTGCCCTCCACATACAACTATCAGCGGATCGGAGTAAAGTCGAGATTCGGTCTCCGCCCCCGCTAATGGATGGTTGGTTCCTTCATACTGAGCTGGGCCAGTTGCGTCTAGCCGGGCGTGAGATCCCAGAGCTTTGATAAGGGGAATCTGGTCCTCCTCTTGAGCGAGACGATACGCTATAGTCCCGAGAGTTTCAAAAGGTGGGTCAAACGATCCAGCCGACTTTTCTGAAGGAGGAATATTATGAGACAGACATCTTTTAGGGCTGGGGTAGCACTTTTCTGCCTGTTTGTTCTGGTAGGACATGTCGTGGCAGAAGAAAAGAACAGCGCAACGGCTACTAGGGATGCGGTTGTCCCTCTCTTTGAAAATCTCGGCGCCTACCATCGTCCGATCACGACAACGTCCGAGCTCGCTCAACGCTATTTCAATCAAGGTTTTCGCTTGGTGTATGGCTTTAACCATAACGAAGCGATTCGCGCTTTTAAGGAAGTAATTCGGCTCGACCCCAATTGTGCCATGGCCTACTGGGGTCTTGCGCTTGCGTTGGGACCTAACATCAACGACAAGATGCCCGCGGAACGAGGCAAACAAGCCTATGAAGCTATCCAGCAGGCTATCGCCTTAGCGCGCTATGCGGGCGAGCATGAACGCGCTTACATTGAAGCCCTTGCTACACGCTATACCGCCGATCCGGAAAAAGCAGACCGGAAGGAGCTCGATAAGGCATACGCAGACGCCATGCGCAGGCTGCATCAGCGCTATGCGAACGACCTGGATGCGGCCACGCTGTTTGCCGCTTCACTCATGAACGTCCGCCCCTGGGATTATTGGACTCCGGATAGTCAGCCTCAGGGCGGCACTCTGGAACTCGTCGCCGCACTGGAGAGCGTGATGGAACGTAGCCCGGATCATATTGGGGCCATCCATTACTACATTCATGCAGTTGAGGCGTCTTCGCAACCCGAACGAGCCCTCCCCTACGCCCGGCGACTGGCAGCCCAGATCCCGGGGTCCGGCCACCTCGTCCACATGCCTTCTCACATCTATATCCGCGTTGGGCTGTATGAAGAGGCGGGGGAAAGCAATGTCCGAGCAGTTGAGGCCGATGAGGCGTATATCGAGAAGGAGCAGCCTCAGGGGATCTACCCCATGATGTATTACCCGCATAACATCGACTTTCTGTGGTCGGCTCGACATATGGCGGGTCGCAGTGCGGAGGCAATTGAAGCCGCCCGCAGGCTTGCGGCCCGAACTACGCCGGAAGTCGCACGCATGGTCCCGCCTTTAGAAGGCTGGACAGCCATGCCTCTGTGCGCGCTGGTCCGCTTCGGCAAATGGGACGACATTCTCAATGAGCCTCAACCGCCCGAAGATCTCGTTTATATGACAGCTATTTGGCACTATGCGCGGGCTTTGGCCTTTGCGGCAAAGGACAAAACAGAAGATGCCAAGAAAGAGCACACGCAGTTGGAAAAAATTGTGAAGTCTATGCCTTCGGATCGTATGATAATGGGTCGGAATGCCGCTCAGAAGCTGCTCACTATTGCTTCCAATGTTGTGGCCGGCGAGTTGGCGGCCAAGCAAGGCAACACCGACGAAGCAGTCAGATACCTCGAAGAAGCGGTTCAGGTGCAAGACAGCCTCGCCTACAACGAACCGCCTGCCTGGTACTACCCGGTTCGTCAGTCGTTGGGAGCCGTGTTACTTGCAGCCGGGAAAAACACTAAAGCTGAGCAGGTATATCGCAAGGATCTTGAGCAATATCAGGACAATGGCTGGTCGCTCTACGGGTTGGCCCAGAGCTTGCGCGCCCAGGGCAAAAAGAAAGACGCAAAAGCGATTGAGGAACAGTTCAAAAAAGCGTGGAATAAGGCAGATGTGAAACTCGCTGCCTCGCAATTCTAAGCGGGCCAAATCCCCACAAGGGGTATAAAACACCAGAAAAGAGAGGAGAAAATGACGACACTACTTGGCATCTCAGGCAGTCTGACCACCGGCGGAAGCACCCGGAAAATCGTGGAGGCAACACTTCAGGCAGCCAAGACAAAAGTGCCGGACATGACCACCGAGGTTATTGACCTACGCGAAGTGAAAATCTCTTTCTGTGATGGCCGGCCTCCAGAAGAATATCCGGATGATACCGCACACGTACTCGAACGCATCCAAGCGGCGGATGCGTATGTTATTGGCACCCCGATTTATCGTGGCTCATATACCGGCGCACTCAAAAACTTGCTCGATCATATCCCGGTCGAAGCGTTTATGGGCAAAGTCGCAGGGTTGGTCGGGAATGCCTACACCGATCATCATTACCTCAGCATCGACCAAGAACTGAAGCCGGTACTGGCGTGGTTTAATATGCATATCGTTCCGGGCAGCGTATATGTCCGAGCAGATCAGATGAAAGGCGGAGAGATCACTGATGAACTGGTCCAAGATCATCTGCGTCAGCTCGGAGAGGCGGTCATCACGTTGTGTCAAAGCCTAAAAGACAGTCCTCAAGGTCCCCCGCCGCTCGTTCTGTGGCCGAGGAAAAAATCGTAATTTATATTGGGCAGTTTTCCTTGACGCCTACAGATTGGCAGCATACCCTAACCTCCGACACAGGAGTTAAACTAAATGCGTTTTGTCATCTTTGGCGCAGGTGCAGTCGGCAGCACAGTAGGGGCACATTTCGCCAGAGCGGGAACGGATATCCTACTGATCGGCGACCCACCCCATGTTGAAAAAATCCACACTGACGGTCTAAAAATGTCCGGAAAATATGGCGAGTTTGTCACCTCGCCACCGACCTGCTCTTCTTTGGATACCTGGAAGTTTCATCCGAATGACGTTGTTTTCCTATGCGTAAAAACATACGACACGCCAGTTGCTATCGAACAACTGCGCACCAAGGTTCCGCCCGAAACGCCTATCTTTTGCCTGCAAAATACAATGACAAATGAAGAGTTGGTTGCCGAGCATTTTAGCAATGTCTACGGTGCGGCTTTGCACCTTGGTTCGCGTTTTGTGTTTCCGGGCGAGGTCAGCCATTTGGGCGGGAATTCACTGGTGATCGGCCGCTATCCCGAAGGAATAGACAAGACCGCGGAACAGGCTGTTGCCGCCTTGCAAGCGGCTAGTATGGGCGGGGCACTTACAGATGAGATCGTCGCGTGCAAGTGGGCCAAGTTTTGCATCAACCTGATGAATGCCCCTGCGGCGATTCTTGATGTTTCCGGTGCAGAAGCGTTTAACGACCAGGATGCACGACTCTTCTTTGGGGAAATGTTAACGGAAGCCCAGAACGTATTGGCCAAAGCGGAGATCAAGCTCAAAACATTACCTGGAGACCAGCCTTTGCCGGCTCTGGTAACGGCACTGCAGCGGACCCACTTTACTCCCAAGCAGTTGCCGGACCGCTCCACCCACGTTTTCCCATCTATGTGGCAAGACGTGTTCTGTCGTCGTGGCCGTACAGAAGCCCGCTATCTGAACGGTAGGGTCAATGAGATGGGCCAACAGCTTGGTCTCGACACTCCACTGAATGCACTTTTAACACAGGTTGTTGACCGGATGGCTGAACGGCGCGAGTTGCCAGGCAGCTACACTGTGTCGGATCTGCGTCGGATGCTGTAAAGAGTCCTGATCAGAGCCAGAATCACCAATGACAGCTCCACGTTTTCACCTCGCGCTCCCAGTCGCCGACCTTGAAGCTTCCCGCACCTTCTACACGGAACTGCTGGGCTGTACAGTCGGACGGGAGAGTTCGACCTGGATAGATTTCAACTTCTTCGGACACCAAGTCACGACCCATTTATCACCAACAGAAGCAAAGCAGGCGGCCACTAATACCGTTGACGGTAAGCGTGTTCCAGTGCGCCATTTTGGTGTCATCCTCGATTGGGATGCGTGGCATACTCTGGCTAACCACTTGACCCAGGTGGGGGTGTCGTTTTTGATCGAGCCGTATATTCGTTTCCGTGGGCAGGTAGGTGAGCAGGCAACCTTGTTCTTGTTAGACCCGAGTCAGAATGGACTTGAATTCAAAGCGTTTAAAGACGAAGGTCAACTCTTTGCGAGCTAGATCGCCGTACGCCTAGAAGGCAGGAGCAACAGGAGGACAGTATGAAAGCACTGGCATTCTTAGCGATAGGTAAGGTCGGTATTATTGATATACCCATCCCCGATCCTGGCGCGAATGATGCGGTTATTAAAACGACGGCGTCGCTGATTTGCACCTCGGACGTTCACACCGTCCGTGGGGTCATTGAGATTCCCGAAGGGCGAGTCTTAGGGCACGAAAGCGTCGGCATTGTCTATAAAGCCGGCGCCAATGTCGCAACATGTAAAGAAGGCGACCGCGTTGTTGTCAACGCCATCACACCTTGCGGCAAGTGTGATCCATGTCAGCGCGGGCATGCTTCGCAGTGTGGCGGCATGCTAGGCGGCTATAAGTTCACCACCCAGCGCGACGGGAATATGGCAGAATATTTCTTTGTCAATGATGCGGACTACAACGTTGTCGCGATTCCGGCTGATTTGACGGACGAGCAAGCGCTGTACACCACAGACATGATGTCCACCGGCCTTGTTGGAGCAGAGAACGCAGAGATTCCCGCCGGAGGAACGGTGGCCATATTTGCGCAAGGCCCCGTCGGTTTATGCGCCACAGCTAGCGCGCGGACACTAGGAGCAGGGCTGGTCATCGCGGTTGATTCAAAGCCGGACCGCAAAGAGCTGGCAAAAAGTATGGGCGCCGATGTCGTTGTGGATCCAACCGAAGGTGATCCGATCGAACAGATTATGCAACTCACCAATGGGCTCGGCGTAGACTCAGCCATTGAAGCGCTCGGATCTCCCATTACGTTTGAAAATTGCGTGAAAGCCACAAAACCCGGTGGTGTTATTTCCAATATCGGCTACCACGGGGAAGCGGGCGATACGTTGAATATTCCCCTGCCGGAATTTGGCCTCGGCATGGGCGATAAGAAAATCCATACTGCTCTTTGCCGTGGCGGCCGCGAGCAAGTCATACGTCTATTGCGTCTAATCCAGAACGGCCGCATTGACCCCACACCGCTCACAACGCATAGATTTCCATTTTCAGAAGTTGAGCAGGCGTTCGAAATGATGACGACGAAAGCGGATAATGTCATTAAGCCGCTGATTACCTTTTAGTCATCCTTCTTACTAAGAAATGGCGGGCGGCCGCCGCGGGCTGCCTGTTTTCATATGACTTTGAGAGTCTTTTGATGTCTCTTTTCTTGAAACTCGGCGGCGCGCTTTTGCTCATCTTGCTCAGTGCTTCTCATACTGACGCGCAAGACACCCTTGAAAAAGGTATCCAACTCTTTCAGGACGGCAAGCCTACCCAGGCCCGGAGAGTTTTTGAGCTCCTGCTGGAGCAAGAAACTGCGAACCCCACAGTCGCCTTCTATCTTGGCCGCATTGCTTTTGACGAGCAAGACCATGAACGGGCGATAGGCTGGTTCGAGAAAAGCCTCGACACTGAGCAGTGTCAGGCCGAGTATTATGTGTGGCTCGGGCGCGCCTATGGATACTACACCCAGCAGGCTAATGTTTTTCGTCAACCCTTTTTAGCCAAGAAGGTGCAGAAGCTTTTCGAACGAGCGGTTTCTTGTGACCCCAATCACATTGCGGCTCGGTGGGATCTGATGGAGTATTATCTCAGAGCACCCGGTTTCCTGGGTGGGAGTACAAAGAAAGCCAAGGAACAGGCGACAGCCATCCAGCAACGCGACCCACAAGAGGGCCAAAAAGCTTGGGAGTTGGTTGCTGAGCTAGACAAATAAGGGCGACACTCATGTACATATTCGCCCTCTCTCACGCCAAGAACCAAAGAAGCCCTGCGCTGAACCGATAGGTCAGGTAGAGAGACTTATAGCCCGTGACGGTAGGCAATTATGCCGAAACGTAAAAAGGAATTAACTTTCCTCGAACTGATGGAGCAAATCAGCGAAGCGGCAAAGAATGACGACGAAGTGATCGCAACAGTCACCCATCTTGTCAACAGTGGGCGGGTCCGTTTCCCTGGGAATTTAGCGGGCGCAAAAAATGCCACGCGTCCGACACTTGATGCCTTCTTCAATAAGGTGCGATCAAAACCAGCCTTGGTATCCTAAGCGTGTTGCCGCGTATCCGTGGCAACACGCTTTTTCTGCCGGACAGTAAGAAATCGGAGCTGCCATCCGGAATGGGACAGAACTCTCTACCCATCCGCAGTCACTCGCCAGTTACGCAACGGCCCCGAAAGCGGCGCAGGATCTCCCGCGCAATCTGGCCGGAATGCTGCATACTCGCCAGCCCCTCAGCAATCACCTGTTCGATTTGTTCGGCTCCTACCTCGTCGCGAGCCTCGCATTTTTCTTCGGCGGGTCCAATCAGTAGTTGGGCAGGAATACGTTCTTTTGACAGCCGAAATCTATCGGCAATGCTGCGCAACGGACTCAAGGAGCGGACCTCGGCTTTGATACTAATCCGGCACGGCTTATCTTCGTTTTCAATGCCGACTCTGATGATTTCCAGATCCACACGTTCAGCCATGCCATTCGTCCCTCTTAGGCCTCGGCCTCACTCGGCTTCGAATACACCCGAATCGGGATGATTTGACGACATGTCGGACACGGAACCTCTTTGATCACGGGAAAGGATCGGTAGGTCGCAGTAATCTGTTTGAGCTGGACATTGAGCTCTTTTTCGCAGCAAGGTTGTAATGCGTCAGCCATGCCTTTTGCACTAGCCAACCGGTCTGAGTAAGTCAAGGACTCAAGAACTCTTGCCCTCTCCGTGCCGTCTAGCCCATCTTGGTCATCTTGCTCATCTTGCCCGTCATGGTTTCTTCTTAATTGTTGCTCCAGAATTTTTACGAATAACGTCCGAGACGCGTCGGGCTTCGCTCTGATCCCCTATAGACAGCGCTTGTTTGAACTGGGCAGACAGCATCCGCATTAACGCGGCCTCTTGGGGGTCGAGCGCGTCAGCGAGCTGAGACAGAGTATCCATTGCCGCCCCGATCTTTACCCCGGCCCTGGGCACGTCACCGTCGGCACGCGCAGCCACGGCCTCTCGGAGGAGTTGCTGCACCGCGTGCAGGCCCGGCTTGGCTTGTGGACCAAGAACGATTTCCAGCTCGGGTAAACGGGTCAACAGCATGTTCAACGACTCTGGATATGAATGATCGTGTGCCATATAGTGAGAAGCGTCTTCAATTTTTGCGTTGAAGTCAAGTCGGCACGAAACGCATGATCCCTTAATCATGGAGTTGATATCTTTATCATGGAAATGAACGGAAATCTTTCAACCTACCAAGCACGGCGGCAGGCATTTATTGAACAAATGGGCGCACAGGGGGGAAAGAGTGTAGCCATCTTTCCCGCTGCTCCATCCACAATCCGCTCCCAAGACGTAGAATACCGCTATCGGCAAAATAATGATCTCTATTATCTAACCGGCTTTCCCGAACCGGAATCTTTATGCCTGCTCTCCCCGCAGCATGAAAAAGAACAGTTTATTCTGTTTGTTCGTCCGCGCGATAAAGAAAAGGAGACGTGGACAGGCAAACGGTTCGGCATCGAAGGCGCGGCAGAATCTTTCGGCGTGGATGCTGCCTATAGCATTGATCAGCTTGACGAAGTCTTGCCCGAGCACCTGCTCCAGGTGGAAAAAGTCTATTATGGCCTAGGCCGCGATGAGCGTCTGAACACGAAAATATTGGACTTTGTGAACCAAGCCCGCCAGCAACGCCCACGCAGCGGCCAGGGGCCCGTCGCCCTCATTGATCCGAGCGACATCCTGCATGAACTACGCTTATTCAAAAATCCTGAGGAAGTCGCCCTCATGCGACAAGCGGTGAGAGCCTCGGCCGCTGCCCATCAGGCCGCGCTCCAAGAGACTCGGCCCGACATGTATGAATACGAGATTGAAGCGCTGTTAGAATTTCACTTTCGTCGCAACGGAGCAGAAGGACCAGCGTATCCCTCCATTGTCGCCTCCGGTGCAAATGCCACGATCTTGCACTACATCACGAACGATCAGCAAATGCAGGCCAGCGATCTCCTGTTGATTGATGCCGGTTCAGAGTACCGCTGCTATTGCTCCGATGTCACCCGCACCTTTCCGGTCACGCAACAGTTTTCCGGGCCACAGCGAGAGATCTATGAGTTGGTGCTGACCTCCCAAAAGCAGGCCATCGAAATGATCCGACCTGGCGTACGCTTTGACGATGTGCACGAACGTGCCACCGAAATACTCGTAGACGGTCTGCGTGATCTCGGCATCCTGTCCGGCAGCAGGGAAAGTATTCTTGAAAAGGGCGACTATCGTCAGTTCTATATGCATCGTACGAGTCATTGGCTCGGGATGGATGTGCATGACGTTGGGAAATACAAGATAGGAGGAGAGTCCCGAGAACTCGAACCAAGCATGGTCCTTACGGTTGAGCCCGGCCTGTATATTGCCGAAGATGCCGAGGTGCCAGAGGCATATCAGGGGATCGGCGTCCGCATCGAGGACGATGTGTTAGTCACGCCCGATGGCTACGAGGTGCTCACTGCCGCCATTCTTAAAGAGGTTGACGATATCGAAGCAGCTCGGGGTGGGGGTTAGGCAGCGCAGCCTGTATCAGGACAATTTCTGACTATGAGTACTGAGATATTCAAGGATGGTCGTCTTCTCAGACTCCGATAAGGGTGGGCGGTCTAGGCGTTGAAACTCCTTCTGCATGCGCACCATCATAAACCGCCACATCTCAGTCGTGAGCAGGCCCGGGTGATACACCCGATGGCAACCCGAGCAGCGCTGTGTATACAGCAGTGCGCCCTCGGATTCCGGCTCGGGTAAGGACGCGTTACAACCTGCCGCATAGACACTCGCGATCAAAAATGAGAGCCCCAGAAATACGCGCTTCATTTATCCTCTTCATTCTGCCTCAACCACAAATGGCTCGCGGCATGCGGCCACTTGGCCTGGGATATCTTAGATCAACACCTCTATGGTCTGGATGCTGTTTCCCCGTGCATCCGTCAGACGGGATCGTAGCCTCGCAATCAAGTATTGGGCAATTTCTTCGGATGATGAGTGCCCAATAGGCAGTAAAACCACGTCCTGACGTGGCAAGACAAACCGTGCGCCGTCCTCACACTCCACCTGAACGGACTCTTTATCCGATTCAATAGTCAGACACTCGCTCAGCTCAGGCAGCAAAGTTCTGAAGTGGAGTGTCCGGCACTCCTCTTCCGCAATTTTCTTCAGCACCAGGAAATCAACCACATAGCCATCAGGACCGACCGGTCCACTCACCGACACTTGGACCTGATACGTATGGCCGTGCAAGGGTTCCCGGAATCCTTTAAAGGCAATGAAGTGTGCGGCAGTGAACCACAACTGCTCCTTGCCAATCGACACAGTAAAAATGCTCATACATCTATCCTATTTGCCTATCGATCATCGAATCCATCAAGAAAACCCTTGAGTCCGCTCCGACGCAATGTGGCTTCCGGACGTCCAAAGGAACGTTGATACTGCTTATGAGTCAAGCCCGTGGTCTCCAGAAAACACCCTACTTCTTCGGACAGGACGGGCATGAGAGGCTGGAGACGCTGATAGAGTTGCCCGGCCAAATCAGTCTCAGCTGCGATAGTTGAAAGGAAATCCTGAACACAAATCCCGTGCGCACCACCAAGGAGACAGGTCAGAAAGTAAGCAATCTGATCATCGTTCGGCTTTCTACGCCAGGTTTCTGCCGTCGTGAGAATGCTTTCGATACCCGTTTGCTCACGAATGGAGACTACGTCAGGTGAGCCAGTTCCCTCAAAACCCGGAGCGAGAAAGATTAAAGCATAGTCTGTCCCATTCAGCCGCACAGGATGAGGGATATAATGGGGTGAGGTGTACCCTGTTATATCGAAGAGCTGCCGACGATAGGCAACCAAATCATGCCCACTCGCAGCGTCTAGGTTCCAAAGCCATTCTGCAACCCCAAGGCTATTCTCCCGCGCCCGCTCAACAAGTCTATACATACTAGCCGGCTGATAACCTTCTCGTTTCACAAGCCGACCAAAATCCTCCAATGTGACCGTTAATCCCAGCGCTTCCACTCTTCCGTCCGGCTCGGTTTCACAAGAGACGACCTCACCTTCCAGCGGAAGTTTTGCAATTTCGAGGTCGGTGGCATACCGGTCACCATATTTGGACAATTTTGCAAAGCCGCGCTCACAGTTGTTCAAAGCAACAATACAGGCATCATAAATCTGAAACGTTCCTGAGAACGCTAGACCACGGCCACTCATTAATGACCCGTGTCCGATGAGTGTCACCTTCATAAGAGGCTTTCACCTTAGCGGCGACGCTGTACACAGAAAAGACCGGTCGATCTAAGAAAGCTCCTGCGCGTGACAGTCTTCCAACAGCTTCTATAGTACCGGAGTAACGAGGGATATTTACTCAAAAACGATTGGACTGAGCATAATGACGATGACAGCGATTGCCATAAGCATGACTGGAAACATGAACGGATTCCCCTGTGCCGCATCGGCGGACTTTTTCAGAGCAAACACCTCGCGGAGTTGTTCCCGTCCTGTCTTGCGCTTGTCAGGCTCGACAAGATGATAGGTCTGTAGACCTGGCGGGATAAAATGATCCTCCTCATGTTCTTCCAATGTCAACAGATAATCGTAGTCAACGACCACATTCGGCTGGTCCGCTAGAGGGATTTTCTCCAGCACTTCGATCTTCGGAATCGTAGCGTGGATAGCCTCAGAGGCATCCCTAATCACCAACAGAGCATTGCGCCGACCCAGTGAGTCCCCCCCCTGGATCGACACCTAGACTTGTCCCACTTGTGTATCGCCCCGCACCAGTGCTCGACAGCCGCCGATTTCTACCGCCGTACCGCTCCGCCAGCAGGCTGCATTACTATTTATTTTTTTGTATCCACAGGATTAAGCGGGGAATGATTCCGCCCGGGAGAACGGTGTAATGATACTCAAAGTTGAGCGCTCGGTCGGGTTTCCACTTCAGGTCGAGTTCATTCTTTGACAATAACTCGGGGAGGAGCAACCGCTGTCCGTACGAACTCGGCACATTCGCACACAGCTCGAATTTTTGCATCATCTCGATGATAAACCGGTGCCGTGCAGGTGGATATCGATCGGGATCGGGCAGAAGGTCACCCACCTTCTCTCGTTATAGCTGCCCCCTGCTGACATGGGAGGCGGACTGTTGAGCAACGCATACACTCCCGCAGTAACCCGTTCAGGATTGAAGACTTTGGTCTCCTGCAGCTTGTGCGGACTGGCAGGATCGTGGAAATTGAGAACATTGCCCAACTCGTGCAGAAATCGTAGTAGGATGTCCTGGGCCCGCCGCTCGACCATCCCCTGATCCTGACACAGCTGCCCGTAGTCTGTGAGGTCAATGAAGTCAGCGCGCCGAACCTTAGCTTCCAGGGCTTCTTTCACCGCAAAATAGCTCGCGGGGAATTCGTCGTAACCGTGCGGCAACGTGTGGATCTGTTGCTGGATAACCGCCCGTAATTCCGGTATGCCCATCCCCGGCACACGACCCGTTGAAAAAGTCGCGCACATTGGGAGCGTAGTCTTTCTTGAGTCGGGTTTCATTCAGCCACCATGATCGGACAGCTCGCCTTTGTTGATTACCACGAGAACGGGCGCATCCTCAGCGTAGCTTTGGATCATCTTGAGCCAGTTGTGAAGGTTGCTCTCGTTCTCGTCTTTACTGGCATCGAACACAAGCAGGTACAGGCTGCGCTTGGTAAAGAAGAATTGGTGCGTGGCATGCATAATCTCCTGGCCGCCGAAGTCCCAGACGTGGAGCCGAATTTCCTCCTCTGTCGGCTTATGCTTTCCAGGATTACGCCACTGGACAATATTGACCCCCTCAGTTCTTTGTTCTTTTGGGTTGTGTTTATCTGAGTTAAGCAGTCTGACGAGCAACGTCTTGGCAAGATCATCCTGGCCAACGAGGATGATCTTGGCCTCATTCAGACAGCGTGTTCCTTCCTCGCTACGTTTGAAATAGTATTGGAGAATGTTTGCGGGCTTAGTGGACTCCTTCTTATTTGCTCCCCCGTCCTCGCTCCACCCGGGTCCTAAAATCTCCGGCGGAAGGCCAAGCGCCTCCTTACCAATCAGATACAGTCGCCGCAGTTGGGTGAGCTTGCTAAGCCATTCGGGCAGGCTCTTCAACTTGTTCCGCTTCACATCAAGCGTCCGCAGCTGGGTCAGCTAGCGAACCACCACTGGC
>CAZXFE010000092.1:2447-13570 GCA_964639795.1 uncultured Enterobacteriaceae bacterium | reverse complement strand
AATCGCATTATTCTCTCTCCTCAGGACGTGTGGGGATCGTCTGGAATTATCTCTCCCAGATGGAGACGTGTCAATGTTTGCGATGCTTGCAACATTTATTTTGGCCTCGCTGCTGAGCGGAGCGGTCTTGCGGAGGGACGAGCAACGTGAAATGGCATGAAGCTAGTGAGCAGTAAGATACCAAGTCCCACCTCCAAGTTTTTGGTTTACCGAGGCGCACGGTGGCAGTAACAGCGTCTTCCTCTGCTGCGACCAGAACCGGTGCTCGGCTCCGTAGCGAGTTGCCCACCGACCCGGTTGTCGTCATCCGCCCGAGTCCGCGCTGGGCTGCTTTGAACCTGCGCGATTTATGGACATACCGTGAAGTGCTCTACTTCCTAATTTGGCGTGAAGTCAAGGTCCGCTACAAGCAGACCGTTTTTGGCGTGGCCTGGGCGCTTTTGCAGCCTTTATTTGCCATGCTGATTTTTTCGATCTTCTTTGGCCGTGTCGCGGGCATCCCGTCAGACGGACTCCCGTATCCGTTATTTGTCTATGCCGGACTCGTGCCGTGGACGTTTTTTGCCAATAGCGTCACAAGCAGCGGGAATAGTCTCATTATGAATCCGAACCTGATTACGAAGGTCTATTTTCCGCGAATGATTATTCCTGCTGCTGCTGTTGGGGCTGGACTGATTGATTTCGCAATTGCGTTCCTGTTGCTGATCGGCATGATGGTGTTCTATGGTACGTTACCCGTGTGGGGTGTCGTTCTGCTACCTGTTTTTATTGTGCTGATGTCCGGCGTGGCCTTCGGCGTCGGAATGTGGCTAGCTGCCTTGAATGTGAAATATCGCGACGTGCGCTACGCCTTGCCCTTTCTGATCCAGATGTGGATGTTTGCCACGCCCATTATCTATCCCTCAAGTCTGGTTCCTGATCAATGGCGCTGGGCGCTAGCTCTGAATCCATTAACGGGGATCGTTGAAGGTTACCGGGCGGCACTCTTTGGTCGGGCGTTAGACTGGGGCATGCTCGCGATATCAACTGGCATTACCCTAATCGTATTTTTTTCATGTGCGTTTGTGTTTCGCCGTATGGAGAGACAATTCGCCGATATTGTCTGACTCAGCAGCGTCTCATGCGACCAATCATTCGAGTCCAAAATCTGGGTAAGCAATATCGCCTTGGAATTTCGGGTGCAGAAGCGCGCGCCATCCAGTATGTCACGCTGCGGGAGTCCCTTGTCGAGGGGATACGTTCGTTAGTGCGGGTGGGACACGGGAGCGGGCGCCAAGCCGAGACTATTTGGGCACTCAAGGACGTGAGCTTTGACATCATGCCTGGAGAAATTGTGGGCATTATCGGGCCGAATGGATCGGGGAAGTCGACCTTGCTCAAAATTTTAGCCCGGATTACCGAGCCAACCAGTGGTTCGGTTGAGTTATACGGCCGTGTTGGAAGCCTGCTCGAGGTTGGAACAGGGTTTCACCCTGATCTTACCGGCCGAGAGAATATCTACCTTAATGGGGCGATCCTGGGCATGCTGCGCCATGAGATCGAAGCTCGATTTGACGAGATTGTCGCGTTCGCGGAAGTAGAAAAATTCCTCGACACGCCGGTGAAGCGGTATGCAAGTGGCATGTTCTTGCGATTAGCCTTTGCGGTCGCCGCGCATCTCAATCCGGAAATTCTTATTGTCGATGAGGTCTTGGCAGTGGGAGATTTAGCTTTTCAACAAAAATGTTTGGGGAAAATTGGTGAGGTGAGTCGTGACGGCAGGACAGTGTTATTTGTCAGCCATCAGATGGATTTGATTTCTCGCCTGTGTGGTGAGGCGATATTGCTTTCGCACGGACAAATTCAGGTGCGCGGACCTGTGAGTGACGTCATCGAGCGATATAGAAATCTTGAAACTGCATGAAGAGAGTATAGGGTCTCCAGGAAGTATATTTCGGATTATATGGCAACTCGTTCCCTACGGATCGGAATTGATGCGCGTGTGTTGGCAGAGCCGACGCCGATGGGGGTGGCGCGCTATTTTACCGCGTTGCTGCGTGCCGTTGCACAGGTCGCTCCACACCACGAGTACCGCTTATACCTAAACCAACGGCCCTTGAACGAAGAAGCTTTTGTCGTGGCTCCTTTTCGGCATAGGGAGATAGGCGGAAAGGGCCTCCTTGCAAGCCCTCTTATATGGCAGCAGCTTGTACTCCCATGGGCCATCTGGCGGGATCAGGTGGATGTTCTATTGTCTCCATACTACTGCGGCCCGCTTTTTCCGCCAGTTCCGCATATTGTTTTTTTGTACGATGTCTCCTTTGCAGCTTTCCCACACGATTTTCCATCCTGGGTACGGTTTAAGCCGAAACTCCTGGCTCGACCGACATGCCGTAAGGCTGATTGTGTGCTCACCATATCGGAATTTTCGCGGCAGGAGATTCTCGAGCGATTTGCCTTGCCCTCCAGCAAAGTCAAAGTTGTGACTCCAGGTTGTGAACAGGATATGTGGTCCAGATCTCGACCGCGTACACGTCTTGGTATATTTCCCGATCAGCATCCATTTTTCCTCTTTGCTGGCAGTTTGTTACCCCGGCGACAGGTTTCATGTGTGGTGCAAGCGCTCGCCCAGTTGCCTCCGCAGTACCACTTTGTCGTCGTGGGAGAGAACGATGGGGAACGCCAAAGTGCGCTGAAAGCGGTTGCACAAAAATGGAATGTGGCCGGCCGTGTACATATCCTCGGCCATGTTTCAGAT
Source organism: uncultured Enterobacteriaceae bacterium (assembly GCA_964639795.1). Taxonomy (GTDB): domain Bacteria; phylum Desulfobacterota; class Binatia; order Bin18; family Bin18; genus Bin18. Next base: position 10,833 of record CAZXFE010000092.1, on the reverse strand, counting down.
GAGGATCTCGAGGATTTATATTTGCGAACACTGGCGTTGATCTCTCCCTCGACCTATGAGGGGTTTGGACTCCCGGTCCTTGAAGCTATGATCCGCGGTGTGCCAGTCGTTGCCTGGGATATTCCCATTATGCGAGAAGTGGTGGGAGCAGCTGGTTTGCTGATCAAGAGTGGTGATATTCGTGCCCTTGCTGGTGCGCTGGGTGCAATAGCAACAAGTACAGAGCAACGGGCTCTACTGAAGCAGAAGGGCTATGCGCAGGCCAAAAAATTCTCCTGGAAATCTGCTGCGGCTCATTTTTTAGAGATTCTGGATGAGACGACGGCAGGGGGACGGAACCTTGCCCATAATGTGTGATAGCGACAAGCGTCCGAGGGGGAGGCCACGCAAGCATGCCACGCGCGTTGATCACCGGTATTACCGGACAAGACGGATCGTATCTGGCAGAGTTTTTATTAGACAAAGGCTACGAGGTATACGGGATTATTCGACGTGCCAGTACAGAACGATTCGCGCGTATTGAACACCTCCGTAACGATCTTCGGTTACTGCAGGGAGATCTCCTCGATCAGACATCTCTCCTTGAAGCCCTTGAGGAGAGCCAGCCCGAGGAAGTGTACAATTTAGCAGCACAATCTTTCGTGCCAACATCCTGGAACCAACCGGTTCTCACGGGAGAGTTTACCGGCCTAGGTGTAACTCGGATCCTCGAAGCGATCCGGCGCTTTAATCCTCAAATTCGCTTCTACCAGGCGTCTAGCAGTGAAATATTCGGCAAAGTCAAACGGAGTCCGCAGAATGAAGACGCGCCGCTTTACCCCCGAAGTCCCTACGGCGTAGCGAAGGTCTATGGCCACTGGATCACTGTGAATTATCGAGAAAGTTATGATCTCTTTGCTTGTTCTGGAATTTTGTTTAACCACGAGTCCCCACGTCGAGGAAGGGAATTTGTGACAAGGAAGATTAGTGAGGGAGTCGCTCGCATTAAGAGTGGGGTATCTCGGGAATTACAGCTCGGGAATCTGGATGCGAAACGTGACTGGGGGTTTGCTGGAGATTATGTACAAGCCATGTGGCTTATGCTGCAGCAGGAGAAACCGGAAGACTTTGTGATCGGAACGGGAGAAGCCCACTCCGTTCGTGATTTTGTCTACGAAGCCTTTCGCTATGTTGGTCTAAATTGGCAAGACTATGTCCGGACTGACCCACGTTACCTCCGGCCTGCAGAGGTTGATCTGTTGAGAGCGGACGCGTCGAAAGCCAAGCGCCAGCTCGGCTGGGAGTCCAGGATTAACTTTGCGGAGCTTGTTCACATCATGATCGATGCTGATTTGAAATCTGTTGGACTTGATCCGATTGGTGAGGGAGAACGGATACTGGCCGAGAAATTCCATCACAGGAAGCGAGTGCCACTTTAGCCCTATTCTTTTTTTCCTTCGCGTGCGCCCCAGGCCAGACTCCGCTCCACGACCCACCGGAGCGGGATAAACACAGCCCCTTTCTTGGCTTCCGGCAGGGTTCACTTCCAGTTGAATGTCGTGCGCCTCAGCATCTTGCCCAGCCTGCTTGTCCGTTTAACCCTGATCGACGCGGGCCATCTCTAGAAAGCTCGACCAGGAGGGCTGCTTCTCGCCTCTAATGAGAGTGGGCATAATTGCGCTCGCTAAAGTTAATTCAGACTTCCCCGACAGGAAGAGCCTCCGAAAAAGGCAAACTGACCGAGGGGTAGGACACAAAGCCACGGCCTACCTCCTGAAGGGTTGGGATACGGCTACAAAGCTGCCGTCCGAATACAGAGCTTTCCCGAAGCTGTGGCTCGCGTAGGGGTTCGGGGAGGCAATGCCATACGTGCTCTTTGGAGGCCTATTTCGCTTGCTGGTATCACTTCAATCTTCCGCATGCCCCGCCCAGCAAGAACAGGGAATACCTCCTCATATTCTGACCTTTGTATCAATTCCCCCGCAGTCGTACCAAACATCCGCACTGACGGACTCTTTAGGAAACGTAGACGACGAACAAAAGGCAGAAAATAAAGAGTTTCAGATCTCTTTTACGATATTCGGCCGCCAATTTGATCTTGAACTGCAACCAACCGACTTGTTTGCAGAGGAAGCAGAGCATGTCTCAGTCGACGACGGAATAGAAGCTCGAGAAGAGTCGACTGCTCCCTTTTACTCTGGGACGGTGGCTGGGGAGCCCGAGTCCTGGGTACGGGTTCGGACACAGGACGGCGTTATGGACGGCATGATCCGGACGGCTGATGAAGTCTATTTTAAAGAACCCGGTACATATTTCTTTACGGATGTCGCCGTCAACGCAATGGTGGCCTTTCGTCTCTCTGATACCAGTTCTGATTGGGAGCCCGGTAGCTGCGCGCTGGATCAGCCCGCAGTTGGGGCAGAGATGTCCCAGCGTTCTGCCTTCCACGAGATTCCTGAAGAGTATGCCTCTTTTGTTTCCGAGCTTCAGCAGGTCATGGCTGAGAGTGGAACACTCATGGAGGCGGAAATCGGCCTGGTTGCAGATTGCGAACTCTACCAAGAACATGGTTCGAACACCGCCACCTATCGCCAGAATATCGTCAATCAAGTCAGGGGCATCCTCGAGAATGAGGCCGGGCTTAAGCTCAAGATCACACAAACCGTTGTTCATACGAGTTCGAACGACCTATTTACAAGCGCGATGTCCCCTTCCTCTTTGCTAAACGAGTTTGCCAGTCATGAAGGCAATTCCAGCAATCCAGTCTACGGAACGGATCTAACTCATTTGTTTACGAATCGGAATCTCGACGGCAGTGCTATTGGCGTTGCCTGGCTTTCGACATCTCGCGGCAATTACTATGCCGCCGGACTCTCCGAGGATAATCCATTTGATAACAAATCGATGGTCTTCCTTGCCGGGCATAATCTTGCCTCCCGGCACGATAACCAATCCGGATCAGCCTGCGCGTCAACGTCGTCTGGTTATGTTATGAACTAATGGCCGAGTTCCTCCTGGCTCTCCAATACTCAGACTGCAGTAATGGCTTTATTGTTGCCGAGATGGGCCGCGTGAATTGTTTGGATACGGTGTCTACAAGTCCCCACCTCCAACGACACGTCTGGGTGCGAGTCCGACCTCAGTGGCGGCCGGGAGCAGTGTGACGGCGAGCTGGAGTGAGGTGAGTGCGCCGCATGTCAAAGACTGGCTAGGGCTGTACGATGTGGGAGCCGGGCAGTATGAGTTTCTGGCCTGGCGGCGGATCACGGAGGTGGCGAGGGGGAATGAGCCATTCACGATTCCCGCCAATCTACCGGGGGGGGGCGTAGGAGCTGCGCATCCGGCAAAGAGGGTGGGTTTATCTCGCCTCCAGTAACACGTTTTCCGTTACGGCAGAGTAGACTTCTTTCCTAAGGCGAAATCTGGCTAGCGCCGAGGCAGGAAGGCTATCACAATATTTTTGGAACAGGTCGTTTTAATCCCTGTTAGCGATCTGCTCTTGTTATAAATACGGGTGGTGACGGCTGCGATCTTGTTTCTGCAAGGAGTTCTTGTAGTAACTCTATCAAAGGGTCTTCTCCCTTGCAAAAGTTCCTTGTTTGCAGTAAACCTCGGAGCCAGCTGACAGGTGAGGCTGATAGAGGTAGAGGGATGCGCTGCTTTATTACTGGTGGAGCGGGTTTCATTGGATCGCATTTGGCGGAAAGCTTGCTACAGCAAGGCCATAGCGTCACTATCCTGGATGATCTCTCTACAGGTTCCATTCGCAATGTCGAGCACCTCAAGGGCAAAGTGGGCTTCCAGCACGTTATCGACAGTGTCCTGAACTTTCCTTTGCTGGCCGAACTGATTGATGATTGTGACCAGGTTTTCCATCTGGCTGCTGCCGTAGGCGTCAAGCTCATTGTGGAGAGTCCGGTCCGGACTATTGAAACAAACGTGAGGGGCACTGAAGCGGTTCTGCAATGTGCTAGTAAGAAAAAGAAAAAGGTACTTTTGACGAGCACCTCTGAGGTGTATGGAAAATCGAACCAGATTCCTTTCTCTGAGGGGAATGATTTAGTCTTAGGACCGACAGTAAAAGGGCGGTGGAGTTATGCCTGCTCAAAGGCTATCGATGAATTCTTAGCTCTCGCTTACTGGAAGGAGCAGCAGCTACCCGTCGTCATCGTCCGTTTATTTAACACAGTCGGGCCGCGTCAGACCGGGCAATATGGAATGGTGGTTCCCACCTTTGTGGGCCAAGTACTTCGCCGCCATCCTATTACCGTATATGGAGATGGCACTCAGTCCCGGTGTTTTACTCATGTTAATGATGCGGTATGGGCACTCATGAAATTATCTCAACATCCGGGTGCGGTCGGAGAGGTCTTCAATATTGGCAATGACGAGTCCGTAACGATTTCTGAGCTGGCAGAGCTGGTGAAGGGGATGACCAATAGCTCTTCTGAGATACGCTATATTCCCTATGACGAGGCATACGAGGCGGGCTTTGAAGACATGCCACGTAGGGTCCCCGATCTCAGAAAAATTCGGGATCTAATCGACTATGAGCCAACTAAAAACCTTCGTACTATTGTGCAGGATGTGATTGATTATTTTCAGCATGGACAGTCTATCTGAGGGGCTGCGCCATTTCTTACCTCTTGCCACTTCTTTCCTGGTGACCGTCCTCCTCCTTCCCGTGATTCGTGGATTGGCGGTGTGGTCGGGGTGTGTTTCTCTGCCTTCAACCCAACGTTGGCATAAGCAGCCTATCCCATACTTGGGCGGTGTCGCCATTTTCCTTGGCTTTCTGTTACCGGCTCTCTTTTTTTCTCCGTCTCCTTTGTCTTTGTTTCCCCTTTTCCTTGTCGCCTCTCAAATGTTTATTCTCGGCATGTATGATGATCTGCGTCGGATCAATCCCGCGACGAAACTCGTTGGACAAATTATTGCAGCAGCGACTGCTATCTTCTATGGCTACTCGTTGAATTTTTTTGGGTGGCCACTTCTGGACCTGCTACTGACCGCGTTGTGGATTATCGGTCTTACTAATGCCCTGAACCTCCTCGACAATATGGATGGGCTAGCCGGGGGCATCGGATTAATTGCGGCCCTTTTTCTTGCATTTTTCTTTCAACAAGCGGGAGATCTGCAACATGCGTTAATCGCGCTCGCCCTTGCTGGGGCTGTGGGCGGATTTCTGTTATTTAACTTTCATCCAGCATCCATTTTTATGGGCGACGCTGGCAGCCTTTTTCTCGGCGCCACTCTGAGCCTTTTAGCTATCAAAGCGCACGGTCAGGTTTCGAGCATTCTTTCGTTAGTAGCTGTGCCTGCGCTTATCTTGCTCGTTCCTATCCTTGATACCATTCTCGTTTCTGTCACCCGTCTCATGCGTGGCCAACCCGTGTCTCAGGGCGGGAAAGATCATTTTTCTCATCGGCTCGTTCTTTTGGGCTTAAGCGAGCCGAAAGCTGTCCTATTACTTTACGCCATGGCCGCTGTTTCTGGTACGACAGCCCTGCTCATGGAGATGCTGTCGTATACTATTAGTCTGGCCTTGCTCCCCTTTGTGATCCTTGTTTTTGTTCTCTTCACTGTATACTTGGCGCAGGTTGAGATCGTTTCAGCAGAGGAAGGACAGAAAAAAGCACGAGAAGGTAGATTAACAGCGCCGTTTATTGCATTCCCGTATAAGGGTCGTGTGCTGGAGGTCCTGCTCGACTTTTTTTTGATTTCCTTTGCGTATTATCTTGCTTTTGTTTTGCGCTTCGACTTTCAGATCGATACCCAGAACATGAACTTGTACCTCAAGTCTCTTCCGCTCGTTCTGACGGCTACGTATAGTGGCTTCTTTTTCTTCGGGATCTATCGCGGAGTGTGGCGTTATACGGGTATGGAAGATCTCGTGCGTCTAGCAAAAGGGGTCGGCGGTGGAGCGTTATTATCTATCCTCGTTCTCCTCTTTTTCTACCGCTTTATTGATTACTCGCGGGTTGTATATGTTCTTTATCCCCTTCTCTTATTTTTCGGCATGACTAGTAGTCGCCTCTCCTTTCGTGTGTTTAGTTTGCTAGTAGCCACATCTCCACAGAACGGAATGCCCGTGTTGATCTATGGTGCGGGAGACGGGGGAGAGTTGATCGCACGCGAGTGCCTTAAAAACCCGCGAATAGGCTACCGTCCGATAGGTTTCCTTGATGACGATACCGACAAACAGGATCGGTTAGTATGCGGGCTGCCAGTTCTCGGGGGGGTGAACAGCTTAGCTGAGGTGCTCGATCGGGAGGAGGTTCAAGGCGTATTGATCTCTTCGGCAAGTATTCTTACCAATGAAAATGTACAGAGGGCTCGCGTCCTGTGTCGAGAACATGATGTCTGGATGAGGCAGTTGCGCTTAGAGTTTGTAGAGGATTGAGGAGACTCCTGCTCTCTAGGGGAAGTTCTGTTGTGGGAGACACAGTGTCGATTCGTGTAGTAATGACGGCTTACAATGCCGAGCCGTACCTGGCTGACTTTGAGTTCATTATCAGAGAGGATGCCTCGACCGATGGAACCGGTCTAGTCTTGAAAGATAGGGCTCAACGAGACGGCCAGATTCGTCTTATACAAAGTTCAAAATTGTTGGGTGTTTCTAGAAGCGCCAATTACGTTGTCCGAGAAGTCCGTGCTTCAGTGCGCGCCCGGATGGATGCCGATGACGTCTTACCCCCCGATCGGCTCAGGTGCCAGGGGGAGGTCCTGCAATCAAATCCAGACGTCGTGCTGCTTGGAACCTTGTGTGAAGGAATCGATGCCCGGCGGCTATGGGTGCACTCAAGAAATTACCGGTACAGGATGTGCTAAGCTGCTGTCGTGCCGTTCCCGCATGGCTCAATTATGTTTTGCCGAAACCTGTTTGAAGAGGTCTAAGCGTGCGCAGAGATGTCCCAGAAACGCCTACCACTCAAAATACTCTAATTTGAAGAGCAGAGTATTCGTGAAAGATCTGTTTTGAGGTTATTTATTGCCTAAGTAAACAACGACGAATTAATTGCGGCTGAGAGCATTGTAAGGTGCTTCGGCTATAGTATCCCAAGTGTATTTACTGGTGTTCCTGTTGATGAAAGTATTAACGCGTGCGGACATTGGTGCGGTGATGCGAATGATCGGTTTGGAAATAAACGGGGCCATCTCTTTTTTTCACGGAGGTTCGTAAATGCCTGGTGTTGAGAGGTATATTGATACCGAACTGTCAAGTGAAAACATGTTCCGCTGTTTGTCGTGTGACGGCATGCTCGCGCTTACTGAGCAGGATCGTTTCGGCTGCTTAGGCTGTGGTACGGTATACCCTTGTGTTGGGGGGATTCCGATTCTTGTTCGCAACTGGGAATTGCATGCTGCGGAACTTGAATCTTGCCAGAGAGAGAACCCAAACTGGTATGTTTCTGAGCAGCCGGAAGAAAGTCAAAGCCCTTGGCGGCATCATCTGCGAAAGCGCAGAATATATGTAAAGGCAGCAATTGAACAGTTTCTTCGCGAACAAGGTCTGGAGCGAGTCGAGCGTTTGCTCGACATAGGTTGCGGTGACGGCAACCATTTGAGCTATCTCTCAGCGTATGCGGACAAGGTTTGTGGGAGCGATTACAATATCGTGCGTCTTGCGCGGGCGAAACTTAATAATCATATGAGAGGCAGTGCCGCGGGGTATGTGTTATTCCTCGCAGATATTTTGGATTATCCGGTCTGCGACAATTTTTTTGATATAGTTTTCTTCAATCATTCATTAGAGCATATATCCCAAGACGTAAAAGCGCTGCAGACAGTATATAGAATATTAAAACCCGGTGGACTATTAGTTCTTGGAACTCCTAATGAAGGAGTGTGGTGGTGGCAGCTTGCTTATCGGTTGCAGCCTGCGTCACTCGAGAATTCTGATCACGTGCAATTCTATACAGCAGAAACCCTAAGTAAGCGGATGCGAGAGAGTGGTTTTCAAGTGAGAGAGGTTAAGCATATGGGTTGGGGTCCACCACTTTGGTGGCTAGATGCTCGTGTCCGCCGCTACGAGGTGCTTGATGATTTGTTTGAGGTGTTGGGCAAGGCCCTAATCCCGACACAAGCCTCCTCTCTGTATATGCTTGCATATAAGTAGTTCTGATATAAGCAGTCCCGTGTTGATAAGAAGTTCCGATTTGCTCTCACGGAACGTTGAGAAGGGCGAGTTGATCGAAACTATTATAACCGCGACCGACCGGTTTCAGCGGTACGTTTTTTCGTTAAACGACAATGTGCACAAATTCCGATGTGGTCTAGGGCACTTTTACAATCATTAGGTTATGAAAAGAAACAGAGACGGTAGGGAGACGAAAAGTGAACTGCACATGTACTTGCGTTCGAAAGCTAAGACTCACTTGGATCATGCTGCGAAGCAAAATACTCC
>CAZXFE010000092.1:0-2437 GCA_964639795.1 uncultured Enterobacteriaceae bacterium | reverse complement strand
GGTGAATGAAGATATACACGCCTCTACACTAGTAAGGAAGATCGGTTTAGTCGCATACTTTAGAAATTGCGGGCAATTCCACGGTACGTAGTCGGGACGTTACGGCGAAAGGCTTTGCACGAAGTGTTTGATACGTGCCCAACCACTAGTCTTGAAACCACCGACCAGCCTGAAGACCAGGCTTCGAATCCGTGTCCTCAGTCGTGCTCAGGAATCCTCGTACAGCCGTCTCCGATCAAAAGGGAGACGCCACTGTATACCACAGATCCCATCATCCGTCTGGTAAATGGGGCGTATTTATCTAGACAGAAAAACAAGCGGGACAAACCGACCGCGCTAATGCCCAAGTTTAGCCAATGCGTTTACTGAATGGGCTGGTCCTTGGCCCGTTCAGGGAAAAGAACTTCCCGTCAGAGGCAAAGCGACGGATCGCGGTAGCCCAGCATAACAGTGGGGTTGTTTGTATTACCTAGATGTCGGATGTGGTTGAGGCAACATTAGCGGTGCATCAACGGAAAAGTCGCCAAGACCGAGCCCCGGCGATGGGGCTACTAATGCCAGGCTTGTATCGCTACGTAGCTGCAAAAATCCCCCGTTCTTCAAGCTAGCTGAGATTTAATACCTGTTTCCCCGCCTTTGCGCGACAAGTTCGGTATACAGCTGATCCATGTCATCCAGCAGCCGCGTGGCACTAAACGATGGGTGGACCCGCGTTCTTCCTGCTCGCCCCATCATCTGCCTGCGCTGTGGGTCAGAAAGTAGCGTACATATAGCCTCAGCTAGAGCGGTTGGCTCATCGGGTGGTACGAGCAAACCGGTTATCCCATCCTCTACCAAGTCTGGTACGCCGCCAACGCGTGTAGACACAACTGGTCTGCCCGCTGCCATCGCCTCGATCAATGAGACTGGTAACCCCTCATTGGCAGAAGTCAGCGCCGCAACGTCTAAGTCTGCATAGATCCGCGCTAGATCGTATCTCCAACCTAAAAAGTGCACGTGTCCGTCAAGGTGAAACTGGCCCACCAAAGCTCGCAGCTCCTGGTGACGTTCTCCGTCTCCCACGAGGAGAAACTGACAGGTGGGGAATTCTTGTACCACTTGGGCCGCTGCTTCCAAAAACCACTCGTGTCGCTTAATAGGCACAAGCCTCGCAACGATTCCTACTAGCGGCGCCTCAGCGGGTACTCCGATCTCAGTTCGTAACTGGCCACGAAGGTTTTCGCAGGTTAGAAGAGGGTCCAGATCAAGCCCGAGAGGCATAACCGTAAAACGCTCCGGTCTGCCCACACCGGAGGCTAATAGATCGCTTCGCACCTGCTCACTGACAGTCAGCAACCGATCCGTCCATCGGGCCAGCCTGCGTTCGATAGATAGGAATAGCTTCGTCTTTATCGGAGAAAAATAACTGTGAAGCACGTGCCCATGATAAGTATGAACGACTATCGGAATACGAACCAACCGGGCTGCCAACCGCCCTAGAGTTCCGGCTTTCGCGGTATGAGTGTGGACGATGTGGGGACGGAACTCCCGCATCAAGACAATCAGGCGGAACAGGGCTTTAAGATCGGACCAGCCCTGAATTTCACGTCGTAGTTCGGGAATCACTGAGAGCTTAGAGAGGGACCGATCGGAGAGGGTAAGATAATTTCCTTCCTGTGGATCCTCTTTCCCCGAGACGAGCTGAGAGTCGTAGCGGGTCGGATCCAGTCGCTCGGTAAGCAGTGTGGCATGGATCGCCGGCCCCCCGATATTCAATCTGGCAATAACTCGCAGTACCCGAATCCGCTGATTTATATGCGCCAAGGGCACCGCTTTTCTTTCCTTTTGCCTTTTCTACAGGCGTAATTCATCGAGAGTGCCTATCGGTTCCCCGATCTCCCCCCTTAGCTCTCAAAGATATGAGAGCGGACTTTAGCATATTTAAAAAACAATTGTTTCCGACTGCTAGGTCAAGTGGAATGACGTCTGTTCTCTGAGCATTCTAAGCCAGACCTCGAAGGTGAGGAGAATCCAGAGGCGATGGCCCAGGTCTTGGCGGCCGGACAGATGCGTGTCTACGAGTTGCTTCACGTAGTTCTGGTTAACGTACTCTTGGAGGAGTGAGTGAGGGGAACACAGCATGTCCTGCGTATAGTCGTGCCATTCCTTCCGAAACCAACTCCCTAGTGGTACGCCAAATCCCATTTTCCCCCGATGGACGACTTCTTTAGGTAAGAGATCAGCAAATGCTTTTTTCAAGATGTATTTCGTTTTTCCCCAGCGCAGTTTCATATGATCGGGGAGGGTAGCCGCATACTCGACCACCGCAGTATCCAGAAAAGGAGAGCGGGCTTCGAGGGAGTTTGCCATAGTCGAGCGATCCATTTTCACCAGCAGGTCATCAAGTAGGTAGGTTCGGAAATCTAGATGGAGTAGTTGGGAAAGAGGGGAGGAGTCC
>CAZXFE010000091.1:0-13970 GCA_964639795.1 uncultured Enterobacteriaceae bacterium | reverse complement strand
CCAACACAGATAGACGTCCTCCCCACCAACACAAGCAGGGAAGTCCACCAGGCCCAGCTCCAGTCCTTTGAACAACCCGCCCGGCTGTTCGATCTGCTGAATGGCCCGCTCCATATCCTCCAATAAGGGCCGCAGTGCAGGCCGCAGCTGGAGGACGTGTTGAGAAGGCACTGAGGGGTATTGCTCTTCGGACACTGCACCCATTTCCGCTCGCGCCTGCATCCCAAGACGGTGAATTTTTTCTACGGCCAATTCCATTTGTGGGATTAAGCCGTCGGCTTTCTCAAGAGTGAAACACTTTCCTTCGTCCACCATTTAACTTCCCCCCCTAGGGTGCCGAACGTTGTAACGAGAGTTTCCCACTTGTGCAAGCAGAGACCATGTATTATGTTTTTTGAAAGAGAAGGCTAGTCCTGGAAAAGAATTTAAGGAGATCTGTATGGCAGAAATTAAAGTTGGTGTGGACGAGGGGGAAGAGACGACGGAACACAGCGTAGTCGGTTTTGAAGAAGACCTGAGTGACGTCGTAGTGCCTGCAGAGCTTCCGATCCTGCCATTGCGTGGCGTTGTCATTTTTCCTGCCGCCATAGTCCCGCTCCTTATTTCACGCGAGGCCTCTCTCAAGCTCGTTGAAGACTGTCGCAGCAGTGACAACATGCTCGGACTTGCAGCCCAAAAAAACCCAGAAGATGAAGCCCCAGCCCCGCCCGCCCTCTACTCGCGCGGCAGCGCCGGTCGCATTTTGAAAATGCTCAAATACCCTGACGGGAGCATGCGCATCTTGGTCCAAGGGCTGCACCGCATCGATATTCGGGAGTATCTGCAAGTTGAACCTTACTACCGCGCCCAGGTTGTCCAACTTCAGAGCGAGACTGAGGAATCCCGCGACTTAGACGCTCTTCAGGCTCATATGGTCAGCCAGTTCGCCAAATTCATCTCTATGGTGCCTTATCTGCCGGACGAACTCCAAGGTGTGGTGGTCAATATCAAAGACCCGGCCAAGGTTACCGATCTCATCGCCTCGAACCTCAATGTCTCGGTCGATGAAAAACAAGACCTGCTCAATACCCTCAGTGTCCGGACCCGTTTGGAAAAACTGTCTGTCATCTTAAGCCGGGAAGTCGAGTTGGTTGAGCTTGGCCACAAAATTCAGTCGCAGGTGCAAACCGAACTCAATAAAAACCAGAAGGAGTTCTATTTACGCCAGCAGATGCGGGCGATCCAAAAGGAACTCGGAGAAAGCGACTCTCGTTCGAGCGATCTGGATGATCTTCGTAAGAAGATAGACGAAGCGGACATGCCGGAAGAGGCGCTCAAAACTGCCGAGAATGAATTTGAGCGTCTTAAGATCATTCCACCTGAGTCCGCCGAGCATTCTATGGTTCGCACCTACCTCGAATGGCTCATCCATCTGCCCTGGTCGACCTCTACGGACGATAATCTCGATATTCCGCATGCCCGTCAGATCCTCGACGAAGACCATTACGATTTGGAAAAGATCAAGGATCGCATTCTTGAGTATTTAGCCGTACGCAAATTGAAACAAGATTCCAAAGGTCCCATTCTGTGTTTTGTTGGTCCCCCGGGAGTAGGCAAGACGTCGCTCGGACGTTCTATAGCGCGGGCCATGGGACGTAAATTTGTCCGTCTCTCGCTTGGGGGTGTAAGAGATGAAGCCGAGATTCGCGGGCACCGCCGCACCTATATCGGCTCTCTGCCCGGCCGCATTATTCAGTCCTTGCGCAAAGCCGGGTCCAATAACCCGCTCTTCATGCTGGATGAGATAGACAAGCTGGGCATGGATTTCCGGGGCGATCCGGCTTCGGCACTACTTGAAGTGTTGGACCCTGAACAGAATTTCTCGTTCTCCGACCACTATCTCGACGTTCCTTTTGATCTGTCTAAAGTCATGTTTATCACTACTGCGAACTATTTGGAGCCGGTCCCGCCGGCCCTCAGAGACCGGATGGAGGTGATTGAACTCGCCGGGTATACAGAGGAAGAAAAACTTGAAATTGCGAAACGTCACATCATCCTCAAGCAAGTTGTCGAAAATGGCTTAACCCGCGACCTGATCGAATTTGCCGATGAAGCCGTGTTACGCATTGCCAGCGGGTATACGCACGAAGCGGGCGTACGGAATCTTGAGCGGGAAATTGGCGCAGTGTGTCGGAAAATCGCCCGGCTAGTCACAGAAGGACAAACGAAAAAAACTACGATTACCGAAGAGAAAGTGACAGACCTGCTTGGACCTATTAAGTTCCTCCCCGAGGTTGCCGAGCGTACGCAACAACCTGGGGTCGCCATCGGACTCGCCTGGACGCCAAATGGTGGAGACATCTTATTTATCGAGGCCACACGTATGGCTGGGAAAAAAAGCTTGACACTGACCGGACATCTGGGTGAGGTCATGAAAGAGTCGGCCCAAACCGCCCTCTCCTACGTCCGATCCCAATCCGATCGCTTGAACATCCCCTCCGATTTCTACGAAAAATGCGATCTCCATATTCACGTTCCTGCGGGAGCTATTCCCAAAGACGGACCTTCCGCCGGCGTTACTATGGTCACCACGCTTGCTTCTCTATTAACCGGCCGTAAGGTCCGTCAGGATGTTGCCATGACGGGTGAAATTACTTTGCGGGGCAAGGTCATGCCGATAGGCGGTGTCAAAGAAAAAGTGTTAGCCGCTCGGCGTGCCGGTGTGACCACCATCATTTTACCCCAGCACAATGAAAAAGATCTCGGGGATATCCCGCCTAACGTTCGCGAGGAAATGCAATTTCGTTTTGTCGACGTCATCGGCGAGGTGCTTGATATTGCACTAGAAGCCGTCCCCATACCCGTTGGGACATCCGAGACCGGATTTCGGCAAGAAGCACCACCCTCGTAGGCCCATACAAGCACGACAAGGAGAGGTCCGATAGCGGCAGTCGCGATGGCCCTCTCCCTGCCGTGGTATTTTTCTCCTTTTCTACCCTTACTGTCCGGACAGCCAGCCCATACACTTGCAAGACTAATGCAACGCCAAGCACAACTCCAAACAATTGATCAATTACCTCTGGCGCAAAAACGTGTCCTTATTCGAGTCGATTTTAATGTCCCCCTCACGTCAGGACAGCGGGTCAGTGACGAGACAAGGATCCGTGAGGCCCTGCCAACTATTCAGCATGCCATTCGGCAGGGAGCGAAAGTCATTCTGGCGTCTCATCTCGGACGCGCCAAAGGGAATGTCAAACCGGAACTCAGCCTGAAGCCTGTAGCGGAGCGACTGCAAGAGCTCCTGGGCTCAGCTGTTACACTTGCCCCAGATTGCGTAGGCCTAGGAGTTCAGCAGCACGTCCGGCAGCTTACCGCTGGGGCCGTACTCATCCTCGAAAATCTTCGTTTTCACGCGGAAGAGGAGGCCAACGATCCCACATTTAGTCAGGAACTATCAGCATTGGCCGATGTGTATATCAATGACGCATTTGGGTCATCGCACCGCTCTCATGCCTCAATGGTCGGCGTCGTCCAACATTTCAGAGAGAGGGGCGTTGGTTTTCTCATGCGTAAAGAGATCCACGCACTCTCGTCCCTGTTGTCCTCACCCGAACATCCTTTTGTGGCGATCCTGGGCGGCGCAAAAGTCTCGGATAAAATCGGACTCATTCGGAGCTTACTCTCACGCGCAGATCATATCATTATCGGCGGAGCTATGGCGTACACCCTCCTACAGGCCCAGGGCAAACACATCGGTCGATCGCTCGTCGAGCAAGAGAAAGTCGAAGAGGCTAAGGCCATTCTTACCCTTGCGGCAAAACAAGACGTCGCCATCCATCTACCACGAGACCACGTAATCGTGGCTGAACTGAAGACAAACGTCCCATCTTCGGTCACCTCCGGGGTAGACGTACCGAGTGATCGCCTGGGTGTCGACATCGGCCCCCGGACAGCCGACGCGTTTCGCACGGTGGTCCAATCCGCACGGACTGTGCTATGGAATGGACCAATGGGTGTCTTTGAACAGCCTCCATTCGACCAAGGGACTCGGACCGTCGCCAATGCGGTGGCCGCTGTCTCAGCGTGCTACAGTGTAGCTGGTGGAGGAGACACGGTTGCCGCCCTCACGCAGGCTAACCTTGCTAACCAGATTAGTCATATTTCGACCGGAGGAGGAGCTACGCTCGAGTTTCTCGAATCGGGAGATTTGCCGAGTCTTGCCGCACTACGCGCCACATAAGACGGAAATTTACAGTATCCCCTGACATAGATACTTGGCCTTGTCCACACAGGGTTATTCTGCTAGGTGTGCACGGGCAATGTTATAGGGTAGGGCCATAGTCGCTTAAAATACCTCTGTCCGTTTAGCTAGGCGGAAGGGGAAGGAAGGAAAGGAGATTGGGAGATGATACGAGGAGGTAGAGGACTTCGTCTGACCTGGATAATCGTTCTTCTCTTTCTGGTTACTAGTTGCTCAACACCTAGAGGAAAACGGGCGGTATACGGCGCTCTGATCGGTGGTAGCATCGGGGCTGCAGCGGGATCAGGCGTTGCCGACGATAATGATGATACCCCTCTCGCTGTCGGTGTTGGAGCCGGAGCTGGCGCGCTAATTGGCGCGATACTGGGTTACTACTCGGGAAAGGATCCAGCACCGCCACCGCCACCGCCACCGCCACCGCCACCGCCGCCACCGCCACCGCCGCCACCGCCACCGCCGGCACCGCCGGAAGAACCAGTGGAAATTATCCTACGAGGTATTACATTCGACTTTGACAAGGCGGACGTCATGCCCGAGTTCGAGCCTGTTCTGGATGAGGCCGCTCGCATTCTGCTGGAAAACCCTGATGTGAATGTCTTAGTCGAGGGGCACACCGATTCCATCGGGTCTGAAGCCTATAACCAGACCTTATCGGAGGGACGTGCAGGCGCAGTGAAGGTCTACCTAGCAGCCAAAGGTGTTGGTGCGGACCGACTCGAAACCGCTGGTCGAGGGGAAGGCGACCCTGTCGCACCCAACACCAACGAGGAGGGCACCGACAACCCGGAAGGGCGTGCCATGAACCGAAGAGCTGAGCTTATCATCCAATAGGACAGCCTTCACAAACCCGGATGAGATGAGCCTGCTCGTCTCATCCGATAACAGGAACACAAAGGGGCGGGAGATTGGTCATAGAAAACCAACCCCGCCCCTTTTACATTTCCACATCGCAAATCTATGATTTGCCCATGTTTGCTTATAATTCGTCGCAGACGTATTTTTATTGCGTCTTTTTTACGCTGAATACGCTTGCCTTTCCCGGCCTTGCTTTGGCAGAGAGATACTCTCCATTGTATACCGTAGCCGTGACATGCGAGACACAGAGTCGCCTTGCCCAAAATCAAGTTCCCGCACGGTCTGCTCAGGACAAAGCAGAGGATACCGCGCGTGAGGATTTTGATACATTTACTCGAGAGTGGATGCGAAAATTAGTCAAAACCGAAGATTTTCAAAAAAAGAAGAAGATGAGGATGACACAAACTGAAGCAGGGTTTGTCGCCGAATATACCGGCTACCTCTCCCACCGCTACACAGTTGTGAAACCTACAGAATCAAAAACAACACCTTTTGTTGGGATCCTCACTTATCACAAAAAAAAGATGCGCTGCGTGGGAAATACTAAGGAGGCCGCTCTCGAAGGTCCCTTCGAACAGGCTGGAACAAGCCAAGTCTCGGAAATTTTTCGTTTCACAAACGGGAAATGGGTCTATTAGCCGCAAACAGCGGAGGTAAGACCCCCCCTGTTTGCTATTCCTCACCTATCCTCTTCTCAGAGTGCCCTCTCCCCTTGCAAACAGGACAGACGTTGGCAAACATGGTCATAATGAATACACACATGAAACGGCTTCGTACGCTTATCTGTTTGCTGGTTTTTCTGGGCTGGCCCCAATTTGGATACACACAGCCTACGGCGACCGAAAAAAGCGGCTGGGACGTCACACAAACTATCCTCAACAACGGACTCACGGTCCTCATTTTGGTAGACCAGCGTGCGCCGGTCGTCACCCTTCAGGTGTGGTATCAGGTTGGTTCGCGCAATGAACGTCCGGGCATTACCGGTATTTCTCATCTGCTTGAACACCTTATGTTCAGAGGCACGCCAACATACGGTAAAGGCGAATTTTCCCGCTTAGTTCAAGAGCGAGGCGGGCGGCATAATGCGTTCACGTCCACAGACCAGACCGTATATTTTGAAAGCGCTGCGGTTCAACATCTCGACCTTTTGCTGGAGCTTGAAGCAGACCGCATGGCGCATCTCATTCTTGATGACGAAGGTTTTGCTGCGGAACAGAAAATCGTCATGGAAGAGCGTCGGCTCCGCACTGCCGATGAGCCCGGCTCTGACATGTGGGAGCAAGTAAGTGCCGCTGCGTTTACTGCTCACCCGTATGGCTGGCCCATTGTTGGTTGGATGCACGATCTCGAGTCTATCGCCCTCGAAGATGTCAAAGCCTATCGCCGGGCGTATTATGCGCCTGGCAATGCAACCCTCGTGATCGCCGGAGACGTCACGTCGGCCACTCTCTTACCCAAAATACAGGAAACGTTTGGTAAAGTTCCGGCTGGGCCAGCGATTCCGGCTGTGACTTCTGTTGAGCCTCCTCAACGCGGTGAACGGCGTGTCTTCCTCAGACGGCCAGCATCTTTACCAATTTATATTGCAGGGTATCATGTCCCCAATCTTGAACAGGACGAGAGTTTTGCCCTGTCTCTTGCAGCGGTAATTCTTGGCGGAGGTCGAAGTGCACGTCTGCAACGATCTCTGGTCGAAGACAAACAACTTGTCCTTGGTGCGAATGCGAGCTATGACCGGACATCAAAGGACCCCCCACTATTTACGCTTTCCTTGCGCATCGCTCCCGGGAAAACCTGGCAGGAGGCTGAAAAAGCCTTGTATGACGAAATTGAACGACTCAAGACACAGCCAGTCACAGCAAAAGATTTGGAGCGTGCCAAGAACTTGGTTGAGTCTCGTTTTACCTATGGGCAGGATTCCCTCTTCTATCGTGCGATGCAACTTGGCCAGTATGCCTCTTTGGGCGATTGGGGATTGATTCACAAAGTGATTCCAGGCCTTCGGGCAGTCACAGCTGAACAGGTTCAGCAGGCTGCTCAGAAGTATTTGATCGAGAACAATCGGACAGTTGGAATTTTAGAGCCCGATGGCACTCCTCTTCGAGAATCGCCGAGAAGGGGTTCAGAGCGCAGCAGTGCGCACTGACACGGAATGAAGTTTCTTTGATCGAATTTTTCAAGTCACAAGGAAAACAATGTATGAAACGATCACTCATAACCAGTCTTCTCCTTATCGCGGGTTTCGTTTCGCCCCTTTCGGCTGCACCGCTGGGAACGCGGACCGTACTCGACAATGGAGCAACACTTCTCGTTGCCAAACGGCCGGGCCTCCCGATGGCGATTATGGCCATGATCCTCAAGACAGGAGCCGCCGTTGATCCCCAAGATAAACAGGGAGTTGCAAACCTCACCGCCGACCTGCTCACGCGCGGAACGAAAAGCTACTCAGCCGAAGAGCTGGCGGAGGAACTCGACTTCTTAGGCACCTCATTATCCCTAGGAGTCGGACACGATACGATTACCATAAATCTAACTACGTTGACTAAGAATATCGATAAGTCTTTTGACTTACTGGCAGAAGTTCTTCTCTTTCCCACATTCCCACAAGATGAATTTGAACGCATTCGGAAAGAAATTGAAGGCGGTATTCAAAGTCGCGAAGAAGATCCAGGCTGGGTTGCGAATAAAGCCTTCAAGGAGAGCCTCTACCCTCAGCATCCATACGGTCGGCTGGTATCCGGACAAGCAGAAACACTTGCGCAGATCAGCATCAGTGACGTCAAGCAGTTTCATGCCACATATTATCGTCCCAATAATGCCATCATCGCGGTGGCTGGAGAAATCACCCTAGAGCAGATAACCACACTACTGGCAACACATTTTGCAGAGTGGGCACCGGCAGACCTGCCAGCCGTCTCCTGGCCTGATGCACAGACGGTGCAAGCCGAACAGTTGCATCTTAATAAAGAAGTCACCCAAGCCAATATCCTCCTTGGCCAGCTCGGCATTGCCCGTTCACACCATGACTACTATGCAGTCATGGTCATGAATTATATTCTCGGTGGCGGGGGCTTTGGGTCGCGCCTCATGGACCGTATCCGAGAAGAGAAAGGCTATGTGTATTCTATCAGGAGCCATTTCTCGGCGCGCAAGCACGCTGGCCCGTTCATCGTTTCACTCCAGACCAAGAACGAAAGTGCGCTCCAAGCCATCGATGAGACTTTAGCAGTCATTCGGCGGTTCATCCAAGAAGGCGCAACCGAAGTGGAACTCAAAGCGGCGAAAGATTATTTTATTAATAGCTTTCCGCTTCGGCTGGTCTCAAACCGCGATGTCGCCGGTATGCTGCCGGTACTAGAGTTTTACGAGCTGGGCTTAGACTATCCCGATCGCTATGCAAACATCATCCGGGCAGTCACGCTGGAACAGGTTAAGGCGGCAACCAAGAATCACCTCAAGCCAGATCAGTTTTTCCAAGTCGTCGTCGCCGATTTAGAGAAGGCGGGACTCGCCAGCGTACCGGGTGCGGAACCCTCGTCCGATAGAGACAGTGGCCAAACAACGCCAGAACAATCCGACGCTGCGGCAAAGACGCGGGAGTAAACTCATCCGACCCAATGCGAAGTGAACCGGTATGCTTTCCCTGGGCAAACTCCCAATCGAGTTTCTCAAGACCTGCATTTCACAGACAGGGAGACAAGATTCGCGTGTTCTAATCGGTCCACGCTTTGGTGAAGACTGCGCGGTTATTGATGTTGGCGAACAGTACCTTGTTGTTAAGACAGACCCGGTAACGTTCACCGCAGAAGACCTGGGTTGGTATGCCGTACACATCAACGCCAACGACGTCGCCACCATGGGCGCTCGTCCAACCTGGTTTCAGACCTGTCTACTATTTCCTCCAGACACAGCAGAAGATACTGTACGGCAGACGTTTGCCCAGATCGACTCCACTTGTCGAGATTTAGGAATAGCCGTCACTGGTGGACATACAGAAATCACAGCGTCAGTTAGCCAACCGGTCGTTGTCGGCAACATGACTGGCCTCGTTGCCAAAGAGAAATTGATAACAACAGAAGGCACACGTGTCGGCGACCTGGTCATTGTAACCAAAACCGCCGGGCTGGAAGGCACGAGCATTCTATTTGCGGAAAAGCAACAAGAACTGGGCTCTGTCCTTTCAACGGAGCTTCAACACGAGGCTCAACAAATCCGTACAACGTTCGGCATATCCATAGTCAAAGAAGCCCTGTTAGCTGCTCAGCACGGCGCAACCGCCATGCACGATCCAACTGAAGGCGGGGTTGCCATGGGACTGCACGAACTCGCCGCAGCAAGCGGTCTGGGCATGCAAATCGAGCTCGACAGAATCCCCACCCTCCCCTCCACTACATCCATTTGTGGAC
Source organism: uncultured Enterobacteriaceae bacterium (assembly GCA_964639795.1). Taxonomy (GTDB): domain Bacteria; phylum Desulfobacterota; class Binatia; order Bin18; family Bin18; genus Bin18. The sequence continues at coordinate 4,469 of CAZXFE010000091.1, read as the reverse complement.
ATTTTGGCATCAATCCACTCGGATTGATTAGCTCAGGGACGCTGCTATTAACCATCCCCTCCGATAAATGGCAAGATCTCGAAAAGGTCCTTCAGACCGAGTGCATTCCTTCCAAGGTCATTGGAACGATATCAAAAGCGCCTGGCATCCAAGCCCGGTTGAATGGTAAGCCCGTGCCGTTTGTTTACAGTGAGACGGATGAGCTGGTGAAGGTGTTGTAACCATGTCGCGGGGTTACGCTCCGCTAACCCCGCCTGCCGCACTTTCCTTGTGCGCTTTTTCGTTGGTCTGCACACCACCGCACGGTGTCGTCTGACCAGGTACGCAGACAGAGAGATAGATCATACCAGACGCCTTTCATACGAGACTTGAAGCTCTATGTTTAAGCGGCTACAGTTCAAAGCGTTTTGAACGACCGATAGCGTTGAAGACATTGGAGTTAGGCTCCCGGCTAGCATACCGGGCTTATAAAAAGGAGACGGCAATGGATTACGGAGTGATTTTTCTTTCCCATGTTGAGACCTATAAGGATGTAGTGATTGCCGAGGAAACAGGATATACACATGCCTGGTTCGGGGATTCCCAGATGGTCTGGAGCGATGTGTACCAGTGCATGGCCCTGTGCGCGACCCATACCAAAACGATAAAACTCGGAACAAACGTCACGAACCCCAGTTCACGTATTGCGCCGGTAACGGCTTGTAGCTTCGGCACCCTCAATGTTCTGGCCCCAGGCCGGGTGATCATGGGTATCGGTACGGGGAACACCGCTAGGCGGACGCTTGGTATGCCAGCTGCCCGGCTTGCGGAACTGCGCTCCAATGTGGAGGTGTGTCGTGGACTACTGGCCGGCGAAACAGTTGCGTATCAAGAGGGGGAACGGAAGCGGCAGGTCAGGTTTCTTAATCCCAATAGCGAGTTCATCAATCTGAAGAATCCTATTCCCATTCACGTGGCGGGCAGTGGGCCAAAGACCCTCGAAATGGCTGGGGAAATCGGGGACGGGGTGATCCTATTCGGCACAGTTGGCGACAGTCTCCTCAAATATACATTGGACCATATTCGACGTGGGGCCGAACACGCGGGAAAGCGATTAGAAGACATCTATATCACTGTGGTCACGGCTTTCCATCTGAGAAAACTGGGAGAGACTTTGGAAGACCTCCAGCAGATAGTCGGACCGCTTGTCTCTTCTGAGTGCAATATTTTTGCCCTGTCAGTGAAAGACCCTTTTCAGTTGCCCGGAGATATCCGCGATGACCTCATGGCCTTTAAGAATGCCTATCGCACGCCGCACGCACCCATCGAGACCCGGCATCTGGAGCTCTATACTGACTATTGCGCAGCGTTTAAGCCGGAGCACGCTCCGCTGGTAACAGAAAAGATGATCAAGGAGACTACACTGACAGGCACGCCAGAGGAGCTTCAGAAAAGAGTACGAAAGATGCAAGAGTTGGGAGTGAGTCAGATATCAATAGCAGGCCGAGAGGCTGAAATGAGCGATTTCGCCACCCACGTAATGCGAGAACTGAACTAGCATTTAAGTAATTAAAATAAAAGGCAAAAGATAATCATAATTTCAAGTAGTGCCTGGCCTCAATCTACAAATTTGCAAATCATTGAGGTCGTGTCACAGTATTAACGGACTATAATTTGGAGGTTAAGATTTATACTGGCATAGGAGCAATGCTGCACTTCAATCCAGACATAGACGATGAAAGGGGTCCTCCAAATGTTGAAAGTTTTCGACTGAAAATTTAAAAAGCAACGGGAGTAGTGATTTGTACGCCTGAATATGTCTTTAGTTTACCTGGGACACTCAAGAATGCACTGGACTACACACTTGCGAGGACATTGGGGGTCAAAATAGGTGAGAAGTCCAAATTTCGGATTCAACGAAAAAACGAAATTAAATACTAAAGGAAAAATTTCTGAAGAGATTACTCGGAAAGAAATAACAGAATTATGCGATTCGTTTATTAAGACGATGCATATGAGCAAATAGGGTTTTTACACAAAGAACCCATCCCGGCGCTACGCGCCGAGGCGCACCCCGTGATCAACTTTCTCAAAATAGGTCATGTTGGGATTAATCATGGCCTCACCGATCTTGGAATCTAAACGATGATTCATCGCCTCTGTGGCCCATTTACCAATTGCAACGGCTTTGTCCAGGTCAACGCCAGTTTCAATACCAAGTCCATTGAGCATATAGATCAGTTCCTCTGAGGACAGATTGCCAGTAGCGCCTGGCGCATTAGGGCATCCGCCTAATCCACCGCATGCGCTTTCGAGGACAGATACACCCATCTCCAGAGCGGCATAGCAGTTAACCAGTGCCATACCACACGTGTTGTGAAAGTGCGCTGTCAAAGCAGAAGCCGGTACTCCTTCTTCCCCACAGGCTAGTATCAACGCTTTGATCGACTGCGGGGTTCCGACGCCAATGCTGTCGCCCAGCGCAATCTCGTAGCAACCCATGTCCTGGAATCGTCTGACGAGTGTGGCGACTTCTCTAGCATCGACATCACCTTCGTACGGGCAGCCGACGATACACGAAACCGCTCCTCTTACTTTGATGTTGTGTTCTTTGGCGGCAGCGACAACGGGCTCAAACCGCTCGAAGCTTTCTTCAATTGTACAATTGATATTGGCTTGACTGAACTGCTCGGTCGCTGCTCCAAAGATCGTAATGATCTTTATTCCCGCCTTGAGCGCGTCATTAAAGCCACGCATATTCGGCACGAGAGCGCTGTATTCCATGTCAGGTTTTGTTTCGATCTGCTGAGCAACCTGATCCGACCCCTGCATGGCCGGAATGATCTTGGGACTGACGAACTCGCCGACTTCAATGGACGGAAAGCCCGCATCCGATAGACGGTTGACCAACTCGACCCGGAAATCCACCGGAACTAAGTTCTTGATCCCCTCTAAGCCATCTCTGGCAGTCAGATCAACTATTTTAACTTTGCTTGGTAATGCCATGGGGGTGTCCTTTTTTATGCTGACACAGATTTGCTAGAGACTTTGACCGGAAGTATGGAACCTCAAATTTTTTCTGTCCGAGCTTGTTCATATCGCTATGAAGGTACGGGCAGCAAGCGCCGCAAGAATAAATCTTGAGCAGTCTCATCATCGGGGCGGCTACGTCACACGAGCCGTATCTCATAACAAACGGACAGTAGCGCGATCTTACTCTCAGATGTAGACTGCTCTTCCTCGCAGGAAACCGCCTACCTCTTGTCGAGTACAGGCTTGCGAGAGTCCTCAAGAGGGGGAATACTCACTTCTCTCGACAAATGTGATAACAACTAGTTTAGTAAGCCAGACTATTCTTGAACTTATTCCACATGTTTCCAGGCATGGTACGAGCTACGCACCAGCGGGCCGGATTCGACATGCTGGAAGCCGAGCCCGAGCGCTTCTTCACGTAAAGTCTGGAATTCGTCCGGATGTACATAGCGTTCAACAGGCAACTGCTCTTGAGACGGTTGGAGATATTGACCAAGCGTAAGGATGTTACAATCGACTGCGCGAAGATCGCCGAAAACGGTCAATAGTTCTGCATATGTCTCCCCAAGGCCAAGCATGAGACCCGTCTTGGTCTTTAAAGTGGATTGGACTTCTTTGACTTTCTCTAGTACGCGCAGGGAGCGCTCATACTTTGCGCCAGGTCGGACGCGTTTATACAATCGCGGCACGCTCTCTGTGTTGTGATTGAAAATGTCAATTGGCGACTGCGCCACGATGGAGACCGCATCTTCATTGCCCTGGAAATCCGGAGTCAATACTTCAATAGTGCAATCTGGTTGGAGCCGCTTAATCGCATGAACGGTTTCGGCAAAATGGCTAGCCCCACCATCGGGTAGATCATCGCGGTTGACTGAAGTCACCACGACGTGAGACAGGCCCATCTTGAGTGCGGCATCGGCTACACGACCTGGTTCGTCAGGATCCAGCTCAACCATACGGCCGTGGCTCACGGCACAGAAACGACAGTTGCGCGTACATACGTCGCCCATAAGCATGAACGTTGCCGTACCATGCCCCCAGCATTCGCCTATATTAGGGCATTGCGCCTCCTGACAGACGGTATTCAGCTTGAGCGCCGCCACTATCGCATGGGTCTGTGTATAACCCGGCCCGCCAGGCATACGGACCTTAATCCAGGCCGGGTGACGCCGCCTTACCGGGCGTGAGCCAGTTGCTCTCTCAGACCTGACGTCAGCAAGCTCGTCTTCCATACTATCTCCTGGTGACCAAATAACTGGGCAAAATTGCGCGCCACAGCAGACTTCATATAGCCGAGTGGCACCTCTGTTTCGAGCAGCTGTTGCACGGACGTGATGCGGACGCCATGCAGCCCACACGGAACAATGGCTGAGAAATAGCTCAGGTCGGGATTTACGTTGAGCGCGAAACCATGAAACGTGACCCAGCGGCGTACGCCAATACCAATCGATGCGATC
>CAZXFE010000090.1:0-14048 GCA_964639795.1 uncultured Enterobacteriaceae bacterium | reverse complement strand
TCACGCACCCACGGTAACAGAGCGAAAGCGGGCCAAGCAAGAAAGAACGTTACCGTAAAATACATCGCATATCCCACGCTTTGGGTGAGCCAACCTGAGAACGCGCCGGATAGGGAACGGCCGAGACCGAAGAGTGCGCTGAGTAGCGCATACTGTGTTGCGGCTTGACGTTTCGCGCAAACACTCATCAAAAACGCGAGGAACGGGGCTGTGCCCAATCCGCCGCAGAATGATTCCACACAGGAAGCCACGTACATAAGCAACTCAGAGCGGGGCAAGGTAGCTGTAGCAGCATAGAATAGATTAGACCCTGCTTGCGCAATACCTAAAACCCACAGAGCACGGAATAATCCCCATCGCTTTGTGAGGCGACCGCCTAACAAGGCACCAAGAATAGTACTCACCACCCCTACTGTGCCTGGAATCACACCAATCTGGAACGGACTAAATTCTCGATCTACCCAAAACGGTCGGACCATTGGGCCAAGAGCCATATCCCCGAGCTTAAAAAGCAAGACAAAGAGAAGGACCTGGGCAACGCCCGGCCGCTGCCAAAAATTTTGAAGGGGGTCGAGAAAACCATTTTTAATAGCTGTAGGCCAAGACTGAGAAAATTGTGGCCCCTTCGAACCCTTTGGATCTTGGGACAGACTCGCCACAAGAGGCATCTGACTAGAAACAAAAGCAAGCACGGCCAGAAGCACAGCTGCAGTAAGAAAAGCGGCTTGCCACCCTATCAGACTAGCCGCTCCAACAAAGACGCCACCGGCAACGATCAACGCGACACGGTAGGTGCTAACCCGCACCCCATTGGCAGGACCCATTTCGGTTTGGTCCAACAGCTCAATAGTGTACGCATCAATGGCAATATCCTGAGTCGCGGACAGCACGGCAAGAACGATAAGTCCGACCCACAACCCGCTCCCCAAGCTGTTACTACCGGCTGAATCAAAAAAAAGGAGCAGACACAGATCAATAGCCAAAAGCCCCTGGCAGCAAACGATCCAGCAGCGCCGCGAACCCCAGACATCTACCAGCGGTGCCCATAGAAACTTGAGTGTCCACGGCAGTCCAACTAGGCTCAGCAGTCCAATCTCTGTCAGACCGACCCCATGCATGCGGAAGTATACGGGAAACGCATCGAAGAGGAGGCCGAACGGCAAGCCCTCAGCGAAATAGAGTAGGGCTACCCAGGTCAGTTTCGTTCGCGTTGAAAGTGGGTGTGTCACTGAGGGATTAGCCAAGAGACCGGAGCTAACGTCGCTTGAGACTATCGACTCCGCTTCACATCGATTTTCTCGCAGTAGCGCTCAATCGGGCATAGACTACACTTGGGTGAAGTCGGATGACACAGGGTCTGGCCAAAGGCAACCAGATGGTCATTATAGCCGATCCAGAAACGTTTAGGCAAAATCGCGCGCAGTGCCATTTCGGTCTCTTCTGGATTTTTGGTTTCGACATAACCCCAGCGGTTTGAAATGCGATGCACATGCGTGTCGACACAGATTCCCGGCTTTTGAAATCCCAAGGTCACGACCAGGTTCGCAGTTTTTCGTCCTACCCCTTTGAAGAGGAGAAGCTCGTCGATTTCATCCGGTACTCGGCTCTCATATTTATCGATCAGGATCTGTGAGATATCGAGTACGGTCCGCGCCTTTGTTTTGTAGAATCCAACCGGATAGATGGCCTTCTTCACTTGGGCTGGCGTGAGGATGACCATTTGCTCTGGTGTATCTGCCAGAGCAAACAACCGCCGCGCGGCAGGGCCGGTTGTTTCGTCCTTGGTACGCAGGCTGAGAAGACACGCGATCAGGACTTGATAGGGGTCATGAGAGAAGCCCGCCATCTCTGTCACGACCGGCGCCTCCCATCCCGTAGACGCTTTGCGCAAGGTTTGAATGACCCGAGAAATCGTGCGATTGGTAACCACCTCGTTATCCCCCCTCTCCTCTCCTTTGTATGGTGACAATGCTGACCGGCAGTGGCAGGTTATCTTCCCACTCGTTTATTTCTTCGCGTATCCAGTGCAACCCTGCCTGATCCAGCCAGTAATAAAATTCTTGTGTATTCGTGCGTTTTGCGTCAGCTATAATCGCGTTTCCATCCAGATGGAGATGGGTAGAAAGAAAGTTCACCAGTGCTGGAAACGTCGGTCGATCGTACAGAATTTCTGCGCCAAGAATAAGCGAGAACCTCGTATCGAGCATGTCCCGCGTAAAGTCAAGCGGCTTTGCCTCGCACCAAGAGCACGCATTGAGTTGCGCATTCACAAGCGCAAAAGACACGGCTTCGGGTGCCTTATCCACAAACGTTACCCGTCCGCCTTTCAATGCTGCCATTATCCCGGTCAGTCCCAGTCCACAGCCCAGATCCAGAACAGCTTGGTCTCGACAGTCGACCTGCGCATCAATATAGCGTGCAAGCGCAAGCGCGCCCGTCCACAGATGCGCCCAATACGGCGGCTCCTCAGCGTCGTCCCGGAGTAAGGCTTCACGGTCGATGAAACGTTCAAGGTCTTTGACATGTAACAGGGTGAGACTATGGGAACCCACTGTTACAGGGATGGGTTCCGCATCACAGGGCAAAATGCTCACTCAAAAGCACTCAGACCGGTTATATATCGACCCAGCGTGAGCCGATGGATATCCTCAGTCCCTTCGTATGTGTTGACCGTCTCAAGATTGAGCATATGCCGAATGATAGGATACTCATCCGTAATGCCGTTGCCACCAAGAATGTCCCGGGCCAAGCGTGTTGTGTGCAGCGCAGTTGAAACATTATTCATTTTGGCCATGCTGACATGGTCCGGACGCATCTTACCGGCCTCTTTGAGCCTGCCAAGACGATAGGCTAAAAGCTGCGCCTTAGTGATGTCTGTCAGCATAGTGACCAGTTTAGCCTGGACAAGTTGATAACCGCCAATGGGACGCGAAAACATGACCCGATTTTGGGCATAATCCACAGCGCACTCATAACAAGCTATGGCAGCACCGGTTGCACCCCAGGAAATACCGTAGCGCGCCTGGTTGAGACACATGAGCGGAGATTTGAGACCACCCGTTTTCGGCAGGAGATTATCCTCCGGAATCCAGCAACCTTCGAATATCAGCTCAGATGTCACAGACGCCCGAAAACTGAACTTGCCCTCAATATCCTGCCGCGTGAATCCTTCCCGCTCTTTTTCTACCAAGAATCCGCGAATGACATCTGTGCCATCTTCTTCGATCTTTGCCCAGACCACGGCAACATCAGAGATTGAACCATTCGTGATCCAGCGTTTCGTACCGTTCAAGACATAGCCACCGTTCTCTTTTCGGGCACGGGTAATCATACCAGACGGGTTAGAGCCGTAGTCCGGCTCGGTCAAGCCGAAACAACCAGTCGCCTCAGCCGTGGCCAACCGAGGCAGCCAGGACTTCTTTTGCTGCTCGGAACCAAAAGTAAAGATCGGATACATAACCAGCGACGACTGTACGCTGGCGAATGACCGCAGCCCACTATCACCACGCTCAAGCTCCTGACTCACCAGACCATAGGCGACACTGTTCATACCAGCTCCGCCATATTCTGTCGGAACAGTCATGCCCAAGAAGCCCAGCTCACCAAGACGTGGGACGAGATCCATAGGAAAAGAGCCTTCGCGGAAGCATTGCTGGATGCGCGGCAAGAATTCCTCGTTGACAAAACGGCGCGCCACATCGCGCACTATACGCTCTTCCTCGCTCAGCAATTCTTCGATTTGGTAGAAATCGGCATCAATAAGACCTGCCATGGAAGCCTCCCTTCAACTAAATACTGGCCTTATCCTAACGAGGCAGCGCTGGTTCAGCTACCCGGGATTCAAGATCCATTCCCTCAGTCGGGCTTCTCATTCCCGGTCTTTCTCTTGAAGAAATTGGACGAACTGAAGGTTCACGAGGCCGCCCCTCTCCACGCGGATCAGAGACCCCAGTTATAAGGCCGGAGCGCTGGTCTGCATGAATCGCCTGTATGTTCCCAAAGCGAGAGCGTTTACCAGGACCCCACTCAACGATTTTGACCGTGTGTCCCATTGTCCGTAGCTCTTCTGCAAGCCCGGCGCGGCCACTACCCACCTTTACTTCTAGGCTGAGCAGATCGGGATACCATTGATGATGAATACGTGGTGCAAACATAGAATCAGGCAAGGTCATTTTGTACGCAAGGACATTCAGCATGACCTGCATGACAGAGCTGATAATCCTTGATCCCCCTGGCCCGCCAATAACTAGCTCAACTTTCCCGTCACGCGTGACGATGGTTGGGCTCATACTGCTCAGCGGCGTTTTCTGCGGCGCAATGGCATTCGCATCGGTATTGCCAATGAGCCCGAAGGCGTTAGGTTGATCGGGCTGAGCAATAAAATCGTCCATCTCATCGTTGAGCATAATGCCCGTGCCAGGCACCATCACTCCGCTCCCGAAATACAGATTCACTGTCTGGGTTGTCGCCACCGCGTTGCCCGATTTATCAATCACGGACAGGTGTGTGGTGCTTGTGGACTCCATCCTTCCTACCGAGGTTTCCGGAATACCCTGACTTGGCGTGGCTTTGGAGATATCAATCTCCGCCCGCAAGTCTTCCGCGTACGCATCCGAGATCAACCGGTCAACCGGGACAGACACAAAGTCGGGGTCCCCGAGATACCGGGCTCGGTCACGAAAGGCCAAGCGCAGGGTCTCGGTCAATACGTGCGTCGCCCCAGGAGCCTGGAAGCCAAGCTTTTGCAACGGAAAGCCTGAGAGGACATTAAACATTTGGACAATTAGCACGCCTCCAGAACTCGGCGGCGGCATAGAATCAATGCGCGCCCCCTGAAAGGTTCCGGTAATCGGAGTACGCTCGAGCACCCGATAACTGTCTAAGTCCTGCTGGGTAAGTAGCCCACCGCGTGTCTGCATCTCTTTGACTATGGCCTGTGCGACCCAGCCGGTGTAAAAAGCGTCTTTTCCTTCTTTTGCGATAGCACGAAGCGTTTGAGCCAAATCTTTCTGGAGAAAGAGCTCACCTTGCTTGAGCGGATGATCGTTTCGAAAGTATATCTCTCGGGTTGTCTCATATTCTCCCAGCGTTTCCGCTCGGTAGCTTATTGCCCGAGCCAAATGCGGATAGATAGGGAAACCTTCTTCGGCCAAGCGGATTGCCGGTTGCATGGCCTCTTCAAGCGACAGGGTTCCGTAGCGCTTCTGCACTTCAACTAGCCCTGCAACTACACCAGGCACGGCAACCGCGAGTGGTCCGGCTCGGCTCATGGAGGGAACGACTTTTCCATCTCTGACAAACATATCTCGCGTGGCTTTGAGCGGGGCACGTTCACGAAAATCTATCGCTAGCGTCTCTCGCTCTTTGGCAAGATAGAGCAGAAGAAAGCCACCGCCCCCAATCCCCGTCGATTGTGGCCGGATCACACTGATTGCAAAGGATGCAGCAACAGCCGCGTCTACAGCGTTCCCTCCACGGCGAAGCATTTCAGCTCCGGCTTCGCTCGCCTGCGCGTTTGCTGCAGCGACCATTCCGGACCGAGATGTTTCTACAAACGGAGCGTATTTCGCGGGCCCGAAAGAATCCGCACTATAGGCACTACCTCCGAAAGGAACGAAAAAGATCAGGAGTAGAAAAACGATATATATCCTTTGGGAATTTTGCTTCCTCGCCATTTTCGCCATGATATTTTCCTCATTCAGCCGGCATCGAGTATATGTGAGAGAGACAGCTGCAACAATAAGATTGACTTCAAAAACCTGGATTGGTAGGCTGCCTGCCAGGGAGGATTCTGCCATGGCTTCGGTGAACAAAGCGATTGTTGTCGGAAATCTCGGGAAGGACCCTGAAGTTCGTTTCACCCAAAGTGGACGGGCAATGGCGCGGTTCTCTGTGGCCACGACGGAGTCATGGATGGATAGAGAAAATGGGCGGCAGGAACGCACCGAGTGGCACAACATAGTTGTGTGGGGCAAGCAAGCAGAATCGTGCGGTCAGTATCTCGCCAAAGGGCGACAGGTCTACATCGAGGGTTCGATCCGCAACCGCAGCTATGACGATAAAGAAGGCAACAAGCGCTATATTTCAGAAATTGTCGCCCAGCGGGTCCAATTCCTCGGCGGTAGCGGTGGTGGCGGAGCACGTTCAGCGGCGCCATCTGATGAAGAATCAGGTGGCGGCGGTTTTGATGATTTTGGGGCAGGCGCTATCCCGCCCGATGATGACGTACCGTTCTAGTCAGTGCTGCCCATCATTCGCGGCAGTTGCAACCTCGGCATAGCCGGGTTTTATCACTGGCCGGAGGTCATGGTTTACGGTTTCATACACATACTTCCCGTCTCCTTCACCAGACCACAGTGCAGTCGTAATAGTCTGGCCAGGAAAAACCGGCCGTGCAAACTGAGCGGTGAGTCGCTTGAGACGACGAGGGTCGCTCTCACACACACTGTTGATAACCACTTTTGAGGCATACGCCATGGTGCACAGTCCATGGACGACAATGCCTGGCAGGCCTGCCATCTTGGCTACATTTTCATCCAAATGGATGGGGTTTCGGTCTCCTGACGCTTCGGCGTAACGGAATGTCTGGTCAGAACCAATGTCTTGGGAAACCCGCAGCAGCGGTTCCTCTTTCGGTGTCTCATGAGTTGAGGCTGCGCCACGTTGGCGTCGTCCCTGACCACGAATGAAGGCAGTAAAAGTGAACTGCTGAACGGCTTTACCATGCTGGTTGTGACTGTGGAGCTCAAGAGTCATCGATTCCCCACCACGTTGATCCTCAATTGCTCCAATTGTGGCAGTGCTGGTAATTGTATCCCCGGGACCAATAGGGCGGAAAAAGTGCATGTCTTGCTGGCTATGTAACAAGCGCAGCACATCAATGCCCAGCTCGCTGTCCGTCACCACCATCATGATGGAAAGCCAGCCGGCAACAACACCAAACATAGGCGGGGCGATAATGTCTTCTGATGTATCCGTATCAAAGAACCAGGCGTTGTCTTCGTTGTACGCTCGCGCATATGCTGCTGTGGCTTCTGCTGTTACGGCATAATCCTGAGCGGCGTATTCTTTTCCTATCAAGTTTCGGTTTAGCCCCATGGTTTCTTCCTATTTCCAGTATCCATCATCGACGAAACACACATGGCACCCCTTGGCTATGATGAGGTGATCGAGAATGTGAACTCCCACCATCTCGCCCACGTCTTTGAGCTTTCCGTTCTTAGCATCAGGGAGAAGCACCTGAAATTCCCCTTTCTTAAGACTACCGAGTTGCTCGCGGTAGTGATTAGAAACTCGGCACCGGAGCGGAAGGACTCCCCACATCGTATTTCTTCTTGGGAAAACCGCTTGGCAATATCCAGAGCCGCCTTTATCAGTGTCACCTTAGCCTGACCACTACCCTTCACTTCAAAAAGTTCTGTGGTGCTCACTTCTTCCAGTTCTCAAAAATAATTTCTGAAACGCGTGACGAGTCCGTCCATGGTCGAGGGCGTTTTGGCCCGAACTTGTATCCCCAGTTCTGAGCAGATCAGTACGTCTAGGAGGCCTTTGCACGTATGTGGATCGTCATTCTTTTTGACAATAATGGCTGCTGCTACCTGTAAGACATAGACGCAACACGGGCCTTCGTCGATTAGCTTCTCTCACAGCATCAGCTACTTAATAGGAGAGATAAATGACCTCATATTTTGTCTGGGTACGTACCTTCAGACCCATCCCGCTTCCCTCTTCATTCCCTATTATCCCTCTCCCAGTGAGAGAAAGTGTGAGGCTTTCGTGACATCAATCGGAACTCCAGTCTTTTCTCTTACCGCTCTGGCAAGACGTTTCTGATCAACAAACTTTGTCCAGCCTCCATTTTTGAGGACCTTTTGCGCCTCTTCCCAGTAATTCGGCACCAATTGGTAAATATCTTTGTGGACCTCTGCATAGACTCGATTATGACGAACTCCAATTTTTATGGGCTGATACACAACCTCTCCCATGACTCCGATACGGACGATGTCAAAGAATTGCTCAATGTCTTCAGGATAGAGACGGATACAGCCATACGTAACAAGTCGGCCAACCGCCCATGGCGTGTTCGTATCATGGATGGCATACGATCCCTTTGTCTTGACCAAACTCAGTTCGATACGATATCTTCCAAGGGGATTATCCGGAGAACCTCCTGGAATACGATCCTCCGACCAGCCTTTTTCAGCAATACGGTCCTTTTTTATGGATTCAGGGATCACCCAGACGGGGTTTCTTGTCTTCCCCCTTACCCGAAAAAGAGTTTGCGGCGTAGGCCACTCTTCTCGTCCGAGTCCAACAGGAAGGGTAATGACGGTGCGTTCCCTGTTTTTCTTCGTGCTCGCAGGAAAATAATAGAGCCGCATTTCAGGAATATTGACGATCACCCCTTCGTGGCGGCTATTCGGTACGATCCAGGTGGTTGGTACCGATATCAGCGCTCCTGCTTCAGGGAGCCACGGACTCATATTGGAGTATGCATCATTCAGCTCGTTATACCCAAGGTCGTAATAACGTGCGATATCAAGAAGCGTGTCTTTTTTCTGTATTGTATACCAATGGGGGGATCCAACGAGGGTCTGGGCTGTCATGTCTCCTGAACCTGCAGTGGGAACAAATGAACGCGTAACAATTCGTTTTTGGAAAAATTCCTTTTCGTTCCACGCTAGTCCCGCGGTAGAGCGAAAAACATAGGAGATTGCAATCAGAAAGACTATTCCGATTGCTCGTACGCCCCGGCTCTTCATCCTCACTCCTCCCGCTATCTCTCAATGATCTACATAGTACAGGGAAAACTCAAGGCGTGACGGGGAAGAAGCCTTCGCCGCTGTTGGTCGGTCCTACGGTGTGACGTTGTGAAAAGTAGAGAAAGAAAAGGATCAAGACAGGGAGATATTATTCCTGTACTCTTTTTTCTTTCTTTTTGCTGTTGAGCGCTTTCGCGACTTTTTCCTCTCAGCAAGCAATAGGTCGAGCTTCATGCTGACGTTCACAAGATTGCCTTGTACTTCCTCAATCTTTGCCAGTAAATGTTCGTAATCAGCCTTCGATGGAATATTCAGAAGCGCAAGCAAAGCCTCCATGTTTTGGTCGACTTTTTCCTTCGCTTCCGTCGCATTCTGACACGTTCTCTCCACTACTTCGCGCACAGGGAATTGCGAAAAGATGTCTTTTACGAGATTTGTAACGCTCTCTCTGTTTGCCTCGTAAAGTTTCTCGAAAACGGTTTTTTCTTCGTCCATGACGTGGGAAGGTTTTCTGCCAAAGAAAATCAGGTATAACAACCTCGTCGATAGTAAGGAGAAGATGTGGAGTTCGAAGTTTTTCTTGGGTATTTCAGCGGCTTGCGCTTCCTCGACGAGACGATCACGTTTTCTACACTTATTGGGACTGCCCTATTCCTTCACCTGCTTGACGGAATTATCTGCGGTCTCATCGCCAAGAAGGAGGGGCGCTCTCTGTGTCTTTGGATCATTGTCGGCTCTCTCTTTGGTGTGTGGGCGCTGACGGCGCTGCTCCTCCGTATAGCACAAGGCAAGGACCGGGGACGGGGCCTATCCCCGTCCCGATAATATTTATCCGCAATTCTGTAGACAGCCTCGTATGGGATCGAGTTCAGGAAGCTTGCTGGCATCTTCGGTGATCCAGGCATACTGCACCGTTCCACTCTTATCCACAACAAAGGCCGAACGCTTGGATACGCCTTTGAAACCAAGAAGATCCTCGTACAAAGAACCGTACGCCTGAGAAACTTCTTTATTAAAGTCGCTTAAAAGCGGGAAATCATATCCCTCTTTTGCTGCCCAGGCATCAAGGGAGAATGGACTATCCACGCTAATGGCAACAACTTGGGTATCTTCGTTCTGCAACGTATTTATATTGTCTCGTACCGAGCACAATTCTTTCGTTCAGCCACCAGTGAAGGCCAGAGGCACGAAGAGGAGGACCGTATTCTTCTTCCCCTTCGCTTCGCTGAGTGAAAAATCCTGCATTTTATTCGTCTTAAGTGAAAAATCCGGGGCTGCTTGTCCGACCTGAATACTCATTGCTATCGCTCCTCCGTTGGGTGTGAATTGAGAGTTCCGTCTCCGTTTCCTTCTCCAGTTGTATCGCTTTCCTCTTGTACTTCATCTTCTGCTACAAGCGCAAGACTGGACACACGTTCCTGTGCGCCTATATTAAAAAGCTTGACACCCTGGGTATTTCTCCCAATAACCCGTAGCTCGGCGATCCTGAGTCGGATAATCTTTCCGCCGTTCGTTATAAGCATCAGATGGTCGTCTTCTGCTACCTGCCTGACGCCGCAGACTTCTCCAGTTTTCACAGTCGTACGCATGGTACTGGCTCCCTTTCCCCCCCGTGACTGAACACGATATGCCTCAAGGCTACTGCGCTTGCCGTATCCTTGAGACGAAACGGTGAGGAGCGTGGCCTCTTGATCGAGTATCTCAAGGGAAACCACCTCATCTTTCTCTTCGAGCGTAATGCCTCGGACACCGAATGTCCCACGGCCAGTTGGTCTCACTTCTCCTTCTGGAAATCGAATCGCTTTCCCTTTTTTTGTCGAAAGCAATATCTCTTGTTGGCCATCAGTCAACTGAGCTCTAATCACTTTGTCATCTGCTCCTAGGGTGAGAGCAATGATTCCCCCGCGGCGTGGATTTGCATACGCCATGAGTTCAGTTTTCTTGACGCGTCCTTTACGCGTTGCAAAGACGATGAAGCGATCGCTTTTGAACTCTCGTACAGGAAGAAAAGATGAAATTGTTTCTCCTTCTTGAAGCGGTAGAAGATTTACGATCGCTTTTCCTTTTGCCGTACGACTCCCATGCGGAATCTCATAGACTTTGACCCAATATACCTTTCCAATTGAGGAGAAAAATAAGAGGACGGCGTGCGTGGAGGAAATAAACATGTGTTCAACAAAGTCTTCTTCCCGCGTTGTTGCTCCTACAACGCCTTTCCCTCCACGACGCTGCGAGCGATATTCAGTGACTGGATTTCTTTTGATGTACCCGGCGTGAGATATCGTCACGACCACATCTTCTTCAGCAATTAGATCTTCATCGGAAAGATCGGCACTATCAGGCAGTATTTCCGTCCGTCGTTCGTCAGAAAATTGTGAACGCAAGTCGGCTAGCTCTTCTTTGATAACCGCGTCGATCTTTTCCGCGCTGGCCAGAGTACGTTGTAAAGCGGCCATCAGACTCACCGTTTCGTTGTGCTCTGACACAATCTTCTCTTGCTCAAGCTGAGTGAGGCGTTGCAGACGCATATCGAGAATAGCCTGAGATTGTGTTTCACTCAAAGAAAACTGATCCATAAGGGTTCTACGCACGCTGGCAGGGTTCTGACCTTGGCGGATGATCTGAAGCACGGGATCAAGGTTATCCAAGGCAATTTTAAGCCCTTCAAGAAGGTGGAGACGCTCCCCCGCTTTCTTCAAATCGAACGCCGTCCGACGCCGGACGACCTCTCGACGGTGTTCAAGAAAGTGCATCAGGGCATCTTTGAGGGTGAGGAGACGTGGACGACCATCGACAATGGCGAGAAGAATAACCCCAAAGGATTCCTGAAGCGGTGTCATTTTATACAGCTGGTTGAGTATCACCTCCGGAACAGCGTCTCGCTTAAGCTCGATAACAATGCGCATCCCCTCTCTGTCAGACTCATCGCGCAGGTCAGAGATTCCCGTAATGCGTTTCTCGTTAACAAGGTCCGCCATACGCTCAATCAAACGGGCTTTATTGACTTGAAAAGGAATCTCATGAGCAATAATGCGACTCCTGCCTGTCTTCTCATTCTCCTCAATAGACGTTCGGGCCCGCATCCGGATAATGCCCCGTCCCGTCTCATAGGCGGAACGAATCCCGGCTTTTCCATGAATAAAGGCTCCAGTTGGAAAGTCTGGGCCCGGGATATATTGTATCAAATCCCGGTTTTCGAGTGTCTGATCCTCAAGAAGGGCAAGCAGAGCATCGGTCACTTCGCCAAGATTATGCGGTGGGATATTTGTTGACATTCCCACCGCGATGCCCGACGATCCATTGACAAGGAGATTGGGAAGTCTACTAGGGAAAACGGCAGGCTCATGACTCGTATCGTCATAGTTAGGAATAAAATTTACCGTTTCTCTATCAATATCAGCAAGTACTTCGCTAGTGATGCGGGTCATCCGAACCTCGGTATACCGCATCGCAGCAGGAGGATCTCCATCAATAGAACCAAAGTTTCCCTGTCCGTCTATAAGAGGGTAGCGAAGCGAGAAGTCCTGTGCCATCCGAACAAGGGTGTCGTATACAGCTGAATCTCCATGCGGATGGTATTTCCCAATGACGTCACCGACGACGCGTGCTGACTTTTTATACGAACGGTTCCATTCATTCCCAAGGTCGTGCATGGCGTACAGGACGCGCCGATGAACTGGCTTGAGTCCATCACGGACATCGGGCAGCGCTCGACCAATGATCACACTCATTGCGTAGTCCATATAGGACTGCCGCATTTCTTGTTCAATATTGACGGAGGGAAGGGGCTGGGAATCCGAATGGTCTTCCATACAAGGGAGATTCCTTTTTGATTGCTAATGTTGAGTCTGGAGGTCTAGGACAGGACAGCGCGAACGGCCTAGTGTGAGCTTAGATATCAATATTCTTGGCAGAGAGCGCGTTCTCCAAGATGAATTTCCGTCTCGGCTCGACCTCGTCACCCATGAGCGTAGAAAAGACCTTCTCGGCTTCGTACGCATCCTCGATCCTGACACGAAGGAGCGTGCGCGTTTCCGGGTTCATCGTCGTTTCCCAGAGCTGCTCCGGATTCATCTCCCCAAGCCCTTTGTAGCGCTGAATATCGACCCCTTTTCTGGATCGTACCAATATCGCATTGAGAATATCCTCCTGGCTTGCAAATGTACGGGGAATATCTTTCTCAAATAAGATAAAAGGCGCCTGGCCAATATTTTTAAGCGCATCTGATATTCTTTTGATCTCCACGGCCTCTGCCGATTCCACAAAATCTCGATCGATGACATTTTTATGACCAGATCCGTTAAGCTTTCGGGTCACAATAATGCGATGGCCCCCGAGTTTCACATCCGCTTCAATAGAGAAGGAGGATGCTTCTCGACCTGCCGATGCCACCTCTACCGAGCGAATTATGCTTGTCAAAATAGATGAATCATCGAAAGCGGAAGGGATAAGATCTGAATGAGCTAAGAGGGCAGAGATGACGCTCTTATCTTGTCCTCTTCGTTCAACGACGTCAAGAATTTTCTGTAAACGGAGAAAATTCTTGACCCAGGTTTTCAGCTGTTCACCTTCAAGCGTGCCGGCCCGGGCATTTTCAACACCAAGGTCAACGAGAAAGCTGTTGAGCTCTGCATCGTCCTTCAGATAATGATCTTTTTTTCCTTTTCGGACTTTGTACAGAGGTGGCTGAGCGATGCAGAGATACCCCTCCTCAATGAGGCCTGGAAGCTGGCGATAAAAAAAGGTCAGCAAAAGGGTGCGGATATGCGATCCATCAACATCCGCATCAGTCATGATAATGACCTTGTGGTAGCGCAGCTTGGCGAGATCAGTGTCTTCCCTCCCTACACCAGCTCCTAGAGCTGAGATGAGAAGACGTATCTCTTGGGACGACAGCATCTTATCAAAGCGCGCTTTTTCCACATTCAAAATTTTCCCGCGAAGAGGAAGAATAGCCTGAGTCCCTCGATCTCTGCCCTGCTTTGCTGATCCTCCAGCAGAATCACCTTCAACGAGGAAAATCTCACTCTTTTCTGGGTCGCGCTCCTGACAATCAGCAAGTTTTCCAGGTAAAGAGCCCGATTCAAGCGCCCCCTTCCGTCTTGTGAGCTCTCTTGCCTTACGAGCTGCTTCTCTTGCTCGTGAAGCCTCAACACTCTTCTGAGATATTTTTTTTGCGTCTGTCGGGTGTTCTTCGAAGTAGGCTCCTAACTTCTCGTTTATGAGAGACTCAACAAAGCCTTTGACATCGCTGTTTCCAAGTTTTGTTTTTGTCTGTCCTTCAAA
>CAZXFE010000089.1:0-14104 GCA_964639795.1 uncultured Enterobacteriaceae bacterium | reverse complement strand
CTATTAAGTATAGGAAAAATAGAGGACACGGGCGACCGTCCAGCAAGATGCCGGCAAAAATCCTTTTTCTCAGCCTCTTTGACTCAGTGCCGCAGGCCTTGAATGAAATTTGCGTCACTGCTGATGTGCCGGAAGCCACGCGAGCCATGGAATTGGCGGTCGAGGACGAATCCCACTTTATTGACTTCAAAAGGTCTGCCATGTGGATCGCAAAGGAACGGGTATTTATAGACCGAAGGTAGTCCGGGACAGAAAGAAAAGATGGACATCGGCACACTTGCTCGCGCCAAGTGATGGGTCACCGCGCCGTCGCACCTCCTGGGTGAGCTTACCTAAAAAGGGTCGGATCGTTCCTACCCTGATTGTAGCCACTCATGACCCGACGAGGGCTTTTTCTGGCCAGGCCCGAATGGTTTCAACGCCCTCGTTTACATGGCGAAAGGGCCCATGTGGGACTGGATGCCCGAGAAATTCGCACAAAAATTCCCAACCGTCTTCAACCCGAAACAGTAACAACCGGTCCGCGGGCACACGTTCCTGAACCTTGGCGTTGTGGGCGTTGAAAGTCCTAGTGCAATTCTCCCGACCCAACTCACCATTAAATGCTCTACCGAGAAGAGCGTCCTCGACGTTAAAGAATTCCCGTACCTTCTCATGGGTCGACACTAATGGGTGAAACTGTTCTAGAATCTCATAAAGCGCCATAAAACTATCAAAGCACTTGTCCGGATCACGGAGGTTCAACAGGACCTTCGCCTCGGGAAATTCCTGCGTGAGTTCTTCGTAGTAGAAACAAGCCGGAACATAGACCGTCGCCTCATAATCTTGAAAAATCGCTTTTCAATCCATGGCAGTTGTGCAGGACACGAGCCCATACCGGGCCTCGATGTGGCCATGCACCTTTGGTGTCTCGGTCATAGGGTGGCGAAGGATGACCTAGCTTTTCCAGAGCTAAATTTGTCGACATAGTCGCTGTTCTCGAGAGACCTGCGCCTATAACCTTCATCAATACGACCTCCTCAAGCATGTACGGCAGCAGGCGAACTCAGATCATGAGATCGCGAAACGCAAGTAGCAAATCTTTATCAGCCTCTCAAAACAATCAAATGAATACTCCCCGGCTACCGCTCAATAAGAGAGCAGGCCCTGTGTTGGAGAGTATTTTGGCCGTGACATCCCATACTGTTTTGCTCGGGCGTTCGGGGTTACGAACTTGTTATTTTACCTCGCGCACAGACCACTATTAAGCGCTGGCCCCATGGCACGGTCTAATCCCGTATAAGGAATAAACGCACGCCAGGTAAGAAGACGCTTTACCAAATCTTTCCGGTCTTCAGACAGAGTTCAATGGAAAAGTTTCGCGCGGCAGGCCTCCGGATTCTGATACTGACCACGGTAGAAGAGACGCCCCGGCTCATCCAGCGAGCAAAATCTATTTCGTCAACGCAATGGACGTTTCTAATACGATAGGAAGTACAGAAGCGCACGGAGAACACGCACATGCTTAAAGACACACTCCTTCGGGATAACGATGCCATCTAACTCCTTCGGAACGGAAAGACTGAGGAGTTTAATCAGAAGGCGGCAACATGCACCTTGCCGACCTGCGAGGACTGGATCTCCGCCGAATCGACCAGAGCGGGGCGTATCTGCGCACCAAGGATCTACGCGGCGTTGGTCGCAGCCAGGCCAACCTTGAAGGCGTAAGCATTCATGAGGAGCAGATTAGCAGCACCCTTTTTCCGGAGAATCTCTCTACCGAAGAAATCATGCTGTCGGTCACGCACCGCTGCCGCATGCGAGTCATAAAAACGGTAGAGATCTAACCGCTGCCCACTCCGGTTTAGCGTCATCTTAGTCTAGAGGCGGCAGAACATCAGGTTTGACCTGATATCCCTCTGCCAACGCGTTGGTGCTGTTAAAGAGTGCGACGATGGCCATCAATTCAGCAAATGTTTCGGTACGCAGCCCGCGGCGGCCTCGGTCCGGTCATGAGCAGTGTCGGCCTCAAGTATATGGCGGTCGATGCCGGCGGGCAGCCACCGCGTCGTACGGTGGCGCCTTGCACAAGTGTTTAACAAGCTGCATCCTCACGTCCCGCACTATCGTGCACGATAGTGCGGGGAAATATAAGACCTCAGCCCTTGAATTCGAAACGCTCGCCGTACTCGGATCAAACTGTGGTCTTGACAGCTAGGAAGATGTCGCCGACCTCGACCGTCTGTGTGACGACCTCGGGCTCGACACCATTGAAACCGGAGCTGCGATTGCCATTTAGTTGGATGCCGATCAGATGAAATTCGGTGATGCCGAAGGGCTCAAAAATCTCTTACAAGAGATTGCGGATGATACTGACATCGGCAAGGCCGTTGCGAACGATGCCGTAGCTATCGCTCCCAACTGACCGGTCACTAGAGCGTGCCGGCGGTTCGTGGACGCGCCATTCCAGCCTGGGAGCCACGCAGCCCCAAGGCAACCGGCGTCACCTATGCAAGCAGCCCCGTGGGAGTCGACCACACCGCCGGCTTGATTCTCAATCCTGGTTTGCCCGAGGATCAATGGGCGGCCGAATCTCAGTTGTCCCAGATGATCAATGTCATCTGTGATTCGTCTGGATTCCGTCAGGTTCTGCAGCCATCGGTCAACGGAATTCGGCTTTTCTGCGCCACCATGTATGGAGAAGAAGTCACGCGCGAGCAGATCGCCGATTATGACTGGCAGACTCTCCAGGACGTATGGGAGTTCAACCGTCGAGCGGGCGGCTACAAGGATGAAGATGACCGTCTGCCTGAATACATGAAAACAGAGGGAGTGGGCACAGCTAAGGACATCGTTTTTGAATTCCCACCAGAGATTATTCATAGGGCAAAGCAGCGTCTGGGACCTTGGAGAGAAGCTTTTTTCGGCCTAGCCAGCTGGCTAGGCTTTTCTGCTCTCGTGCTGTTGAATGGAAAGGGTGGGCCTGTGGCCCACCCTTTTTCTTTGTGGACCCTCTTTCTCAGCCGATCCCGTTAGGGCCTTCACTATCTGGCCGAGTAACATCAACCTGTGTTACACACCAAGCCTAAAGGAGGCTTTGAACATGGCGATTCTCATTACCGGTGGAACGGGCTTTTTGGGACGGCATTTGACACGGCATTTGATTCAAGCTGGAGAAAACGTCGTCATCCTTGATGCCGTACCAAATCGGCAGGCGGTTGCCGACATCGCAGACAAGGTGAAGGTCTTACAAGGTGACGTAATGGAAGTGACTGCGATGATGGATGTCATTCAGCGCAACAAAATCGACGGTATTATCCACCTCGCTTATTACCTCGGCACGGGCGGCATACGGAATCCACTGCCGTCGATTAACGTCAACTGTATTGGAACGACGCATATCTTTGAGGCCGCACGGCTCAGTGACATTAAGCGTGTCGTTTATATGAGCTCGGTTGCCGTGTTTCCCGAACGAACAGCACTCACCGCTCCAGAGCTTGGAGAAGACGACCCGCCGGCTCCGTCGACAAGCAACCAGGCCGGCCTGTATGGGGCGTGCAAACTGTTCAACGAACACACGGCTGACTATTATAATCATGCCTATGGAATGGATCTGATCGCGATCAGGCCAACCTCGGTATTTGGCGAGGGGCGAGGCCAGCGACGCGGGGCACCGGGGGCTCATTTTATGGTTGCGCCTGAACTCGCCTTACTCGGCAAGCACGTTGTCATGCCGCCGGACGAACAGATTGCAGACTGGATGTATGTGAGAGATGCGGCGGAAGTCTTTCGCCTCGCTTACCATGCAGAAAACCCGAAATCCCACGTCTTCAATATGGCAGGTCCAAGCCGCAAAACTGGCGAGATCACTGCTTATATCCGGGAACTTTTGCCTCAAGCCGACATCTCGGTGAGTAATAAGCCGTATGTCATGACGTCTTTGGTCAAGACGGACAGACTCCGAAATGAGCTGAGTTTTACTCCCAAGTACACAGTTGAAGAAGGTATCCTGGCCTATCTAAACGATGTACGGAAACGGGAAGGGATGCCATTGGAGCCGCGCTAGGTAGGGCAAACATTGCCGGAAAGGTCGTTGTATGGACTTCGGAGTTGGATTTCAGTCCCATATTCACAAGGGTTGGAAACACGCGATCCTGGCCGAGAAAATGGGGTTCAGCAACGTCTGGTTTGTGGACTCCCAAATGATTACCTCGGACGTGTATGCATGCATGGCACTTGCGGCCGAGCATACCGAGACCATTCGGCTAGGCACAGGCGTGACCATCGTCGGTACGCGCATTCCGCCCGTTATTGCCCATTCCATTGCGACGATTAACCAACTTGCACCAGGTCGGGTGATTTTGGGTCTCGGCACAGGCCATACGGCATGGCGGGCGATGGATATGCCGCCTGTTTCACTCAAAGAATTTCGGCATGCCGTCGAGGTATGCCAAAGACTGCTACGCGGCGAGAGTGTCGAAGATCACGAGCGAGGACGACAGAGTCAAGTCCGATTTATGGATCTGGATCATGGTTATATCAATACCCACGATCCCATTCCGGTCTATCTGGCAGCCTCCCATCCGAAAGCCCAGGCCATCGCGGGAGAGTTAGGCGACGGACTCTTAACATTAAGTCTGCTCTCGCCGGTTCCGCTGAAAAACAATCTCGCCGCAGTTGCGAGAGGCTGGGACAACCGAACAGGCGGAAAACCACAAGACTTCGGCGTCGTCACACTCGGGGTCTCATGCGTACTGCAGCCAGGCGAAGCACTCACCAGCCCGCGCGTACTTTCTCGGGTAGGTCCGCGCATCGCAGTAGCCCTCCACTATGCGTATGAGGTTGCCAAGCACGGTAAGGATGTTCCACCCTTTTTGCGGCCGTTCTTAACTCCCGAATACCAGCGCTATTTAGATGCCCGCTTGGAAGACATGCATGCCACCCATTCCCGCTTCCTGCATCCCGGCGAGGAGAAATTTATTCCACCCGAGGCGATTCGCGCAATGAGTCTGACCGGTTCGCGGGAGGACATCCTCGAACGTCTGAGTCGGCTTGAAGCAGCCGGACTCACGCAGATTGTGATCTCGCCGCCGTGGGGGTTTGTGGAAGAAAGTATTGTAGAGTTTGCGCGGGAAATCATTGAACCATACAGGGAACGTTAGGGACAGGGCCGGAAATGCTGCGGCTTCTTTAACTAAAAGTATCATTGATCAAGGGGTTTGGAATCGACAGGCGAAACCGCTACGTTCGCCCCACAGGCAGGAGCCAGAATAAAGAGCATTGTTATGGATCCATCACAACTCGAAACGCTCCGCTATGAGCAGTCCGGCCCTATTGGCTGGCTGCGACTGAACCGGGCGCAAAAACTGAACGCCATGACGCCGAAAATGTGGGCCGAGCTGCGCGAACTGGGTCAAACTCTTTCCGGTGACGAGAGCTTGCGTGCTCTGGTCGTCATAGGTGAATGACGTGCGTTTTCAACCGGGATCGATACCTCTACCTTTAGCGGTAATAACTTTAATAGCCAGGAGCGTGAGCCGGTTCCAGAGGTAGTCATGGACGACGACCCGCTCGTTTCTATTATTCAAGGCTTTCAAGAGACCTTCACACGGCCTGAAGAAGCGTCCTATCCAACTATTGCCGCAGTCCGAGGCTTTTGCGCTCGGCGGCGGAATACAGCTCGCTCTTGCCCACGATATGCGCGTGGTTACACGTGGAACAAAACTGGGACTGCTTGAGCATCGCTATGGTCTGATCCCTGATCTTGGTGGCACTCAACGTCTGCCACGCCTAGTCGGTCGAGGGAAAGTCAAAGAGCTGATTTTTAAGGCACAACAAATCAAGGCAGACGAGGCGTATCGGATTGGTCTGGCTGAACAGCTGGCAAGCCAGCCTCCGTTGGCCCTGCTGTATGCAAAACGGGCGATTAATACAAGTCAGAAACCGTCCGTTCGTGACGGGTTGCTACTGGAAGCGAAGAGTGAGTCGGTGTGCATACGCTCGAACGATGCGAAAGAAGCAGTTCGGGCGTTTATGGAAAAACAGGCTCCTCAGTACCAGGGACGATAAGAAACATGCCCAAGTAATGCACCTTGCTGGCTTCCTGCCTAAGGGTCTACTACAGTAAAGAACAACAAGGAGGCACTCTATGGCGGACCAAAGTTATGCTCGACCGGAGATGTTGGCCGATAGTCAATGGCTGGCAGCCCATCTTCAGGACGACAATATCCGAATAGTCGATTGTGATAACCGTGAGGCATACCGACGCGCCCATATTCCTGGTGCGATTACCGTTCGAGGGCATAATTATTTGAAAGAAAAAGAAGGGGCGCTGCGTATTATGGGCCCGGACCAGTTTGCCCAAACCATGGGCGACATGGGAATCGGCAATGATACGCCGGTCGTGGCCTATGATGGTTTTAGTGGCCTGTACGCCGCCAGATTCTGGTGGGCGCTCAATTACTATGGGCATACGAACGTCAAAGTTCTGAACGGGGGATGGGATACCTGGTTGTCAGAGGGAAGACCTGTAACAAATACGACCACTCCTCCGGCAAAAGCAACTTTTACCCCGCAGGTGCATGAAGACTTCATTGCCCGCTGGGAGCAGGTCCAAGACGCAATCAACACCGATACGGTAGTCCTTGACACACGTTCCGACGCGGAATGGACCGGAGAAAACAATCGGGGTACTAAACGCGGCGGGAGGGTTCCCAACGCCGTTCATGTCGAATGGCTCAATTATGTCGATCCCAAGACAAAGCAGTTTAAGCCGGCGGTAGAATTGCGCTTCCTATTTGAGCAGGCCGGGGTCAAACCTGAATGTGAAGTCATCACGTATTGACAAGGTGGCATCCGTGCGGCGCACGGACTCTTTGCCCTGCGGCTTCTCGGTTTTGACAAGGTCCGGAATTACGATGCTTCATGGGCGGAATGGGGCAACCGAGAAGATTTGCCGATTGAGAAGTAAGTCAGCCGGCTTATTTATAGGAATCTTCCAACGATGAAACAGCATTGGATCTTAGTCTATCTGGTCAGTCTTCTCTTCTTCTCACTGTCTCCGCTCTTGCCACTGTCGCCACATGCTATCTACGCTGCTCAGCCTCAAGCAGAACCAGAACCAACAGGCTCGCTCATCGTTCGCACCTCTACCGAAGAAGGGAACCAGGGGGATGCGCAGGCCAAGATCTATACCACAGACCCCCAAACTCTTGTCAGCATGGCTCCTTTGGGCAAACCGATATCACTTTCACCAGGAGTATATCGGGTCGAACTCGATGTCCTGGGTGGAACGATCTCGCGGGAGCGCGTCCTCGTCAAAGCAGACCGAACAAGCAATGTGATTATCAGCGAGGTAGCCGAACTCCAGGTGAACATCCTGGACAAAAAAGGCCAGGATCTGGGCCTCGGCGTTGAAATCTATGACGGCGTTTCGAAAGAGCTGCTTGGAGAATTCCTGAGTGGAGAACGCATTATGGCTCAGCCCGGAGTGGTTGATGTCAAAGTCGCAACGCCACCCCAGAGTCGGTGGTGGCGTGATATTGAACTCCGCCGCGGAGGCTTGCGAGAGCTGACTTTGCGCGAACGGGTGCGCGGCCAACTCTGGGTTCACCCTCTCCTTAACGGACGTGACGTGAGCCCCGTCACCCATGTTATTATCTATGCAGCCGGAACACAAAAAGAGATCGCTCGGAGTGAGCCTGGGCAAGAGCATCGTTTTTCGCTTGACACGGGTTCGTATGATGTCTTAGTCACAAACCCGACAGGACAAGGCAAACCGTTCGTCCTTGAGCGTGCGGAAGTTCCAGATGAAAAAACTACAGAAAAAGACGTTCGTCTAGACGCTGACCTGCCGCCACTACCGACGCCTTCGAAAACCCTCGCGTTGTAAGCCCGCGAATCTATATGGGGGTAGGGTAACCCTACCGCGCAAAGAGTGGAATTGTTGCGGCAAGAATTAAGACGCTCAGGCCAATCGCAATAGCGCCCCACAGCGCCTGTGGATGACGGACCTCCAACGGCGATCCGCAATGCACACAGTCGGATAAGAACGTACCGCCCGTCAGATAGACACGGTTCCATTTGTGGCAGCTGGGACAACGGGGTTTTGGGCGGCCCCGCAACAGTGCAGAGATTTGAGACACAACTGCTCCTTTCTCTTCACTTCAACCTAGCGTCGCAGAAGACCTCACGTCAACCAGGCTTTTTCTCTCACTGCCGGTCCTCAGTCCGATGCCGATCAGTCAACAGCGGCCTAATCAGCTCTAGGAGCTGCGTATGGAGATTGCCGTTGCTTGCAACCAAGCCTTGCATCAGCGTTGTGGGTTGATTAAAGATCACTGGTTTTCCTCTCAGATTTGTCACGGTTCCACCGGCCTCTTCCACAAGCAGCGTCCCGGCACAAATATCCCACTCATTTTTCGGTACCAAGGTGAAAGATGCATCCGCCTCACCATTTGCAATGCAGGCGAGCTTGTAAGCAATGCTACCCATTGGACGGGCATGGAAAAGGGAAGTGAGATCTTTCCATTCTCCGCGTTTTGTTTCGGAACGACTCGACAGGATCGTCGCTTCGGCTAGGCGAGGCGTTTCCGGGACGCACAATTGCTGCTCCCCGCACCAAGCCCCTTGTCCGCGTATAGCCCAAAAGAGTTGATCAAGGGTCGGATTGTACACGACACCGAGAATAGGCTGCCCATCCTCGACGAGTCCAATAGACACGGCAAATTCTGGAATTTTCTGGATGAACTCTTGGGTCCCGTCCATGGGATCAACGATCCAAACACGGCAGGATGCGAGACGATCGGACGAGTCCACGGTCTCCTCAGACAACCAACCATAGTCGGGGCGAGCTCCCTGGAGCATCTCCTGGATCTTTTGGTTGGCTTCCCGATCAGCAACCGTCACCGGGCTATTATCCTTACTTTTGTAATCGACGGCGTAGTCTGTCGCGTAGATTTGACGAATAATATCACCCGCAGCGCACGCCGCAGCAATAGCAATGTTTTTCTCTTTTTCCATAGGGATACAGTCTCCGTCATCAGAATAGTCTATCAGACTGTCTCGCTCAGACTGAAATGCCTGATCCGTTTAGAACTCTTATTAAACTTTATAGAAAGCTCGGATAAAGCGGGCAACAATGGTCGAGTATAATTGTTTATCGATCTCCACTACGCAAGCGTTCTCATTGTCCCAGCACTTGAACAAAAATCAGCGGCACGACAATCGAAGCATCAGATTCAATCAGATAGCGCGGAGTA
The DNA here is from genome assembly GCA_964639795.1 of uncultured Enterobacteriaceae bacterium. Taxonomy (GTDB): domain Bacteria; phylum Desulfobacterota; class Binatia; order Bin18; family Bin18; genus Bin18. Next base: position 4,865 of record CAZXFE010000089.1, on the reverse strand, counting down.
TCTACCGCCAGTTTGCCCCAAGTAATCTTTTCATTTGGGACGGCTCCAGAATACGAGCCATAGCTGGTAGTGGAATCGCTAATCTGACAAAAATAACCCCACAGCGGAGTGTCAGTCCGCTTCATATCTTGGATCAGCATCGGCACAGCGCAGATGGCAAAATCTCCGGCAATGCCACCGCCAATCTGGAAAAATCCAACTGAATGCTGGGCAGATACTGCGCTGTACCATTCAGCCAGGTAGGTCATATACTCGATGCCGTGCCTGACCGTATGTACATTTTTGATCAACCCAGTCATGCAATAGCTCGCATAGACATTCCCGCAGGTTGAGTCCTCCCAGCCTGGCGCAACAATAGGCAGATCCTTTTCCATAGCGGCATAAACCCAAGAATCTTTCGGGTCGATCTGGTAATAGGGCTCCAACATCCCAGCGCGCAATACTTCATACAAGGTTTCATGTGGAAAGGCGCGCTGACCCGAGTGATCCGCCTTCATCCATAATTCCTGCAGCACGCCTTCCACACGGCGCATGGCCTCAAACTCAGGGATGCAGGTATCGGTGACTCGATTCATATGCCGCTCAAGCAGAACCTCTTCATCCTGGGGGGTCAAATCACGGTAGTGTGGAACTCGCTCATAATGATCACGTGCCACCAAATTGAAAATGTCTTCCTCTAAATTAGCCCCCGTGCAGGAAATGGCATGGACACAATCATTGCGGATCATTTCGGCCAGAGATATTCCAAGCTCGGCTGTACTCATAGCCCCCGCCATCGCCAGTAACATTGTCCCGCCCTGATCGAGATGACGCCGATAGGCGTCAGCCGCGTCAATGACCGTGGCAGCGTTAAAATGGCGAAAATGGTGTTTCAGAAAGTCGGTGATGGGCTGACTACTCATCTTTTCTTCTGCCTCCTCGACATGACGGAACCCGTCGGAAAGCTACCACCCGGCGAAAAGAGGCGCTAGGCCGGCTTCCGTAAGAGGCTACGCAACTCTTCGCCAGTCGCTGCCCGGCGGAGCGCCCAGCCTTTCGCATCAGGCGCTCTCGTTTGTCCAATGAGCTGTCGAAAATCGACTTCTTCTTCAGCCCAGGCTTGTACCTCGATGAGCCGATCCAACAGAGCAAGACGGACGGCATAGACATCGATCCGGGCTTCCCTCTCTTCGTCGTACTGCTGAGGGACTGCATATGCGTGAGTGTCAGCCAGAAACGCTGCCACCGCAGGCGGCACCTGCGCGCCTCGTATATCTCGCGCATCTCGTACTGCGGTTGAGGAAAGATTCCCCACCGACTCCGGAAGCGCTAAGAAGTGTACGTCTGGCTGATAGGAGCGGTTGGCTGGCTGATTCAGCAGGTCATCGAAAGCACGTCGCCCCATTTCCCCTCGATTCGCTACTACAAGAGATGTAAGAGAAAAAAGGTGAGCAAGCGCCACGTCTCTATCTTGATAATAACGCGCATCCAGAATCTGGATGAGCTTATCCATGCCAACAATAAAAGACAGGGAAATATCCTGGCCGAAAGCCGTGCGAAAAGCCTGGGCTTGCTCCACATACAGCCCACGGTTGACCAGCGCAACTCCTGTTTTTGGATGCTGCGCCGCGTGGAGAAGGAGCAATAGCAATCGATCCTCCAGCCCCAGGCCGGTTACCTGCTCCTTATCCACCGTGACCTTTGCCAACGAAAATAGGAGCTGGTCAAGCTGAAAAGTTCGACAGGCCTGATCTGCCAGTTCGGTATGAGCGAGGGTCAACGGATTAAACGAGCCGCACAGCACTCCGATCCGGTGTAATGTCGAAGGGACCGGCAGAGAGAACAAATGTGCCGTGGGAGGTGCTGCGCCATCACAGCGCGCTATCATTTCGTGCAGCGTGAATAGGCGTTTCAGATCGTAAAATTCGTTAGGCATCACGTGTTCAGTACAACACACCCTCGACTCGCTTCTTAACAGACGGCCAGCATATAGTCGCTCACCCGGAGCATGCAACAGGGAAGGCTCAAGGGCCAAGCACGCTAGTCCGGTCGCAGTCAACTTTCTACCTGGAAACTGAGACGTCTCCAGGTGTGGTGGGTATAGCCAGTATAGCTAACTCAGCTGGAACCATTCAAAAAATTTCCTTTTCCCGCGCTTCTCGCCCGTCCCTGGATTGACCGTCAATTTCACCGCGTGATAGCTTTGGTGTATGCATGCCAATAACCCTGTCCGTAGGGCAGCCTCGGTCTGTCTTGTTACTGCTTTTGGCGCGTGCACTGCCACTCGTCCGGTTCCGCCTCCTTCATTGTCGCTAACACCACCTGCAGTTATCACGCCATCTGCAGCAAAAGCCGCACAAATTCCGGGCACTCCAGTCGTCCTGTCACCTGAAGACGAAGCCCTGGGACATTTTCTCAAAAGCCAGGTCGCGCTCAATGACGGTGATTACGAAACGGCTATGACTCAACTTGAACAGGCTGTAAAAAACGACCCGGATAGTCCGTTTTTGCGTCTCCGACTCGCCACCCTGGCCGTTCGTCAAGGCAAGCTGGCCCAAGCCTTAGAGCACTGCAAAAAAGTCGTTGCCAGTGAACCCGAAAACGTCGACGCGCAGCTCCTACTTGCCGGGCTCCTCTCCTCTAGGGGCAAAGAAACACAAGCCGCTCAGGTCTACGAAGCTCTGCTCAAACGCAGTCCTGACAACCAGGAGCCCTACCTCTATCTCGGTACCTTATATGCCAAGCAGGAGGAATTCCAAAAAGCCACAGCCGTTTTGAAAAAGCTTGTTGAACGCTACCCGCATTCTGTATTGGGCTATTACTACCTCGGTCAAACTTCAGCCGCAGCCAGACAACTGGATCAGGCAGAAACGTATTACCAAAAGGCGCTGAGTCTCAATCCGCAGTCTGAATTGGTGCTGCTTGACCTTGCGTTAGTGTACGAAATGCAGAAGAAGACCGCAGAGGCCGTGGAGATCTATCAAAAAGCGCTCGCCGTCAATCCGCATAGTGAACAGGTGCGTAAACGTCTCGGACGCTTCTACCTGGGTCAGAAGAAGCTTGATGACGCGCTGCATCAGTTCCGGGTGCTTGAGAATATTGAGGCAGACCCACAGGAAACCCGACTCAAAATAAGTCTGATCTACCGGGAAAAAGGGAATTATGAAAAGGCGGTTACTCAGCTCAACCTCGTCTTGGCCTCCCAGCCCAATAACCACAGGGCCAGATATTTTCTTGGCGTCATTTATACGGAAGCCAAAGACGATGAGAAAGCGGCCGTCGAGTTATTACGTATTCCATCTGACTCGGAATATTTTTCTGATTCCCGCGTCTATCTGAGTTATATTTATCAACGCCAGAAGAAGCTCGACCTGGCTATTGCTGAGGTGGAGCGCGCGTTGAGCGTCAAAGAGGATGATCTAGACTTGTTGGGCTTCCTCGCCTCACTTCACCGAGAAAATGATAATCGCACGAAAGCAATCAGTATCCTTGAGAAAGCTGTCAGCCTTGCACCAGACAATGATCAGTACCACTTCACCTTGGGAGCAGTCTACGATGAACTGAAAGAGAAGGACCGCTGCGTCCGGCACATGCAAAAGGCGATTGCACTCAACCCCAAGAATGCAGCCGCACTCAACTACCTCGGGTATACGTGGGCCGAACAAGGGGTGCGTCTTGATGAGGCTGAGAGCCTCATCCGAAGCGCGCTCGCGATTGAACCAAATGATGGCTTTTACATTGACAGCCTGGGGTGGGTCTATTACCAACGCGGAGAATATATGCAAGCAGTTCAACACCTCGAACGTGCCGTTGAACTGGTCGATGAAGATCCTACATTGATCGAACATCTGGGCGATGCCTACCACAAGACTGGACGGATCGCTGATGCATCCCGCATCTACCGGGAAGCAATCCAAAACACATCGGAAGAATCTCAGATCCAGCGTTTGCGAACGAAGCTTAATGCCTTGGCCTTGACACCAGCCGAAGTACAAAAGACGAGCGAAACGGGGCTTCCGTAGCGCCGTCCTCTCAGGCCAGGGCATTTGTGTCCGTCTCTCCGGATTACCCGCAGCAATGGCAACGGCACGTAGTGTCGTCTTTGTTCTTGCTGCTCATTATTGTATGTGCAGACGGTTGTACGGCCCGCCGTCCTTCACATCGCCCGCCTCTTCCACCGTCGTCCCTCCCCTCCGCCCAAGAATTATTAGGACCATTCAATACACGCCAGCAACATTTAATCGGTCTGCGTGGTCTCACCCGGCTGACTTACCAGGACACACAAGAACGTGGTTCGCTGACCCAAGCGGTTGCAATTGCCGCGCCGGATCGATTTCGGCTCGAATTATTTTCTCCGCTCAGCGTGGCAGCCATCCACACGTGTGATGGGCAGACGCTGGCTGCATATTTCCCACGCGACAACGTCATCTACCGAGGAGCGGCAAGCCCGCTGAGTATTGCACGGTTTACTCGGCTGATGCTGTCTGCACGTGAAATCACTCGCTTGATGTTAGGCTTGCCTCCTTTTCCTGTGGAAGGAGAAAGCGGGGCAACGACCACCGTGCGCCTTGGCCCCCACGGTGGTACCTACCGGGTCGACCTTCCAAAGTCTGACGGCACCGTCGCCGCGTTGTGGTTTGACACGAACACAAAACACCTGCAACGCTGGGCCGTTATTGCTGCCGATGGAAGCACCCAGACGCAGGGGAAATTAGCCGACTACCGACAGGTGCAAGGTTTCTCTTTTCCGTTTTCCATTACCTTGTCAGACACGCACGGAGCCCAGCAGATTTCGCTCGTGTATAAAAGCGTAAAGCTCAGCCCGGCTCTACCGGACTCGCTCTTTAGGCTGACTCCGCCCTCAGGGGTACAAGAAATTGATATTG
>CAZXFE010000088.1:0-14378 GCA_964639795.1 uncultured Enterobacteriaceae bacterium | reverse complement strand
CTCTTGGCCCAGTATTTGATACCCGGCACATCCGCCCACGAGTGATTTGCCGTGTTCTTCCGGCTGGCCGAGTGGACGCGCCCAGTGCCCGGCTTTGAGCCAATGCAAGTCCGCAATCGTGTTTTTACTGCCGGGTAGAATAACTACATCAGCGTTGACAATTTCGTCGGGGGTATGGACATAGTTCAGCGCTCCGGAGTCAATATTGGAAAGGGGCAGGAAATCAGTAAAATTTGCGATGTGGGGCAGATTTACTGCCGCTATATTCACTCTGGACGGAGAAAAAGCAGGCTGCTGTTCGTAATAGGTCTCTAACGCGAGGAAATCTTCGGCCTCAAGGGCTAAACCTACTACATACGGTAGGGTGCCGAGGACGGGCTTGCCGGTCTTTTCCTCTAGTATGCGTAATCCAGTTTCTCCCAGATTGCACAGAAATCAACGGACACATGCCCATCGACTCTGACGTCATAGGCCGCAGCATTACGGACCGTTGTCGCGACCTTGGCATTTTTTAGCAGGGCTTTGGAGGGGAGACAGCCCACGTTAAGGCAGTCGGCGCCGAGTAAGTGCGATTCGATCAGTGTTACATCGGCACCTACACAAGCGGCTCCAGCTGCGGATACAAGCCCCCGCACCAATGGCGACCAGATTGTATGAGTCTTTAGCGGAGGGATCTGCCCAGGCTTTCGGATGAGTGTAGTCGAGCAGCTTGGCATTGTGCGCATCGAGTGGTGCCATACCAGAAGCGTTGAGATTGTCTTGGACGAATGTCGGCAGCTCTGGGTCGCGTTCCGGGATGGCTGGCTGGAACGCGAATGCCTGGTGCTGGGCTGAGGTCGGGAGGGGCGATGAAATCCGACCAGCTCACGCGGTTGCCGTCTGGCTTGTTAGCGACCGTGCCGTGATCCTCATCAGGAGCAAAACGGTAGAAGAGATATTCATCCTTAAACGTATGGGCATGCTGCACATGGTGAGACATGCCGGCGTTGAGCAGCACGTTCCCGATTTGCACTGCGTCGTCACCATCGCTGGCAACGCCTTCATCTACCAATGCCCTGACCGTCTCGCTACTGACAAAATATTTCGGGTAGGTTTTGGACGGAAAACCCTACTTGCGGTCTTGGATGTTGAGAATCGTTCGTACGTGTGAGACTGGGGCGTCAAGATCGCTGCCTTCGAAAGACGCTTCAACATCTAGATGCTCTTCGGTTGCCATACCCGCCTGCTTCGGGTGATGCCGTTACGGCTGGTCTAGGGGGCCTCTGTCCTGTTTGTAAAGCACGTTTGCACAGCGCCGTTAGATTGAGATGCCGCAAATAGCGCAACCGTTAAGCTAGCCGACTGCGGCCCTAGGGCCAGGTGCTCCGCAGAGCCGCGCGCAGGGCTTCAGCCAGGGCGTTGATATCGGCCTGGGTATTATAGACGTGCGGAGAAACTCGAATGGAAGCGCCACGCTGAGACACATACACATCGCGTTGACGCAGCTCTTCGAGTATGGCCGGGATTTTTGTGGCGTTGGCAATACGCACGCCAAATAAATGGGCGGCGCGTTCGTTTGTGGAAGCAAGGGTATAAGGAGTGCCTTCAAGTGCACCCGCTAATTCTTTGCCGAGGGTGGCGCAGTAGTGCTGAATAGTGTCGACGCCCCAGGCACTGATCTGATTGAGAGCTGCGATAAGCATGGGAATCATAATAAAGTTTGAGCGCTCGCCGGTGTCAAAACGACGGGCCCCCGGTTGGTAGGCAGACTGATAGTTGATCAAGTCGCTGAAATTTTGGCTGTCTTTGCGGTTAATCCAGTTGTACTCAAACGGCTCGCCATCCAATAGGCGATCACCCACGACTGCAAAGCTATATTGATACGGACCTAACAGCCATTTGTACCCGGCACAGACGAGCAGATCCGGTTTGAGTTGTTCGAAGTCAAACGGTAGGGCTCCAACCGACTGAGTGCCGTCAACGATAAACAGCGCGCCCACATCGCGCGTGCGCTGGCCGATCTGTTCGAGATCAAACAGAGTCCCATCTGTCCAATGGACACTGCTCAGGGCGACCGCGGCGGTGTTATGATCGATGGCTTCGAGCAATCTGGTATTCCACACTTTTCCGGGCGCATGCTCCTCCTGGGGTCGATTAATAGTCTGTAATGTTGCCCGGGTCTGCCGACAGCGCTCCAGCCACGGATACACAATGCTGGGAAATTCTTCGCCTGGAATCACCACGTTGTGTTTGGCCTGCAGGGGCAGGTTATGGGTGGCGATGCCCATGCCGTAACTGACCGCCGAGATCAAAGCCACCCGCTTCGCAGACGTATGGATGAGTTGGGCAAATGCGAGGCGCAGCTCTTCTGCCGGATCGAAGAAATCCGTTGGTGAGACGGAGGCCGGAACAGCTTTGCGTTTCAGCCCGGCTATGCCTGCAGCTTCGACGGTTTTCAGCAGCGGCGACATATACGCGCAGTTGAGATAGTGCTGGCCGTCGGGCAAAGAAAACAAACGGTTTTGGCATTCCATGCGGGTGACCTTTTCTTATCGCTTAGAAGATGTCCAAGAGGTTCATTGGACTGCATTCTGCTTGGCCACGCATATTTTCTGCTGGTCTCCTGGCCTTGTATAGCTTGGCATGTATTGATTGACAAGAATACTGATGGTTCGGCATGTTCTAGATGTCCTATTCTTAATGTTCTGAAGGAGGTGGCGATGCCTGACGTTGCAGGTTTTCGAGCCAAATTTGGCGTGTTGATTCCTTCGACCAACACGATCGTTGAAGCGGATTGTTCCGCCCTGCACATTCCCGGTGTGACCTTTCACACCGGACGCATGTATATCGCGCACCACAAGCTGGGCTCAGATCGGACCTTTGAACAACTCCTGGCTGAAATTAATGCCTCGCTCGATATCGGCTTGCGAGATGTCCTGACGTGCGAACCTGACTATTTAATCATGGGCATGTCAGCGCCGACCTTTTGGGGTGGGAAGGAAGGCGGCCAAAAATTCATTGAGGAGATCCAAGCCAAATCCGGCCTCAAAATATCCACGGGAGCAGAGGCATGCCGCACGGCATTAGAAGCGGTACAAGCAAAAAGGATAGCCGTATTTACCCCGGCCCAGCCGGTCATGTTGAAACATATAGTGCGTTACTTTGAAGAATGTGGTTTTACTGTCGTGCGCCAGACGGCTATGCAGGCTGCCAGTTCAACGGCTATTGCACATATCACTTCGGCCGAATTGTGGCCCGTCATCAAAGCCCTCGACGGGCCGGACATTGATGCCGTTGTCCAGTGCGGGACCAATCTGTCTATGGCTCGCCTCGCCGCCGATGCTGAAGGCTGGCTGGGCAAGCCTGTCATCGCCATGAACTCGGCTCTCCTGTGGCACGCCTATCGGGCGAATGGGTTCAATGACAGATTGTGTGGATTGGGGACGTTGCTGAGTAAATATTAGGGGAAAACCGAGCTCCTCCTGCGAACAAAAAGAGGGCTGAAGCAGGGTATCAGGTTGCGTTCCGGTAACATGACCTACGGTTTTATGTGCTGACCTCGCGAATGTGTTTATGGGCAGCTTATGAGCAAGCGCCTTGCTCTCTTCCCTAGCCTCGACCTTTCAGCATGCCATGCCAATACAACGGCGGCAGGCCATAGGCTTTGGGCAGATACATACTATAGCGCTCTTTGGATTGATCGAAGGGAAAGGTTTCTTGCGGTGGTAGGTCGTAGTCAAATTCAGACAGGATGAATTTGCCGTAACCCGTCACCAGGGGACAGGATGTATAACCGTGGTATTGCGCTGTGGTGGCTGTCCCGCGCATGACCTCTCAAAGATTGTTGACCAAGACCGGGGCTTGTTTGCGAACTGCGGCGCCGGTCTTGGAGGTGGGTAAGCTGCTTGCATTACTCAGACTAAAGATGTTCGCATAGCGCATGTGCTGCAGCGTCTGCTTATCAACGTCCACCAAGCCGGCCTCATTCGCCAGTGGGCCGCGTTTAATGAAATCCGGAGTGCTCATGGGTGGAGTGACATGAATCATATCGTACGGGAAGATAGCTTCTTCCTGGGTGTCGAGATGCTGAAAAACCGCCTCTTTGCGTTCTGCCCGAATTTCAACAACATCGTGTTTGTAGCGTGCCTCCATGCCTTTATGTCTGAGGACGGTGTTCAGGGCGTCTGCAGACTTCTTGGCCGAGAAGATGCCGCCCATACCTGAGATGAAGGAAACGGTCGCATTGTCGCGTACACCGGACTTGCGAAAATAATCCTCGGCCAAGTAAGCAATTTGCTGGGGCACGCCCCCACATTTAATGGGTGTACTGGGTTAGGTGAAAATCGCATTGCCGCCCGTAGACTGCTGAATGTTCTCCCAGGTTGAGTTGACATATTCAGACGCATAGTTGTTGCATACAACGTCATGTCCAATGGCTTCCGGGAGCCCTTTGACCTTGTGCCAGTCGAGTTGGATGCCCGGTGCAAGGATCAAGTAATCGTAGCCTATCTGTTTCCCTTCTTTTGTGATCACGATATTCTCTTCTGGCTAGAATTCCGTCACAGCGTCCTGTATCCACTTTACCCCTTTAGGGATAACTGAGGCTTCATCAAGCTCTGTGGCCTCTCGTGGAAAGCCCCGCCGCCAACCGGCGTCCACAAAGGTTGGTAGTAGTGCTTGCCTGAGGGTTCGATAAGGATGATGTCGATTTCTTTTACCGCGCGACGGAGTTGGGCAGCCACAGTAATGCCCGCGGTCCCGCCGCCCACGATGACAACTTTATGCTGGCCTGTTTGCGCTGGGATAATTCCTCTCCTTTGTTTGTCCCTGGATAGCTTGTGGATACTTCTCACCTCATAGCACGAAAGGGCGTAGCGCGGCGTGGGATCTTAGGATAAGACCCCGTTTGACTTCAGTGGGAAGAACGACTTGAGGGTGCCAAGAGCGGCGGCACTGAGATTGCCCATTTTCCTCAGCGTGCGAAGAAGTATCGGCGCCTTTGCTCCACCGACAAGGTGTCCGGCAGTGTTTTTGCCGAATTCGATTTCAACGGGCGGTTATGCGTGCGGCGCAATGTCAGTCGTCACCTGAGAGTTATTTGGCACGGTGCGAAGCATCTATGGCCATGAATGCGAATGCAACGGCAAGCAAAACGATTGTGGGAATAATTTCCATGTCTATAAATCCTCCAACACGTCAATGAGCCGCTCGACACGTTGGTGAACAGTCAAGCCAGGCAACGTGATGACCTCGACTGCCACTAGCGCGCCCAAAACCTTGTCATGCATTTTTTAGCATACCTGTTTCTTTGCCATCTAAACTCTGGGTGTTTTTTTCTTCCCAGTATTGCTCCACGCCATCTCTGCCGCGATTATCAGCCCACTTTGTTAATGTGGGCCGCTCACCTTTCAGTTCATAATATGGGACAGCATAACCGCACGATGTTTGCACCAGGCTCAGCTCAAGCTCGAAAATCTGGCGCGCGCCGGTGTATGCTGGAAATAATTCTATATAGTTGTTCCAATTCTGATCTGGTGGATGTATGACCTCAGCATTCCCATACAACCTCATGATGAGCGGTTCCTTTTCAAATGAGCAAAACATGACGGTCATGCGTTTATTTTCTAAGACATGAGCGGCAGTTTCATTGCCGCTGCCGGTGAGGTTGAGCCACACCACTTGTTTTTCGGTAACGACTCTCAAACTATCCATTCCTTTGGGTGACACATTAACGAAGCCCTCGGAACCGGCTGTTGCAACAAAAAAGATCTGTTGTTTTCCAATAAATTTTATATGTTTTGGAGAGAGTTCGCTGAATATTTCTGACACTTTGTCCTCCTAGGATAAGGCGCCAGCGACACCCATTACCTTTGGGGGGGAGCGCCAAGTTCGCCTGTTGGTATCTTCGTTACTCTACTAAGCTTCGCTAACGACACGGCTCGCGGCTTCGATGGCCCCTTCGGCATGGGGGATGTTCAGCGCTTTCAGACCTGCTTCGATCACCACGGCATGCCCAAGGCCATGTGCGCATTCACATAACCCATGCGGGCGACGCGGAAGAAACTATGATAGGCGAGGTCGGAAGGTTCTGCCATGCCCAGTCCGATGCACGGGATAAGCCCGGACTTTTATTCGGTCCAGTGTCTCAGTTCGGTAACATGAGGGGTATCCATGGAAGCGGCAGTGACCGAGTGGGAACGGTCTTTCGGATCGTTGATGTCGAGACGAATGGAACTGCCTGGACCCCAAGCATCGTACGCGGCCCAAACCCTTCCTCTTCCAGCGGCATGGTCAAAGCTTCACGCTGTGCAAAAAGATGGTGAGTCGGGGCGGTGCCGAAAAAGTATTCATAAAAGACGTCCGGGTTGACGTGCGGACAAACATCCCAGTAAGGAGTAATCAGGTCGGCTTAGCGGAGCGTTATCCGACCTGTAAGGCTTTGGTCAATAAAATGGAGGGAATCTAACGCATACTCGCGCCTAATCATACAGCGCGTTGTTGGGTTCTCATCGTTCTCCGATTCGCAACTGCATCTGCCGACAGGCTACCCTCGCGATCAGCTCTGAATTGACTGCCTTCAACTTCTGGAAAGTCCCTTTGATAACATTCTCCTTGCCGATAAACAATTCGTCCGGCACTCCGGCGTACAGGCTGCTGAAGGGTGGATCGTAAAGCGCGGACGCATCCATGACGCCGCGGGCGGTAAGTTGGTCGATCACCATCTCGACTAAGCAAATCCAGGCGAGGGGAGTGACAAACATCAGTCTGCTAGCCAATTTCGGTAGCCTGGAGCACGCGCAGATTCTAGCCTCGCTCGACCGCTTTGCCACGCAGGTGATGCCCCGGGTGTAAGTGGGTTGTGCACAGATAGTGAATAGGGCGTGAGAGAGGAGGGCGAGGAGACAGCATAGGGGTACACTTATTATGGGGGAGGTGAAGGGTAGGAGTTTGGTGGTGCAATCCAGCAGCGTGAATTCGCCATTTAATCCCGCGGCAAATTTCTTTATACTGCACTTTTTAGTAAAGGAGGAGCCCAATGGTACGAAAAGAAAACGCCGAGTTCGAATTGCGAGGAATGAATCATCTGGCTCTGGTCTGCAAGGATATGGCGCAAACCGTAAACTTTTACGCAAACGTCCTCGGAATGCCGCTGACCAAGACTATCGATCTGCCCAACGGCATGGGGCAGCACTTTTTCTTCGATATTGGCAATGGCGACTCTCTGGCATTCTTTTGGTTCCCGGACGCACCGGAAGCTGCACCTGGAATCGCTGCGCCCGAGGCGCTGGCGGGCCAGGGTTCGCTGACGACGGCCCACGGTTCGATGAACCACGTTGCGTTCGATGTGTCGCCGGACAAAATCGAAGAGTATCGTGAGAAGCTCACCGCCAAAGGCATTGAGGTGACTGAGATCATGAATCACGATGACACGCCTGCGCAAATCAGCCCAACGGTCACCGCTTCTACCTTTGTCCGCTCCATTTATTTTTTTGATCCGGATGGGATTCAATTGGAGTTCGCCGCCTGGACGCGAGAATTGGGGGGGGAAGGAGACGTGCGGCACCAACCTGCCACGGCAGCGGATCAGAAACGCTATCTCGCTCTAGCCAGAGCGGCGGCGGGGGAATAGCGATCTTTACATCCAGCGCATTGCTTCCACGTGACTTGCATGGCAAAAAATAGTCGAAGACCTGGGGTGTGGGGTGGTTGCGCTGGTCCATCTCAGGGCTGCGAATGTAGTAGTCTAACTGCACGGTCGCGGGATTGACCTCCGTGGCCGGCGCCTGCTTGTTTGGGGATGGATATTTTACTTGGAGTGTGTCTCGTTCGCGAACGCGCTGGGTGAGCATGAAATGCATTTCCTAATTCTTATACAGCGGTTTCGTATCGAGCGTTGCCCGCCCATACCCCCAACCCGGCTATATAGACAAACGTTTTGGGCCAGTTCGCATCCCCACAGCCCGCATCTCCGTGTTCGTACAGGTAGGCTGCGGGCCCACGATCTTGGCACGGGCTGAATTCCTGAAATTGGTCGAGTTCTAGGATAAGGTCACCCTCCGGAACCTTGAGGCGGGCGACAAAGTGACCCGTATATTTGATCTTGTGCATATCGATAACAATTGTTCCCTCCATCGTGGACGTTCGACGCGTCGTTGCCTATATGGTCCCAGCCTGCTGGATCGGCATGCCGGGTGACCTGATAGATTCGGCCGGCCGATTATATAAAGTGGCCGTCGTAGTCCTCGTGGTGCTCAGGGGAGTAGACTGTTAAGTTTGCACCCGGCTGGCGCCGAGGCGTGACGTCTTGCGCGACAACGTGTTCCCAAGTCAGTAGAAAGAATAGGAAAAGAGAATGTTTTTCATTATGAGGCGGCCTCTGTATAAACAGCTCCGCCTTCGATTTTGACCTGATAGACGGTGGCATGAGCTGGGCGCTGGCTTTCTCCCGTGCGGAGATCAAACCGCCAGCCGTGCATTGGGCACTTAATTCCTCTTTCACTATCTATATAGCCGCGGATGAGGGGGCCGCTGCGATGGGGACAGCGGTTTTTGATGGCAAAGATTGTCCCGTCAATATTGAAGAGGGCAATCTCGACGTTCTCGATTTTTATGAGCTTACGTTCTCCGGGTGGAAGTGCATCTATTGTGCAGACTTCAACCCACCGACAAGCTGGATCTTTGGGCGTGGCCGGCCCCGAAGGTGGCATAACCTGGCGCGTGCCTGTTCTTACGGGAGGTAGCCCCAAAGTTTGATAACGGCGTCCGCTTTACTGAGAGAGTAGGCTTTATATTTGAGCATGGTATCGAGACCGTCACATGTGCGTTCCAGGTTGGTCTCCATGCCTGGAAAATCTCCCCAGCCGTGCTCGTTTTTGTTGTTCATGATCCAGCCGAGACCGCGCATAATCGTATCGTTAGGTGAAATCTCTCCGAGAATGCGGGTCACCAACATAAGAGAGCGCGTGCAGTCCATTGTGTGGTCAACATTGTCGTCGTCCCATGACCCGGCCTGCGCCTGCCACTCGCTCAGCCGAGCAGCTCCTTTGGCACAGGATTCTCGGACCCCGTTCACGCGACGATCAATGACAAGGTCTGCTACTAGGGCGTCCTGAATCAAGTGCGCGGTAATCTCGACCCCTGACGGATGAAAGTCCTGATCGTACCAGCCGCCGTCTGTGCTTTGGTTGTCGATAAGAAACTGCAGACCCTGGTGCCAGGCGCGTTGGACTTCTTGCTGACGGTGTGTTTCACCCAAGGCCATGACCACATTAAAAAAGCTTACCGGATGGCTAGTCGTATCGAGGTCGGCCCAGGCCGGATCAGCCCAACGCCCGTCTTGGTTCTGGGTGTCCAGAAAATAGTCGATGGCCTGCTGTACTGATCGTGTGAGGTGCTCCTTGCCTAGGAGACGATTCGCGCGAATGAGCATGAGGCCACAGAAAGCAGACACCCAAACAGTACTGTCGGTATCGGAGGACAACGGACTCCAGCCGCCATCGGTGTTTTGGCATGCCTCTAGGGCTGTATAGTCATCAAGAAAATCCGATGTAGTCTGCGCGTTGAGGAGAACGCGCATAGCGTGCGCGACAAGCTCAAGATCTTGCGGTCCTGCGGTGAGACTCCAGCTGTTTCGTTCGCGCAGGAAGAAGGCATAATCGTCGGTAATGAGTGCGTTGATTCGCTGCAGGTCCATCCTTAGTGCTCCGCTCGAAATGTGAACTAGAACTGGCCGTTCGTAGCTACTGCGCCCTAATTTATCTTGGCCCACGCGCGTTGGTAGTCTTCAATGGTGTCAATCTCAAGCCAGCCCTTATAAATATCAACACACGCTACCATATATTGTTGGTCAACTAATTCTTGCAGCATATCGGTGAACGCCGCGGTTTCCAACGAGCCGGCTTCATGGAACCCTCGAGGGAAGTCTCGCGCTTGAGCCTGCTGATAGACCGTGCGAAGGGTCTGCGCACCTGCTGCCGAGAACATTGCCATCCCAACAAATTCACCGTTGGCTTCGTCTAGCCGGAGTTGACGACCGATTCGTGCCAGGGGTATTGCTTCTGCTGTGGGCAGATAACGATATCCAGTTTGGGCCGGCTGGGGGGTGACGACGAGGTCGGGTTTTTTTGTTCTTTGTTCTTTTTGAGTTCGTTCATGGTCATTGCAGGCGCGGTCTACCACAATACTGATATCGGCCCGGGACTTGAGGAGTTTTTCGAGAATAGACGGATCGAAAAGAATGTCAGAATACAGAAAAAGAAATCGGTCTGACATTTCTGAGTCTGCCATGAACAACGAGGTCAGCTCCCCCGTATCCCGGAAATGGTCATTATCGTAGTAGCGAATATTGAGCAAATCGATCTGCTCTTTATGATAGCCGCGTACCACGACAATATCTTTGACCCCACACTCGTTGAGGACTTGAATCTGCCGCTCAAGGAGGGTCTTGCCCTTGATTTCAAGCATGGCTTTAGGCCGGTCTTCGATCAGCGGCAGCAGCTCTTCTTCAAACCCAGCAGCAATAATAATGGCGGTGACCTCATGCCCGCCCGGTACTAAAAATTTCTTTTCATTGGCCTGGAGGTCGGGAACTCCAACCAGGTCATAGATTTCAGGAAGCGTGACAATCTGTTCATCAACGGCTGCTGGTCGTTCTTCCCGTCTGAGGGTGGTCAGGACTTGACGCATAGCGGTGACGGCCGCGCGCAGGGTTTGATTGGCAAAGATTACGAGCTGAAAGCCGGCTGCAGAAAGATCCTGAGCCGTGACGTCGGCGTAGGTGGTGGGTACGGAGACGAGCGGACAGGGATCATCCCAACTTGCCGCAAACTCCTTGAGTTCTTCTTCAAATGTGGCGGCCTTCGAGTGGATGAGAATGGCATCCGCGCCCGCATCAGCGTAGGCATGTGCCCGGCTAAGGGCTTCTTGTTTTCCCCAACCTGCAATAAAGGCTTCGGTGCGGGCAATCACGACAAAATCAGGATCTCGGCGCGCGGCCTTAGCGGCCTGGATCTTTCGGGCATGTTCCTCAATGGACACCAGCTCGCGTTGTACGCCGGCATAAAAACTACAGCGCTTGGGAAAGATGTTATCTTCAATGCAAATTCCGGCCGCTCCGGCGCGTTCGTACTCGGCGACGGTGCGCATGACGTTGATGGCATTCCCAAAGCCGTTATCGCAGTCGGCCAACACCGGGATATCGACGGCATCGCTCATATGGCGGACGGCGTCCAAGGTCTCACTCATGGTGAGAATGTTGGCATCGGGCAGGGCGTTGACGGCAGAAATGCAAAAGCCGCTAGCCCAGACCGCATCGAATCCAGCCTCTTCCCCAAGCTTGGCTGAGAGGGCATCATGCGCACCAAGGACCAGCGCAGGGCCGGACCGTTTGAGTAATGTCTGAAGTTGGGTTGTCACCGGGACATCTGTCATGATGGCCAGACTATAGGGACTGGCTAGTGGGGTCGCAAGTCCCTGCGCTTGCGAGGATTTTTACACGGCTGCGTGTTGTGCTTTCCTGTGTGGCACGGTTAGACCGGCTCCACGCGTTTCAGGTCCTGCAGTGCTAGCTCGATTTCGTCGAGTTGAGCGCGTAGAGTTGAGCCGTCTTTAATAGAGAACACTGCGCTTTGAGAGTGGCCCGGATCGCGCAGCCAGGCTGCCACGATGACGCTGGCGTCAATTTCTTGCGGGCGCAGAGGGGCATCGCGGTCACGCTCAAACTGTTCCTGGGCGAGAGCGGTAAAGTGTTCCAAGTCGCACGGTTGGGAAACTGTTCGGTTGTCGATCATGCGTCCATTAAGAAGGAGATAGGCTTGGGCCGAGCCGGCTTGGCGACTTGGCAGCAGAAGAAAGGCGTTGGCCCGGGTAACGATCCAGTGGAAGCGTTGGTGTAAATGTAGAATGTGGTCGAGGAACTCAATGTCTTGCTGAAGGCGGGCGGCGCCTTCGTACTGTAAATCAGCTGCGAAGCGGTCGCGTTTCTCGACAAGCTCGCCCCGAAACGTTACGGCTTCGCCATTGAGAAACGCGAGAAATTGCTGCACTTGTTCCGAATAGCCCGCCCGCGACACCTCTGCTGCGCATGGAGCAATACACGCGCCAATTTGACCGTTTACGCAAGGGGAGATCTCGGGAGCCGGGGAGAGATTGCCTCGACAAGTACGCAGTCCAAAGAGCCGCGCCAGCAGCCGTTGTGCCCGTTCGGCAAAATCTCGATTCCGGAACGGCCCGACGTACATGGCTCGGTCACTACTTGGTTTTGCCGTCACTGAGAGACGCGGATAGGCATTGCGTACGGTTAGCTTGAGAAACGCGACTCGCGGCAGATGTTTGGAAAGACGGTTATAGGGTGGCTTGAGCGTACGAATCAGCTCAGCCTCGCGCAGTGAAGCCTCTAGCTCTGAGCCGGTTTGTTCGTAAGTCACTTCACGTGCGTGGCGGACTAGGTCGAGAACCTTGTTGCTATGCCCTGAAGAATTGGTGAAATAGGAATTGACTCGGCGGCGGATATTTTTGGCTTTGCCGATATAGAGCAGTTTGCCTTCGACATCTAGCATGCGATAGACACCTGGGCCCTCAGGCAGGGTTGTGAGTGTCGAGCGGGGAACAAAGAATTCAAAGCGCCGTCCATCGCGGGCACTGTGTTGAAAATCAATAAGTTGTCCTAGTGTGGTTATACTTTGTGCGGCAAGCTGTTCGAGAAAAATACAAAAAATCTCGGCGGTTACCCGCGCGTCCTCTAAGGCGCGATGCTGGGTTGGGTAGGACACTCCGAGATGGGCTGCGACTGAAGCAAGGGAGCGGAAGCGAATGCCAAAGAGAAGCCGTCGGGCGAGTTTGAGCGTACAGATCGAGGAGTTGAAGAGGGGGGTGGACAACAGGCGCTGCGCATCAAAATTGAGAAAGCCGAGGTCAAAGCTGGCATTGTGAGCGACCAGGACGGCAGAGCCAAGGAAAGCATGCAGCTGAGGGAAGATTTCTTGAATACGCGCTTGGTCGCGCAGCATCTCATCGGTGATGCCGGTCAGTTGGGTAATGGCAACAGGAACATGCCGGCCTGGATGAACCAGGGTATGGAACTCTCCACCTAGGCATCCTTTTTCCACACGAATAGCTGCGATCTCTGTAATGGCTGAATTGCCAGGCTTCAGTCCAGTCGTCTCCAAGTCAAGAACGACAAACTGCGTATCCTGAATGGGCTGCGGCAAGTGGGTATGCAGTGTGAGGGACCAACAATCTGTGGTTGGATCGTAGGAAAAATTGGGATCTGCGCCTAAGGACGAATGCAAAAGGCGAGGGCCGAGCTCTGTGTCGCGTTGGGACGGAAACGGAGAAACCGCACCTGAAATAAAAATCTCGTTAAGGAGTTCGGTTGATGTGGCCCCACCAGGCCGATTGACGAGATAGTTGTGGAGTTGTTGTCGCACGCAGGGCGCAGTCTAGTCTCTTCGTCCGTTTTTGGCAAAAGGTCATCTAAGCGCCAGCGATTGTCATGCGTGAAACTTTGAGCGTTGGTGCCGAAATAGCCCCACGTCGTTCCAAGTCATTGCCGACCAGTTCAATGTTTTGGAACATGTCGAGCAGATTCCCAGCGATAGTGATCTCTTCGACCGGATAGGTTAGTTCTCCATTTTCAATCCACAATCCAACTGCCCCACGTGAATAATCTCCTGTGATCGGATTGACGCCAAACCCGGACAGCTCGGTGACATACAAACCAGACTGAACTGATCGGATAATTTCTTCCGGCGCGGTCGTGCCAGGCTGGAAAAATAAATTTGATGGGCTGGCAGAGGGCGCGTCGGCGAAAGAGCGGTTGGCATTCCCCGTGGATTGGAGACCGAGTTTACGCGCAGAATAGGAATCAAGCAGGTAACTCTTGAGTACGCCGTTTTCAACAACGATGGTCTGGCGAGTGGGGAGCCCTTCGCCATCAAAAGGTTTTGAGCCCAGAGCTGAGGGAATGCGTGCGTTGTCTTCAATGAAGATCCCATTAGCAGCAATCTTCTGATCGATCTTATCGAGCAAAAAAGACGTCTTTCTGTATAAAGATGAGCCGCAGACCGCGCCGGCTAAATGCCGGAGCAGGCTGGCGGCCATTTCAGGCTCAAAAATAACGGGCGCTTCTTGGGTTTTTACTTGCTTCGCTCCGAGGCGACGGAGCGTCCGGTCCGCGGCTTTCTGCCCAATTGTTTTTGCTGCTTCAAGACCATTCAGTTTGCGATGCGATGAATACCAATAGTCTCGCTGCATACTCCCATTCTGGGAGGCAACCGGGACCACGCTCAGTGAGAAACTTGTGGTCCGGTAGGTGTCACCGAAGCCGAGCGAGTTTGCATAAAAGATCTCCCGTGCTGCGTTGGAAAACTCGGCTCCTTCGGAGTTCGTAATACGCGCGT
>CAZXFE010000087.1:12163-14403 GCA_964639795.1 uncultured Enterobacteriaceae bacterium | reverse complement strand
CCGGACTCGCTCTTTAGGCTGACTCCGCCCTCAGGGGTACAAGAAATTGATATTGACGCGCATCAGCCACACTAACCACACTCGCCAGACAAGCGACGGTTAGTGCTCTGCCACAGCGTCCTTGAAGACGAGGGCAAAGCCACGGCGGAACAAGGTAAATTTACGGTCTGCGGATTGAGCATACCGCCCACCCAGGCCCTGCCCCTTTTGGAGGACCCAGTCTGGGTAAGAGTCTTCCATATTCATATGGTCAACGTCCTGTGGCGGCATTAGGACCACAGCATCCGCACCCACTTCACATGCTTTATCCCGAATGAGGGAATTCATTTTTTCCAATCCGTCAAATTCATTGCCATACGAGACGATGTGGACAAACACATCGTACGGCTGAGATGGGGGTTCCGTCAGTATGCCAACCTTACAATCCACCGGACGCGACTCTGGATAGATCGGCGCAATCCGCTCTTCAATAGTCATCGGTTTCGCAGGACGCAGAAAACAACCGGCGAGAAAACTGACAAGAATGAATAGCCAACCATAGGTTCCGCGCATACTTCTCTCCCTCTTACTCTTGTCTCCGCAGAACTGGAATGTATACCGGGCTGTACAATAGATCGCGCTTGGCTGGGACGCAACAGCCGCAGCGGCCGCATCAGGCCAGCGCTAATCCCGCAAGAGTTTGCGCGCAATCACCCAACGATGGATCTCAGTCGGCCCTTCAAAAATCCGCATGGGACGCAGGCGGCGATAAATAAACTCAAGCGGCATTTCTTTTGACATACCCATCCCGCCATGCATCTGCATCGCTCGATCAGCGACACGGGTGGCCATTTCTGTGGCAAAGACCTTGAGCATAGACGCCTCTTGGCGCACGTCATCACCCTGGTCGAACTTCCATGCCCCGTGATGAGCCATCAGTCGCGAGGCGTGGATATCAATTGCCGAGTCCGAAATAAACCACTGAATAGATTGGCGGTCCGCTAGCTTCTGACCGAAGGTCACACGCTGTTTTGCGTAGTCTACCATCATATCCAGACAGCGTTGGGCCAGACCTACACACCAACACCCCATCTCTAAGCGCCGGACGGTCAACCGGAGTTGCATGGGCGCAAATCCCTGCCCGACTTCACCCAGCACATGAGAATCCGGAATAGTCATATCCTCAAACACCAACTCCCAGGGAGCGTGTCCGCCGATGACCGGAATCTGGCGCTGTAGAACGAGGCCAGGCGTGCCTTTATCGACCAGAAAAGCGGTCATCCCGCCGCGTGTGCCTTTCTCTTTATCCGTCACAGCCATCACAATGATAAAATCAGCAACATGCGCGCGTGAAATCCAAATCTTGCGACCGTTGATCACCCACTGGTCACCTTTTTTAACAGCCGTAGTTTGCATGCCGGCTGGATCTGAGCCTGCCCCCGGTTCAGAGATGGCAATGGCCGACTGCGCCGTCCCTTGCGCGTACGGCAGCAGATATTTTTCCCGCTGCTCCGGCGTGCAGGTTTGCATCAACATGTGTAGATTCGGAGCATCAGGCGGAAGGGTAAACGGCGTAATCGTTTTGTATAGCTCTTCGGTAGCTAAACATTTGGGCAGCGTACTCAGATTCAACCCACCAAACTCCTCCGGTACATCGAGGCCCCACAGACCAGCCTCCCGTGCGACTGAAAGCAAGCGTTCTTCGGCTTCGGGCGGGACGAGGTCTTCGCCCGTCATCCCTTGGGTGTCACGCTCTAATACCGTTGCCTCGAGTGGCATCAGCTCTTGGCGGACAAAGCGGCGCACCGTGTCCTGCAACATACGGTACTCTTCGGGTAGTTCAAAATCCATGCGGCTCTCCCTCTTCTTGACAGCGTCGGGCGTACTGTAACAAGATCTCAGAGAGAAAGGCAGAGGTGCAACCCCCTAGCCCAAGAGCACCCTCGAGAAACACGCGACACATGAGAGGCGAAAGAGAAATTCTCAGATGGAGCAGCCTTCTCGCCTAGACAGAGGACTGTGAGAATGCCTTGCTACGCTGCGGTGCAGGGGAAGCAAGGGGGACAGGAGGCACCGCGTGGGGTCGAGGGAAGAGAAGGATCAGCAAGATCAGACAATCCCTGCTCAGCCTGCCACACAGCGAGGTCCTTGAGTGCTCGATCCGCTAAGGCGCGCTTCTTCTCACGACCACGCAAGCGTCGTGACAGGCTCGGGAAAAGCCCGTAGTTCACGTTCATGGGCTGAAATTCTTTACGCTCAGA
>CAZXFE010000087.1:0-12153 GCA_964639795.1 uncultured Enterobacteriaceae bacterium | reverse complement strand
TAACATAGGCAAGCATAGCACCAAGTGCAGTCGTCCGTGGCAGTAGGAGAAGGCCCTGCCCTTTAACCTGCAATCCGGCATTTCTCCCAGCCAGCCAGCCAGCCGCAGCAGATTCCAGATAGCCCTCAACGCCAATCATCTGCCCGGCAAAGAATAAGTCGTCGCGCTGTTTGAACTGCAACGTAGATTTGAGTAAGCGCGGCGACTCAATGAACGTGTTGCGATGTAGGCTGCCTAAACGAACAAACTCAGCGGTGCCCAGCCCTGGGATCATCCGGAGGACCCGGCGTTGTTCGGGGTAGGTCATTTTGGTTTGGAAGCCGACCAGACCCCACAAAGTTCCAGCCCGATCGTCTTGCCGTAGCTGTACTACTGCGTATGGGCGTTCCTGAGTCCGAGGATCGGTCAAGCCAACTGGCTTCATCGGCCCATAGGCTAAGGTGTCTTTGCCCCGACGGGCCATTTCTTCGATGGGCAAACAGCCTTCGAAATAGATGCAGCGTTCAAATTCCTTCTCTGGAACTTTGTCGGCGGCTAGGATTGCATCGATGAGCCGATAATACTCGTCACGCGAAAGCGGGCAGTTCAAATAGTCATCGCCCCCGTGATCATAACGTGATGCCCGGAAGACAAGACTAGTATCAATCGAATCGGCCGCCACAACGGGAGAGATCGCGTCGTAGAAATATAGATACTCTCGGCCAAAAAGCTCCCGAAGTTGTTCGGACAGCGCCGGCGAGGTTAGTGGACCACTGGCGATTATAGTTGGTCCTGACGGAATGACTTGGACTTCTTCGCGTCGCACCTCAACGAGTGGATGAGATGCCAAGGCCTCCGTAATACACTGGGCAAAAACATCGCGATCGACCGCCAAAGCCTGCCCAGCGGGGACACGGGCCTTATCAGCCGCAGCCATCACCAGCGACCCTAAGCGACGCATTTCCTCTTTAAGTAAGCCAACGGCCGCTTCAAGCGCGGCACTCCGAAAGGAATTTGAACACACCAGCTCAGCAAGCTTGTCAGTATGGTGGGCATCCGTAGGACGGACCGGACGCATCTCATACAACTGCACAGCAACACCCTGCTGGGCCAACTGCCAGGCAGCCTCGCTTCCGGCTAAACCACCACCGACAACGGTTACAGTCTGCATAGCGGTTCTATACCCTCCCCTTCTCGGCTTTAAAAGCGGGCCACAAAAAAGGGCGCCCTCGTGAGGCCGCCCTTACGTTTTCATTGCTTAAATATTTTACTTTTACCACCTGCCTCAGCTTGCCTGGGCCAGTTCTTCGACAGCCGGCTCAGCGCCTTCCTGCTCGACACTGACTTGGTAGTCGCATTCCTCGCGCGCGCACCGCCGCGTTGTTCCGGCCCGTTTGGTTGTCTTTTCCACTACAAATGGAGCCTTACACTCCGGACAAGGTTCAGGGATGGGCCGATCCCAGAGTGCGTATTTGCACTTGGGGTAACGACCGCAGCTATAAAAGACTTTGCCGCGGCGCGAGTATTTTTGTTGGATCTCTCCTTCTTCACACTCGGGACATTTGATGTCCAACGATTGGGTCGCCGGTTGGCCTATCTTCTTGACGCTTTTACATTCCGGATAGCCCGAGCAGCCGAGGAATTTCCCATATCGGCCGTAGCGTATCTGCATCGGGAGACCACACTTCTCACATTTCTCGTCGGTCAGGACTTCTTCCTTTTCTTGCACCACGATCTCACCCTTATCGTCCCGAGTGAAATTGCGCGTGGATTTACATTCTGGGTAATTTGAACACGCCAGAAACTCCCCGTTGCGCCCCCAGCGTATCGTCATTTTGCCGTCTTCACATTCCTCACAGGAAATATCCGTGGGCTCGCCAGTGCCTTTGACATCACGCATTTCCTTGTCAGCTTTAGTCAAATCTAAAGCAAACGGTGTATAGAATCGTTCAATCGCACGCCGCCAGTCTTCCTGACCCTCTTCGATCTGATCGAGTACGGCTTCCATACCTGCCGTAAACTCGGCGTTCAGGATGTCCGGAAACGATTCAACTAATAAATCAGTGATCAGCATCCCCAAATCAGTCGGACGCAGGCGCCGTTGTTCGCCCTCAACAACATATTCTTTGTTTAGGATCGTGCCCATGATGGAGGCATAGGTTGACGGACGACCAATGCCTTTATCTTCCAGTTCTTTAATCAAGGTCGCTTGGGTAAACCGCGGCGGGGGCTGAGTAAAATGCTGATTAGGAGTCACTTTGTGGAGGATCAGTTGTTCACCCTCGGTCAATGCCGGCAGTCGTTTCTCCGTATCGTCATCTTCTTCCGTCTTATCGTCCTTGCCCTCCATATAGACGCGTAAGAAGCCGTCAAAACGCAGTACCTGTCCGGTTGCCCGAAAAATACATTCGTTGGCCGTTATATCCACGCTCGTTTGTTCAAATTGGGCCGGGGCCATTTGACTGGCCATAAACCGGTTCCAGATCAGCGTATAGAGGCCCAGTTCTTCCTTTTTGAGATAGTGGGCGACTTTGTTGGGTGGATTTTCAAGCGAGGTGGGCCGAATGGCCTCATGCGCTTCCTGGGCAGCTTTGCCAGACCGAAAAGAGGGCGGCTTCGCAGGCACATACTCCGGCCCGTACGTCTGTTCGATATGCGCACGGGTCGCCGTGGTCATTTCTGGTGAAATACGAGGCGAATCGGTCCGCATATAGGTGATCAAACCAACTGCGCCTTCATCGCCCAACTCCACCCCGGCATATAACCGCTGAGCAATCCCCATGGTCCGCGAAGGCGAATAACCGAGTTTGCGTGAGGCTTCTTGTTGCAAACGCGAAGTAATGAAGGGGGGAGCCGGATTTCTCTTGCGGTCTTTTTTCTCGATCTTCTGGATCGTCCACTTCGCCCCATTCAGACCCGCAACAATCTTTTCGGCTTCTTCTCCGTTTTCAATCCGAAACTTCTTATTGTCGACCTTTTGATCACCAACCTTGAAGAGGCTGGCTTCAAACACTGGAGGCAATGCCCCTTCCAACGCGGCGGTAATCGACCAGTATTCCACAGCCACAAAAGCACGAATGGCACGCTCACGCTCTGTAATGATGCGCACGGCGACGGATTGTACTCGGCCAGCCGACAGACCGCGGCGGACTTTTTTCCATAACAGCGGACTGATCTGATAGCCGACTAACCGGTCGAGCACCCGGCGTGCGACCTGAGCGTCGTAGCGCTTTTGGTTCAATTCAGCAGGATTTTTAACCGCTTCTTGAACCGCTTTTTTAGTAATTTCATTCAGCAGGACGCGTTGAATCTTTTGGCCATTCTTGCCGAGTTTTTCTGCAATATGCCAGGCAATAGCTTCACCCTCACGGTCCGGGTCTGAAGCGAGAAAGATGTGCTCCTTGCCTTTTGCCGCTTTTTTGAGTTCGTCAACAATCTTGGCCTTCCCATGGATGACTTGGTATTCGGCGGTAAAGCCGTTCTCAATATCAACGCCGAGTTTACTCTTGGGCAGATCCATAATATGCCCTACCGAAGCTTTTACCTGATAGCCACGGCCAAGATATTTTCCAATCGTCCGCGCTTTGGCCGGAGATTCAACAATCACCAGATTCTTCGCCATACTTACATTCCTCTTGCTTCGCTTCCTCTCGTAGACGCGAAATACATTCCTGGGAGTTGGGCAACTAATCCTTTTAATTCTAGCCCAAGCAGCACCTCAAGTGCGCGTGCAGTCTCAAGCCCACTTCCGGTAATTAACATATCAACGTGTAGTAGCTCTTCTTCAAACAGCCGAAACAGCACCTCTTCGTCCGGCTCCAAAAGGACGGCCGGCGTGACTTTCGCAGGCTGGCCAACCGGCACGAGGCTGAGTGCAATTTCGCTCAGTATATCATCAATGTTTTCAACAAGCTTTGCGCCGGCCTTAATAAGCCGATGTGGACCACGGCCGCGGCTTGCTGTAATCCGACCAGGAACGGCAAACAACTCACGGTTCTGGTCCAACGCACCCTGGGCCGTGATCAAAGACACACTCTTTTCCGTTGCCTCCACAACAACTATGCCGAGACTCATACCACTAATGACCGCATCCCTATATAGGGAAAGTTCCTTGCCTCGGGCCAACTGCCAAGGGCAAACTCCGACACGACTCCTCCGCTCTCAGCAATATGCTCCGCCAACGCTATATGGTCACGCGGATACACGACGTCAAGCCCCGAGCCCAAAACAGCAATGGTCTGGCGGTGGGCCTCGGCATCAATACCACGCGCCATCCCGCTCACCACGGTAAACCTCCGGGCAACAAGTTCCTGAGCGAGCTGGCGTTCCACACCGCGTCCATACGCATTGGCCATCCGGGCGTTCACAACGGCAATTGATGCCCGGTCTTTCAGAACAAATCTCCCCTGGACATAAAGAAAAGGGAGCGGGTCATGGATCTGCCCTAGCCTTTCCGGAAATTCGTCGTCTGTTGGCCCCAACCTGTTTCAGCCTGTGGACTTCGGCCTCAACGTCCGCCCATTGATCAAATACAGTAATATTCTGTGAAGCACATGAGCTAACAACAGTTTCACCTCACCGCAGCTGCGGCGGCATTCGAAGCCGCCACAGCTGCGGTGAGGTGAAACTCCCCAGCGATTGACGATACGTAACATTTCCGACACGGTGTGCTAGACGGAGTGCGATCCAGCAGCTGCATTGTGTCTGGATATCGCGCTTAACCGATGGGCCTTCCATGGCTCTTCTGTCCCAGCTCTTTTAGCTCGCGTCCTTACTACGTTCGTACAGACCGCTTTGTATTCTAATAGAGCGAATTTTTGTAGGAAATCATGGCACAAAGTGATAACTGTCGCAAATGCATGCCCACCCTTGCAGATAAGGAAGAGCCTTTGCTACAAATCGGCTGTTACACTGCAAAAGGTCTTTGGAAGCGGAACAAATAACAAAAGATTTTCCCGTATGCCAACGATACAACAGCTCTTGGAAGAAAAGACTGCTCAGGCTATTGTTGCAGTCAGCGGCATAATAGCACCAGCGATCGTCACCCCGGCGACCAATCCAAAATTCGGCGATTATCAAGCTAACGGCGTCATGGCTGTTGCTAGAGCGCAGAAGCAGAATCCCCGCACACTAGCCGAAGCCGTGATTGCCGAGCTCCAGCCGGACGATATTCCTGCGACCTGGGACATTGCCGGTCCCGGCTTTATCAATTTTCACCTTGATCCGCAGTGGCTTGGGCAAACCATTCTCTCTACCGCGCAGGACGAACGTCTCGGCGTGGAACCCGCTGCTGCTCCGGATACCATAGTCGTGGACTTTAGTGCCCCGAATGTGGCGAAATCCATGCACGTCGGCCATATTCGTTCAACGATCCTGGGAGATACACTCACCCGTATTCTTCGCTTCCTGGGCCATAGCGTGACGACGGACAATCATCTGGGTGATTGGGGCACCCAGTTTGGGATGTTGGTGGTAGGGTATCGTTCGTTTCTCGACCAAGCTGCGTACGAACGCGACCCCCTGGCTGAAATGGAACGGATGTATAAAGAAGTCCAGGCAAAAACCAAGACCGACACAACGCTTGCAGACAGTGCTCGCGCAGAGCTTGCTAAGCTACAGCAAGGGGATGCGGACAATACCGCCTTGTGGAATGAATTTATGCGGGTCTCGCGTCAGGCATTCGAGCGCATTTATGATCGCCTTGACGTCACCTTCGATCACTGGCTAGGGGAAAGCTTCTATAACCCCATGCTCGCGGATGTGGTTCAGGAACTTCAAGACAAAGGCATCGCCCGACCCAGCGAAGGCGCAATCTGCGTCTTTTATGATAACGACTCAGATCTCGCCGACACCCCATTCCTGATCCAGAAACAGGACGGCGCATTTCTGTATGCCACCACGGATCTGGCCACGATCAAATATCGTGCGACAACCTTCCAACCGGATCGTATTGTGTACGTCACCGACAGTCGCCAACAGCTCCATTTTCGTCAGCTTTTTTCCGTTGCGCGAATCTGGGGATATGACATGGGCCTGGAACATATCTGCTTCGGTACGATCCTCGGAGAAGACGGCAAGCCGATTAAAACCCGCGAGGGAGAACCGATAAAGCTCAGCGCTTTGCTGGACGAGGCGGAAGAACGGGCGCTGGCAGTTGTCCGGGATAAGAACCCTGGTCTGCCGCAGGAAGAGCAGGCGCATATAGCAAGAGTCGTTGCTATCGGTGCGGTCAAATACGCGGATCTGATGCAGAACCGCACTATGGACTATCGTTTTAGTTGGGATAAGCTGCTCGCCTTGGATGGCAATACGGCCCCCTATCTGCAATACGCGTATGCCCGTATTCGTTCGATCTTCCGTAAAGGCGGTCTGACCGACTGGCAGCCTACGCCAAACATCCCAGTTCAACTGCTTGCACCCGAAGAACAAAATCTGGCCAAATATATGCTTCGCTTTGGCGACGTACTGCTCGAAGTCGAACGCTCGTATAAACCTAATTTGCTAGCAAATTTCTTGTACGAACTCGCCACCCAGTTTAATCTTTTCTATCAAGCCCATCCGGTTCTGAAGGCCCCGGAGGATCGTCGGCCCACGCGGCTGTTGCTGTGTAGTCTGACCGCCCGGTATTTGAAAACCGGGCTCGATCTATTGGGGATAGAGACACTGGAGGCAATGTAGCAGAGAAGGAGAATCCCATGGCCGAAACACGATACACGGATGGTCCGGTTTCTATTGTCTATGACATCGAAGGGGAGGGCCCATTAGTGATTTTCCTGCACGGTATTGGCGGAAATCGTCTGAATTGGACGGGCCAACTTGCACATTTTGGAAGTCGCTTTTGTGCTGTGGCATGGGATGCACGAGGTTATCTCGGTAGTGACGATTCGCCTCAGACGCTGCAATTTAGCGACTTTGCCGATGACCTGCTGCGTCTCCTCGATCAGCTCAAAGTCGAACAAGCCCATCTGGTTGGTCTTTCCATGGGTGGCATGATTATCCAGGATTTTTATGGTCGTTACGCTGATCGTGTCGCCACGCTTGCATTAGTAGATACTTCTTCGGGCCTCGGCGCAGCTTCAGAGAACGTCAAACAGGATTTTCTTGCACGGCGCCTCGAACCACTCGAAAAAGGCTTAACCCCGGCCGACATTGCACCCGAGGTGGTCAAAGTCCTCGTCGCGCCAAGTGCAAAACAGCCCGTACGCGATAAGCTCATTGCATCCATGGCCGCCCTCCGGGTTGATTCGTACAAACAGGCATTGCATGCAATCGTTAACACTGATTTCCGCACAGTCTTGCCACATATTAGAGTACCCACGTTGGTTATTGTCGGCGAGGAAGATCAGGTCACACCGCCAGCAGCGTCAGAATTCCTGGCCAAGAACATTCCTGGAGCATCCTTCGCCACCATCCCAGGGTCCGGGCATCTGACGAATATCGAGCAACCGAAAGCGTTCAACGCAGCGCTGGGAGCATTTCTGGACAAACACGCGAGGCAAGCGTCAGAGGTCTCTTCTTAAAAGCAGCGTGCTGTGCCCGGGCGAACTGGCCGGCACCGGTCACAACTTAAGCCATAAGATGCTGAAAAAGTGCCAGAAAGAGGCGGTGCGGAATAAGCCCGTCGCTCTGCCAAGCTGCATTCCTGGGTAGCGCGGGCGTCCCTACTTTCACCATGACCGATTTCCACGCGACCGTCAGCCATCGTCATCATCTTCTTCAATCAGGAAGACGGGCTTGAGGATTCGGCGCGGAATGTCCTCGAGAAACCGCGACGGTTTACTCAGAACCATGCCGGTGGCCCGATCAAAAATATTGATCGGATAAGAGATGAACAGATTTTCCTTGGCCCGTGTGGCTGCAACATACATCAGGCGACGCTCTTCTTCGAGATCGTCGTCCTCTTTGTTGTACAGCGACGGGAAGCGTCCTTCGACTGCCCAAATGATAAACACGGAATGCCACTCGAGCCCTTTTGCCGAGTGTATCGTCGACAGCGTCAACACCCCTTCTTCATCGCGATCGGTTGCCGGTACACCATCAACGCTGGTGTTGGGTGGCTCTAAGGCCATGTCCGACAGGAGGCGATCCAAACTGCGATATCGCTCGGTAATAATCGAAAAATGCTCCAGGTCCTTCTGCCGTTTGGGATAATCTTCTCGGTGGTTACGTTTGAGCATGGGTAGGTAGTACTGCACGACGCCGTCAATCTGCTCTCGCGGCTGCAGCTCGGGATCAGAAACCACCTGAAGCACGGCTGCAAGCTGCTGCACCTCAGTCTTGACTACCCCACGTCCGGGAAATCCGGCCAGGCGTTGAAGCTGCTCTGGGCCGCCCAGGATGTGGTCGAGGATCTTGTCGCTGCTCTTCGGTCCTACGCCTTCAAGCAGCAGCAGAATCCTATGCCAGGAGACGGCATCCTGCGGATTAGCGATAATACGCAGATGGGCCAGTACGTCCTTTACATGCGTTGTTTCAATAAACTTAAACCCACCCCGCTTCACAAACGGCAAATTGCATCGATTCAGCTCCAGCTCCAGATCAAACGAATGAAAACTCGAACGGAAGAGTACCGCGATTTCAGTAAGCGGTACGGCTTCCTCGCGTAGCTCTAAAATCTTCTGGGTGACAAAGCGCGACTGATAGCGCTCGCTATCGGCTTCGATCAAAGTAGGCTGAAAGCCTGTTTCCTTTTTCGTAAAAAGATTCTTAGTGTAACGTTCCTTAGCTTGCAAAATAATCTCGTTGGAGAGGTCGAGAATAGGCTGGGTACTGCGATAGTTTTCTTCGAGTTTAATCACTCTGGTGCCGGGAAAAAGATCCGGGAACTCAAAAATATTCCGTACTGTCGCGCCACGGAAGCTATAGATCGACTGGGCGTCATCACCAACCGCCATCACATTGTCATGGGCATGAGCCAGCGAGCGGATGATTTCGGCCTGGAGCCGATTCGTATCCTGATACTCATCAACCATAATATAGCGGTAGATGCGTGACAGCCGGTCGGCAACATCGGAATGGGCGCGGAGCAGTTCACGCAAATGGGTCAGCAGATCGTCGTAATCGAGCAAACTGCGCTCTTGTTTATACTGACGGTAATACTCCTCGATACGACTCAGTTCGTCGAGTTCGGAAAACAGGTGCGGGAACTGCGCATCGAGAACCTCGGCGACGCTCGTAGTTTTATTGGCGGCCAAACTGATGACCTCAGCAATCGTCTGCTTGCGCGGGAACCGACGCGTTTTCTTATCGAGGCCAAGCCGGGCGCGAATGAGGTTTATCGCATCTTCGGAATCAGTGCGATCCAAAATAGTGAAGGAATTAGAAAAACCAAGCAACGCGGCATAGCGGCGCAGCACGGTATTGGCAAAGGAATGGAAGGTTCCCCCAGTCACCTTGTCGCACCGACCGCCCATCAGGAAGCCGGCACGATGGACCATTTCCTCAGCAGCACGGCGGGTAAAGGTCAGCAGCAGAAGCGAAGCCGGGTCTACTCCCTCTTCGATTAGACGTGCGACCCGATAAATGAGCGTGCGCGTCTTGCCGCTGCCTGCACCGGCAAGCACCAGCACCGGCCCATCCCGCACAATTGCAGCCTCGTACTGACTAGGATTCAACTCTTGTTTGTAGTCTATGGAAAAATGTTGCGGCCGGCTGTCTGCATCGTCTGACCGCAGCACATATTTCAACGGACGGCTCTCGTCGCGCTCCACACCGCACCCCAGTGATTCGAAGATAGCCTAGCATACCGTATAAGAGGAGTAGGAGAAACGGGGAGTATGCCCCCGACAAGATAGTCGGTATTCTATGGTTCTCGCCAAAGCGGGAAACCATTTAGACCTGACAAACCTGCACATCTAGTACATCTGGTTGGCGGGACGCTGACTGACAACGGATAGTCTCTCTGGTATGTAAACAGCGATGGCAAGAAAAACTGAGCAGATGGACTTGTCCGGGGTCAAATGCCCCCTTAACTGGGCCAAGGCAAAGGTACGACTCGAATATCTCGACCAGGGGGCTCGGCTAGAACTGGTCATCGACGACCCCAAAGGTCGGCGCGATATTCCTCGCGCGGCGGAAGCCGAAGGCTACGCCATTATTGACATTACTGAACCAGGTATTGCAGATACCGTCCGGCAGTGGCGGATTGTAATTGAGAAATAATATGGCAGACGGTACTCCGAGATTCGAACTGCTCAGAATAGCAAAGTCAGTGTTTCAGCATCGTCGTACTAAACATCCGTACGGCTCCAATTACGCTGTGAGTATTCGTATGGGGCATGCCGATATACAGGATTTCACGGCTATCGCAGACATCCTCTTAGCCGTCGAGGAGCTTGGCTACGAGATCAAGAAGAAGCCCGAATAACGTGAGGTTTTCTACCCAGGCTTCGATCCGTCACTCAAACAGGCGCTCACCAGTGGCGAATACCAGCCACACGACCGCACCAAAGATATAAATCCCGGATGCGATCAGGAATACCAGGCTCCACGAGCCCGTGGCATCCAAAATAAAGCCGGTCAGAGTGACCCCAACAATACCAGGAATCGTGCCGGCAGTGTTAGACAAACCGAGTAAGATCCCCGCATAACGCGGCCCAATATCGAGATGGTTCACCGCAAAGCCGGACAAAGCAAATGAGCCAAATCCAAGGACACAACACATATAGACGACGGCCTGAGTCGCCGAGGTCACGCCTCCAATCAGAATGAGAAACGCAGCTGGAATCAGGAAACCAATGCTCTGCATCAGTTTCCGGACAAAAGTGATGGACAGGCCCCGCTGCAACAGCTTATCCGCAATCCAGCCAGCGACATTTGCCATCACAAACATAACGAGCCAGGGAAGAATGGTGTAGAACCCGACTTGGTGAATATCCACTCCGAGGGCTTGGTTGAAATAGGTTGGAAGCCAAGTCAGAATTACATAAAAGCCCCAGTTTGCACAAAAATGGTTAATAATAATCGCCCACACCGGAGCTTTTGAGAGCAGCAATTTCCACGGGATCGTTTCATTTTTTGGAAGGGGTGGGGCCTGCTCGTGAATATAGGCCACTTCTTCTGAGCGGATCGTGGGGTGTGTTTCCGGCGTATCCGTCACACGAGAATACCAGAAGCCGAACCAAATAAACCCGAGTATGCCAAACAGGTAAAATACCATCGGCCAGCCCCAAGCCACGACGATGGACGGCGTCAGGAGCAGTGCGGCCACCGTCCCAAGCGAAATCCCGCTCACATTCAGCGCAGCCGAACGCGCGCGCTCTTGGCTCGGCACCCACCGGGCAAAGAGGTTGTAAATCGCAGGAAAGGCCACGCCTTCACCGAGGCCCATACCCACCCGAGCAAGAAAGAGCACCGTGAATGACACTGCGGCAGCAGGTGGGGTAATGAAAGTAAAGAGCGACCATAAGAGGACACCACAGCCTAAGACGATCTTTCCACCGTAGCGGTCTGCAAACCACCCGCCTAAGACTTGCGTGGCAAGGTAGCCGTAAAAAAAGGAGGACAGCACAATGCCGCGCGTGGTTTGGTCCCAGCCAAACTCTTGCGCCATGGGAATAATAGCAACCGAGATATTGACCCGGTCGATATAGCAAATAAAAGTGCTACAAAAACACAGGCCGATCAGGGTAAAGCGCCGTGGCCAATAGTCTCGGAATGCAAACAGTCCGGAACCCATAATCCCCCCTTTTCCCTTTCTAGGAGACAGGTCTTCCGTCGACCACGCTGTCTCGCCTCAAAAGGGTCGCGCTACTGTAACGTATTCTTTTACTCTTGCGAATCTAGCGAATCTGGCCTACAGGAAGACGGAAGCAAAGGGATGGGAAGATTCTCTTTTTTATCGATACAGTCCGGCAGTCCCGATACGACTGAAAACTCCTACTCTTCCTCTCCGCTGACCTTCTGCATAGAACCGTCACTCAGCTCGTAATAGAGGCGCTCTGCTTCTTCACATAGGACGAAGAATGCGCACCTAGCGCAGCCCCCGATAGCGGCTTTCTACGGCCCCGATTTGACGCAAATGTAGGAGTTCGTCGTCGGCTTGGTGAAGGTGCTGCCACACATCCGGCTCGTGTTCAGCAAGCCAGGCCTCGATCGGTAGAAACTGTACGCTCGGTGGCCGGATCGTATCAACAGACCGTTGTTGGAGGGGGGGCCGGATGCGGGCGTTGCAAC
>CAZXFE010000086.1:0-14601 GCA_964639795.1 uncultured Enterobacteriaceae bacterium | reverse complement strand
ATTTGTAAATCTGCGGTTGAAATCGCTACATCCAGCTCACGCGCTACATCCATAGGGGTGAATGGATCTTGGCCCCCCCACAAGAGAAGGGTAGGCATACTGAGTTTGTCCAGATTCGGCAAGAGCTCAGTTTCCACCGCTTGGCGCAGACCGAACTCGCGTAAAAACTTAGGCAGAGCCTGGCGGGCGCCCGGATCGTCATGAAAGGGCTGTAAATATTCTTTGAGCTTCGCTTCACGCCGCTCATCTTCATTATGAATCCCCTCTGTGAGGATGCGCTGCAAGAACCAGTCGCCAGTAAGCATATTCCCGATAACGCGCGTACCAAGGAGACGAAAATTGAAAGGAAGGGGGATAGCGGAGGAGATGGGGGCACTCATGAGCGCGAGTTTATAGACTTTGTCTGGATTGCCAATCGTATATGCAGCGGCAATGACCGCGCCAAAATCATGGCCGACAAGAACGATGTTCTCGAGATGAAAGTTTTCAATATAGGTGCTGAGCTGGGAGACATAGGTGTCTATATCATAAGTGCGATCCTGGGGTTTCTCTGACAGGCCGAAACCCATCAGGTCAATCTCATACACCGTGTTGCCATACGTCAGGCCTGGTGTCACATGCCGCCACATACGGGAGTCCTCAAGCAAACCGTGCAGGAAAATGAGTGGACGACCTAAACCTATTTGTCGATAATGGAGATTGACACCGTCAATCTCAGTATATGTCTCGTCAGGATATTTTCCCTCAAGTTCACTGCCGGTCAGACTCGGCGGCGGAGCGCCACAGCCCACGAGGAAAAAAATGACCGCCAGCACCACACCACTTCCCATTTGCCAGTGCTTCATCTGTTAGTGACTCCTTTTCTCATCCGTTCTGATACGGCCGTGTCGCATTTGACACACAATAGGGCGACGCGCACAATAGTTGGGCATACAATGTACTCACAACCTTTCCCGGTGTTGGATTAAGGAATTCTGGCTGGATACTCTAGCCCTGCTGCACGACCCCGACAAGGGTAGAGGATGGAAAAGGGGATTCTTATGGCAGAAGCCGATCTTTTTGACATTATGTCCTCAACCCGGAGCATGCGGCGGCTGAAAACCGAGCCTGTACCGGATGACGTCATCTATAAAATTCTGGATGCGGGTATACGTGCACCGAGTGGCGGTAACACCCAACACTGGCGTTTTGTGGTGGTCAAAGACGTTACGGTCAAGCGTCAGGTGCAGCAGGTCTACCAAAAGGGTTGGGAAGAGGCGCGGAGTATATATCAAGGGCAGTCTGGGCCATCCCATATGGCGGAGGGCCAGTTTCAACGTCTCTTGGATGCCGCCAGTTATCTGGCCGATAATCTGGCTGAAGTGCCGGTCTTGATTTTCGCTTGTCTCAAGGCGCGGCCTATACCGCCGGGTGATGCGGGCGCCCAGTTGGCCGCCAAGCTGGCACGTCTGTCTGGAGCGAGTATTTATCCTGCTGTACAGAATATGCTGCTGACCTGCCGTGCTCTCGGACTCGGAGCGACGCTGACAACCGTGTGTTCGCTGCACGAGGATGCACTCAAGCCTATTCTTAACCTGCCGGACGATATTGCTACATATGCTCTGATACCGGTCGGTTATCCAATAGGAAAATTCGGACCGGTTCGTCGTCAGACGGTTGAAGAAGTGACGTGCGTTGATCAATGGGGGACGCCGCTGAGGCCACCAGCGTAACAGGTAAGGCGCCTCAACGATCGCAGCGGCGACCAGCAGGTTGCCCTATTGTGGGGGACGCGACAGTTGTGATCTCACCTCTACCTCAAGACCTCGTTATACACGTCGGGATGGAAACCCACGACAAATGTCTTACCCTTCCGGAGCGCCGGAGCACGCAGATTCCCCGAGGGGCCGAGAATTGTTGAAAGAAGATCCTCTGTGACCGGTTGGCTCTTTGTGATCGGAAAACGCAGGATTTTTTTCCCTTTGACCGCAATAACCTGTGAGACAGTTTGGAAGAGCTGCAGGGCAGCATCACGATCAAACTTCTCTTGACGTGCGTTCACGAACGTGGTGGCCCTGCAATCTTGTTGCGCAAGAAACTCTTGCGCTTTTTTACAAGTCACTCAGCTCGGTCGGTGATAATGCCAGTCTATGACCGTTGTCCCTTTTGCCATTGCCTCTCCTATCTGTGTCTGCGTGTTTGGTGAAATTTTGTAATCACCCATTCATACCCGTCGATGAGGGAGAGCCAGGCTGATTCCAATAGATCGCGCGACTGGCGCATGGTACTCCACTGCCTCTGACCATCGCTAAATTTCATAATAGAGACGACCTCAGCCGCGGTCCCCGTTCCCCCACGATGGGTATACAGTTCGACGAGTTCCACCCCCTGAACAAACGGGAAGTGTTTCACAAGCACTTGCCGTAAGGCTAAGTCGAGGGCATTCACCCCGCCGACACCTTGGGCGGCGCCAAAGTCTGTTTGACCCTTGATTTCGACGAGAACGACTGCGTCAATGGCGCTTTGCCCATTCCACACTTCATCGATAACGCGCCAGCGGACGATCCTAAAAGGGGCGGTGTGCTGAAGGTCTTTGCGCCACTGTTCGACTTCTCGCGACGCCTGCGGGATGGTGGCCTCGTCGAAAAACTGTGCATCGTGTTCCGGTTGCTGTGACATGGTTGCTCCGCTACCGTCTTACTACCGGCATTATTAGCTAGCCGGGACCTGTTCTGTATGCGTTTTATTCTCCATGACCTGCTGTATGGAAAAAGAGTATCTATGTTTCTCCTACCGTTTCCCAGTGTACGTCCCAGAAGTCCGGAAGCGGAGCAGTCAGCTCAAAATGTCCCCCAAAACACTGGAAACTGGGTTGATGCGAAAGCCGTTCCTTGAGGTAGTGCAAATGGTCTTCAAAGTTTCCGTTCTCTGGCGCGCCGATATCCATTCGTTTCCGCTGTCCACATTTTTTGCAACTTACATCAACGTGCATACCTACCCCTGGATTTGTGTGGCCAGACCGGATAAACATTTGCCTAGCACGAGGGCGAAGGAGGCTGCAAGCGCATGCCGTTAGTGACATTCATTAAGCAAGATTTGGCAATAGAGGTTCCAAAAGGTGTGAACCTGCGTGAGGTCGCCCTCGAAAATAAGATTGACCTGTATCCGCTCTTTGGTCCGGACCCCTTCACGGGTATGCCGTTCCCTGCAAAACTGCTCAACTGCCGGGGAAAAGGCTTCTGCGGGACGTGTCGGATTAAAGTGAACGACCATCGCGCCCTTTCTCCTCCGACGGTGAGAGAGGAGAAAAAGGTCTCCTGGGAGGGGAAAGTCT
The DNA here is from genome assembly GCA_964639795.1 of uncultured Enterobacteriaceae bacterium. GTDB lineage: Bacteria > Desulfobacterota > Binatia > Bin18 > Bin18 > Bin18. The sequence continues at coordinate 11,288 of CAZXFE010000086.1, read as the reverse complement.
ACCGTTTGGCATGCCAGACTCAGGTTCTTGATGATGTGGAGGTCGAGACCAATCCGCGTAGGCTCTCCTCGGGGTGGATGAACCACGCGACGTATGAAGGCATGAAGGAGATTTCCTAGCCGCAGCCTAGTATTTTTTATGGTCTCGTTGGTTTCAGACGCTGGAGTACTAGAAATGGCGTGAATTAATAGACCGTACGAACATTCCATACCCACAATATATTGTGTTTCGCAACACGGCTTGCCAAAGGGATAGGGGTCTGATAGGGGAAGACATGGCAGTAATGACTGTCTGAGCGAACAGTGAATGGAGCCCATCTCGTGTGTTGACGAGATGGGCTTTTTTGCAACTCGTATCTGCGAAGGAGCAGGATCATGCTGCCCACTAAAATTCCAGAAGGCCTCACGTTTGACGACATCCTTCTCTTGCCGGCCTATTCGGACATCATGCCGAAGGACGCTGATGTTTCAACCCGCTTAACCCGCACTATTCAGCTAAATACACCGTTGGTGAGTGCGGCCATGGATACCGTGACCGAAGCAGGGACGGCTATAGCAATGGCGCAGGCGGGCGGGATCGGCGTTGTCCACCGTAATCTTGGCATCACGGCTCAAGCGGCCGAGGTAGCAAAGGTGAAAAAGCATGAGAGTGGGGTGATTACCGATCCCATCACCATTGCTCCTGATATTACCATCGCCCAAGCGCGCGAGATTATGCAGCGGTTTCACATCTCTGGCCTTCCGGTGACGAGAGATGACAAGCTGGTTGGTATTCTGACCAATCGGGATTTACGGTTTGAAAAACGGCTCGATCGACTCGTCTCAGAGGTGATGACCAAAGATAATCTGGTGACGGCCGGACCGGAGATCGGTCGTGAAGAAGCGGAAGAAATCCTGCACAAGCACCGTATTGAAAAATTGCTTGTTGTTGACGAAGCGATGCATCTCAAGGGGCTGATTACCGTCAAAGATATCGAGAAAACGAGTCAGCATCCACATGCATGTAAAGACGAATACGGCCGACTGCGCGTTGCGGCAGCCGTTGGCACCGGAGATGACCTGGAGGCGCGGACCGAAGCCCTGGTTGAAGCCGGAGCCGATGTCATGGTGCTTGATACGGCCCATGGTCATACTACGAGTGTGATAGCGACGGTGCGCATTCTTAAAGAGAACTTCCGGGGACTTGAAGTCCTTGCTGGAAATGTGGCTACCGCCGAAGGAGCACAAGCTCTCATTGATGCCGGTGCGGACGGCGTCAAGGTCGGTATGGGACCTGCCTCCATTTGTACGACACGCATGGTATCCGGCGTTGGCGTGCCTCAGCTTACCGCGGTTGTGGATTGCGTCCGCGTCGCAGAAAGAGCCGGGGTGCCTGTGATCTCGGATGGCGGTATTCGTTTTTCTGCAGACATTGTGAAAGCCTTAGCCGCGGGCGCGCAAGCCATTATGATTGGCAGCTTGTTTGCCGGCACAGAAGAGAGCCCTGGTGAGACCATTCTGTACCAGGGACGCTCGTATAAGCAGTATCGAGGCATGGGTTCGCTTGGGGCTATGCGAGAACGAGAAGGCAGCCGTAACCGCTATTTTCAAGACGCAGAGGAAAATTTAGGCAAGCTCGTGCCGGAAGGGATTGAAGGTCGGGTTCCCTATAAAGGGGCATTATCTGTTGTGATCGACCAGCTTATTGGCGGCCTCAAGGCTGGCATGGGCTATACCGGCTGTCGCAATCTCGAAGAGCTCCGAACCAAGGTCAAATTTGTTCGTGTCTCTCTTGCCGGGTTGAGAGAAAACCATGTGCACGACGTCATTATTACCAAGGAAGCCCCAAACTACCACTTAGAATGAGTTTACGACACGCCGAACTCATTTGGACACACTATGATTCTTATTCTTGATTTCGGCAGTCAGTACACCCAACTCATCGCCAGACGCATTCGTGAAGCGCACGTATACAGCGAAATCCATCCGTATAACATCCCGCTTGAGCGCATTCAGGAGATGAGCCCTGAGGGCATCATTCTGTCCGGCGGACCGGCCAGTGTGTATGATGCTGGAGCGCCCGTTGTTGATGCTCCCGTACTAGACGTACCCGTCCCGTTTCTTGGCATCTGTTATGGCATGAATGTCCTGCATCAGCTTGCGGGTGGATACATTGGTCAAGCTGACCGGCGTGAGTTTGGTCCAGCCCAGCTTATGGTCGACGACACCGCTGACCTGTTTGCCGGCTTCTCGCCTGACTCGCCGACCCAGGTCTGGATGAGCCACGGTGACAAAATGGAGTCACTACCAGCTGGCTGGAAGATCTTGGCTCATTCGGATAACTCGCCTATTGCCGCAGGCCGAGATGAGTCTGGTCGCCTCTTTGGTGTCCAGTTCCACCCTGAAGTGGTGCACTCCAAGCGGGGCAAGGAAGTCCTGCAAAACTTTCTTTTTCGCATTTGTGGTTGCGTCCCAGATTGGACTATGGAAGGGTTTATTGAACGTGAGATACAGCGCATCCGTGATCAGGTCGGAAATAAGCAGGTCGTCTGCGGTCTTAGCGGCGGTGTTGATTCCGCCGTTGTTGCCCTTCTCGTTCATAAAGCCATTGGGGATCGATTAACCTGCATTTTTGTTGATAACGGCTTGCTGCGCCAAGGCGAAGCAGAAAGCGTGGTGCGGGTCTTTTCTCAGCTGCGACTCAATCTGCGTCCGGTCAATGCGGCCCAACGTTTTCTTGAGCGGCTTGCTGGAATCGACGACCCGGAACAGAAACGACGCATTATCGGTCATACGTTTATTGAGGTCTTTGAGGAAGAGTCCGTGACTTTGCCGTATGTGGAATTTCTGGCCCAAGGCACGCTCTATCCGGATGTGATTGAATCGGTCTCTTTCAAAGGACCGGCAGCAACAATTAAAAGTCATCACAATGTCGGTGGCCTGCCGGAGCGTATGCGCTTGGCCTTGATCGAACCGTTGCGCGAGCTGTTTAAGGATGAGGCGCGCGGAATCGGCCGCTTGCTTGGCCTGTCGGATGAGATTGTCGGTCGCCAGCCCTTTCCTGGCCCCGGCCTGGCGATTCGTATTCTTGGGCCAGTGCAGGCCGAGTGGCTGGACCTGCTCCGAGCGTCAGACGCCATTGTTGATGAGGAGATTCGTGCCGCAGGTTATTATGATCGCGTATGGCAGGCATTCGCCGTGTTGCTGCCGGTGAAGACGGTTGGCGTTATGGGCGATGCTCGTACCTATGAAAATGTCATTGCCATTCGAGCGGTAGAGAGCGTAGATGGTATGACCGCAGATTGGGCACGTCTGCCAGGAGATCTTCTGGCACAGATGTCAAACCGCATCATCAACGAAGTGCATGGTATTAACCGTGTGGTTTACGATATCTCATCAAAGCCACCAGCAACGATTGAATGGGAATGAGGGGAGGGCGGAACGATGGGGTTTGTACATCTCCACCTGCATACGCAATATAGCCTGCTTGACGGGGCGAATAAGGTGTCTAATCTTATGCCGCGTATTGCAGAGTACGGCATGCCGGCGGTGGCTATGACCGACCACGGCAATATGTTTGGGACGATCGATTTTTACCGTACGGCTGCCAGGCATGGGGTGAAACCGATCATCGGCTGCGAGGTGTATGTTGCGCCGAAAAGCCGCTTCGATAAGCAACCCAGGGGCGCAGACGACCTTGAGCACGGAGGGAATTTCCACCTTATTCTATTAGCCATGAATCTGGCTGGCTACCGAAATCTGTGTCGTCTGGTCACTGCTGGATTTACTGAAGGATTCTACCGCAAGCCGCGTGTTGATCGAGAGCTGCTGCGCGAATTGAACAGCGGTATTATTGCTCTATCGGGCTGCCTGAGTGGAGAATTGGCCAAAGCCATGCTGCGGGACGATGGCAAGCGTGCGCGTGCGGCCGGTGAAGAGTACGCCTCAATCTTTAACGATCGCTTTTATATCGAGATCCAAGCCAATCATTTGCCCGAACAAGAAAAAATTAATCCGCCGCTTATTGAACTTGCTCGCGAACTGTCGCTTCCCCTCGTGGCGACAAATGACTGTCACTACTTAAGAGTCGAAGATTCCGAGGCACATGAGGTTTTGCTCTGTGTCCAGAGCGCCAAAGTTATTTCGGATGAAAACCGCTGGCGCTTTGGGACCGACCAGCTATACGTCAAAACACCCGAGGAAATGGAAGCGGAGTTCGCCCACTGCCCGGACGCTATAGCGAATACGCTCGACGTGGCGAATCGATGCAATCTGGAGTTGTCCTTTGGGGAATTCCAATTCCCTATTTTTGCTACCCCGCCGGGTGAAACGCTTGAAGGCTGCCTTGAGAAAACTGCACGAGAGGGGCTTGAAGAACGCCTCAAACCGTTGCGGGCCAATGAGAAAGATTGGGACGCAGACAAGGAGCAGCAGTATCAGGATCGACTCGCCTATGAACTCAATATTATCGGCGAAATGGGCTTCCCTGGTTATTTCCTGATTGTCGCTGATTTTATTGGTTACGCTAAGTCGCAGGGCATTCCGGTCGGCCCAGGTCGTGGCTCAGCGGCAGGCAGTCTCGTTGCGTATGCACTCAAGATAACCGACGTTGACCCCATCCGCTACCAACTCCTATTTGAGCGATTTCTCAACCCTGGTCGTAAGAGCATGCCTGATATTGACGTGGACTTTTGCTATGTGCGCCGGGATGAAGTTATTCGGTATATCAAGGACAAATATGGCGAGGATAAAGTTGCTCAGATCATTACGTTTGGAACGCTGAAGGGCAAGCAGGCTATTAGAGACGTGGGCCGTGCACTAGAATTCTCGTATGCAGAGACTGACCGGATTGCCAAACTCTATCCCGCGCCAAAACAAGGGAAAGATCGCCCCTTAGAAGAGGCTTTGAGGATGGAGCCCCGTTTGCGCGAGGTCCGGGAACGGGGTGAGCGAGAACAGAAACTGTTTGAGCATTCTATCACGCTTGAAGGACTGCTGCGCCACGCCTCAAAGCATGCGGCAGGCATAGTGATTTCTCCCTCCCCTCTGGTCGAGCACGTGCCGTTGTACGTTGATAAAGAAAAAAATGTTCTGACCCAATTCGCTGGTCCGGATGTGGATTCCATCGGCCTGATAAAGTTTGACTTCTTGGGTTTAAAGACACTGACTTTGGTACATGATGTGGTCAAACGTATTAAAGAAAGTCGGGACATTGACGTTGAGCTGAGTACGCTGCCGCTTGATGATCGGGCTACCTATAAGTCACTTGCGAAGGGCGATACGGTCGGCGTCTTCCAAATGGAGGGCAGCGGCATCCGCAAGCTGATCACGCAGCTTAAACCGGGTTGTTTTGAAGACGTTTTTGCCGTCATCGCCCTCTTTCGACCGGGCCCACTTGATAGCGGTGCAGCCGATCAGTTTATCAAGCGTAAAAACGGCAAAGAGCCGGTTTCATATCCCCATCCGTCGCTTGAACCTGTGCTCAAAGAAACCTATGGCGTCACCATATATCAAGAGCAGGTCATGCAAATCGCTCAGATACTGGCTGGATACTCTTTGAGCGATGCCGATAATCTGCGGCGGGCCATGGGAAAAAAGAAAAAAGAGGTGATGCAACAGGAACGGTCGAAGTTTCTTAAGGGTGCCGCACAGAATAAGGTCAACGACCAGCTGGCCGGCAGAATTTTTGATGCTATGGAAACGTTTGCCGCCTATGGGTTTAATAAATCACATGCGGCGTCTTATGCCTTGATCTCTTACCAAACCGCCTATCTCAAAACGCACTATCCACAGGAGTTCATGGCCGGGCTAACGAGTCTGGAGATGGGCGATACAAATAAGACGTATAAAAATATTGCTGAATGTCGGGTGCACAATATCCCGGTCCTGCCACCGGACGTGAATGAGAGCGGGCAGAGTTTTACGGTCCGAGGAAAAACCCTGCGTTTTGGGCTTGGTGCAATCAAAGGTGTGGGCTCAAAAGCGATTGACGTGATTCAGGCTGCACGCCAGGATGGGCCGTTTACCGATCTGTATGATTTTTGTACCAGGGTGCACAACTCACAAGTCAATAAGCGGGTTGTAGAAAGTTTAATCAAATGTGGGGCGTGTGATGCCTTTAGCGTGCCGCGCGCCCGACTCCTAGCCGGCGTAGAAGAGACCATGCGCTGGGCGGCTCTCAAAGCCATAGGCGCTGACAATGTGAACCAAATGGGACTCTTTGCGAGTGCAAACGGATCAACTGACCCGACTCATCCTGAGCTGCCCCAGATTGAAGAGTGGTCGGATAATGACAAACTCAACCGTGAGCGTGAAACCCTAGGGTTTTTTATTACCGGTCATCCGCTCGACAAATACGTAGGCCGGCTACACGGCGTGATCTCGTCCACCACCGAAAAACTGAAGGGTCGCGGCCACCAAGAAAAAGTGCGCTTAGCCGGGGTGATTCAGTCCCTTAAGCTGAAGAATAACAAAAAAGGCGACCGCTACGCGACATTCACCTTCGAGGACAAAGCCGGCGGGGTCGAGGTTATTGTCTGGCCAGAGGCCTATCGTCGCCATGAAGCAGAGATTCATTCCAGCAAGCCCATGCGTTTGAGCGGTTCTCTTGATGTTGATGATGAGCGACGTCAAATTATCGCCAGTGAGATAGTCCCCTTGGACTCCGTTGCGAACGATGAAGTCGAGCAAGTGCATATCCAAGTACCAGCACACATCGCAACAAAAGAAGATTTTGTGGCATTGCGTTCGGTCCTGGCTGAGCATCAAGGCCAATGTCGTACGTTTCTCCATCTTCTGAGGTCTGATCATACGGAAACGGTCATTGCACTTCCGGAGCAACTCAAGGTTGCGCCGACGGATGCCATGCTGATGGCTGTTGAGCAGTTGTTCGGAAGCGGCGTTGCGTCGTTTCACTAGGTTGGTCTAGAAGACGAGAAAGGACTGGATTGCCTGTGTCTGGACGCCGCCGTCGGAATACTCACGAACAGACGTCCGCGCCGGAGCAGGCTTTTCTTGTCGGTGTTGAATGGCCTCGGAATCCGCGGCGTCAGGCTGGGAATGGAGGTTCACAGGGTGCGGGCGCGCAGTATTTCGCGGCTGACGAATCCATAGCCGAACTGGCGCGATTAAGTGAGACTGCGGGACTCACTGTCTCAGGCCATGCGATTCAACTCTTACGCAAGGGCGTGCATCCCGCATCGTTTATCGGCGCCGGGAAAGTTGCTGAAGTCAAGCGTCTCAGCGAAGAAGTCGAAGCCGGCGTTGTTATCTTCGACGATAGCCTTTCGCCGGCTCAGCAGAGGAATTTGGAGCATAGTCTATGTTGTAAGGTCATAGACCGGAGCCAACTCATCCTCGATATTTTTGCACAACGGGCCCAAAGTCGGGCGGGCAAGCTGCAGGTCGAACTCGCTCAGCTGGAATACCTGCGCCCCCGCCTAACCCGCCAGTGGACTCATTTATCTCGACTTGGCGGTGGTGTAGGAACACGCGGTCCAGGAGAATCGCAGCTTGAGGTCGACCGGCGTCGTATCCGGGAACGCATTGCCATGTTGAAGCGCAAGCTGCGAGAAGTAGAACGAACACGGTCGTTGCACCGGCACGAGCGTGAGCGGGTACCTTTTCCCTGCGTGGCGTTGGTTGGTTATACTAATGCCGGGAAATCAACCCTGATGAATCGATTGACCCAAGCCGGTGTTTTTGTCGAAGATACGCTCTTTGCTACGCTTGATCCGACCAGTCGTCACTTTGAGCTGCCAGACGGACAGCCCGCGATTATTATTGATACCGTCGGGTTTATTAATAAACTCCCGCATCAACTCGTGGACTCTTTTAAAAGTACCCTTGAGGAAGTCCGAACGGCTGACCTGCTTTTGCACGTCATTGATGCGACCCATCCCCGCTGGCCTGAGCAGCAAACGGTTGTTGAGAACGTGTTGGATGAGATAGGCGCCGGGCAACAACCGACGATTACCGTCCTGAATAAGATCGACAGCCTGCCTCACGGGGATGATACAGATGCGCGAGACGACAGCGGGTTCGCCCAGAGGGCGTTCGCCCCTTCTTCGCAAGTGACTGGCCAGGGGCTGGATTTTGGTGCGATGTATCGAATTTCCGCGAAGAAGGGAACTGGTATCCCTCCGTTATTGGAGGAAATCGCGCGCCGGCTTACTGTTGGTCAGGATCTCATCCAGCTGGAATTGCCGCTCGCCAGCGGCGAGTTACTGGCCTGGTTACGGCGAAGTGGCACAGTGCTAGAAGAAACGTATACGGATACCTGTGTGCAGGTGGCCGCTCGTGTATCAACTAAAGTGGCGGGCCAACTCCAGAAGCGACTGGGGTCAGAGGGCTAAGCCGACAGTGAATGAGATCTGTTGCAAGCGGGGTTTTCCGTGCTGAATCTTCCCAACTTTATCACTTTTTTGCGCATTGGAGCCATTCCGATCTTTCTTATTCTCTTGACGGACGAGAGATATACCGAGGCGCTCGTTGTTTTTATTTTGGCTGGTATCACCGATTCACTTGATGGTCTGATCGCGCGTCTGATGGACTCGCGCACGACGCTGGGTGCTTTCATTGATCCACTGGCTGACAAACTCCTGCTGATCAGCTCCTTTGTCATTCTCGCCTTCTTAGGCTTTATTCCCCGCTGGCTGGCTGTGCTGGTGATCAGTCGCGATATTATTATTTTGAGTGGTTTTATCGTCCTGTTCTTTGTCACGGGTCACTCGATTGAAGTCCGTCCCAGTTTTGTTGGGAAAGCCTGCACATTTTTTCAATTAGTGACCGTAATTTTGACCCTGGTGGCGCTCCACAACGCGAACTGGACGTTCCCGCTGCTGTGGTATGTCACCCTGGCTCTGGCCGGTGCCGCGACTGCCATATCGGGCTTGCAATATTTGTCTCGCGCCTCGGTGTGGTTTAACCAGCAAGAGGACGTGCCCTAAGACCGGGATCTGATCTTGAGTTGACCTTTACTTGAGTAGCCTGTGGGGGGTTGCTTTGCTGCCTGTCTGCTGCATACAACGAATGGCCCGCGGGAGGGGTTGAGGATTGTGATCCAAGTATTTCCCCGTATCGACAATGCCAAATTAATGGACCTGTTTCGGAAGGGAGTTGCCGGGCAGTGGTCGGCGACTGAAATTGATTGGGCCCATCCACTGGTACTCGACCGCCATGAGAAGCGGGCTTTTGCGATGGTCCTGACGCCGATTTACCTAGGTGAGCAGATGGCCATGCTCGGGGCTAGCACCGCCATTCCGCAGTGTTTTGCCGCGCATGAGACTGAGGCGCAGCTGTATTTGTCGACTTTCCTCCTTGATGAGGCGCGCCATTTTGAGACGCTCACCCGGTTCTACAACGCACTCGATCAACGCCCGCTTGAAGTCCGTGAGTTGCGAGACATGTTCCGCTATCAAGCACGTTTGTTCAAATCGCGCGACCGGGTGGAATGGCTGTGGGGCATTCTGCTGAGCGATATTCTCGCCCGTCATTTTTACAGCATACTCGCCAAAGCTCATCCAGACTCTCTGTTTGCGCAAATCGCCGGTCGCATTTTACGGGACGAAGCCCGCCATCTCGCTTTTGCCGAGCTGTATTTGCGAGCGGCCTTAGAACGTGAGCCGCAGCGTGGACCTGTTTTCCTCCAGACGCGGGATGAACTCCTGCGTTTAATGGAATCAATCTATGCTGCCCTTAAAACTGAGGCTGTCCTTATTGGGATTGACGGACAGACTCTGTTCGGTGCGATAAATCGCGATATTGAGAATAAGGTCAAAAGGCTACAACTTGGCGAGGAAGGAAATTCGGCAGCGATATGAAGGTCACCGCCCAGCGAGCGGGCGCTATTCAGCCGGCTGGTTCCCCTCGTCCGCGTGTGTCACGCTGGCCACGCGGGAACAAACCTAAGTGGATTGCCGAACGTCAAGAGACGCTGCGCGCTTTGCCGCACTGGGATGCCGAACATCAGCACGTCTTGGATGGACGCCTCTCCGCGCTCACCCCGTTTCAGGAATGTCTCACCGGCCAGATGACGCTCCCCGTCGGGGTAGTGGGACCAGTGTTGCTCAATTGCGGTCAGTACCAGTGTGATCCGAAAGGCAAGCTGCAGGAGTTGGGACGGGAAGACCGCCAGGTCTATGTTCCCTTGGCGCATACCGAAGGTGGCCTGTCGGTATCGATTCAACGCGGCGTGAAGGCAGTTGCGCTTGCGGGTGGCGTGAGAACGCAGGTGCTGGCAGATCGTATCACACGGGGTTCTTGTTTTGTGTTTTCGTCGACCCAAGAAGCCATCGTTTTGTCTGACTGGGTAAGCGAGCATACGGAAGAAATGATTGTCTGGCTTACAGATCCGGACAATCCGTTGCTATCCCAACAGGTGAGTAAAACCCCTCTCTTGAGCGGACATGCTATGCTGCATGAAGTCGAGACCCACGTCATTGGACCGATGTGCCACGTTTTGTATAGGTTCACGACTGGGGACGCATGTGGACCAAATATGATGACGCGGAATACGTACGCGCTCAATCACGCCTATATCCTTGAGCGCTTCCCCAACGACACTGGCATCACTCCGCTTCGGATTTTTTTGGAAGCCAATATGGGCGGAGATAAGAAACCGAGCCATGCTTTTTTTCAGTTCCCCGGCCACGGCAAGGTCGTGCATGCTGAGGTTACCATGCCTGATACGGTGCTGCGGCGGGTGTTACGTGTGAAGGGGACGGATATTCTAGCTTTGGAACACGCCGGACTGCACGGGGCGCATGCGAGTGGTATGCAGTCGTTCGCCTTTACGCCAGCATCGGCGATTGCCGCCATTTTTGCCGCAACCGGACAAGATCTTGGCATGGTCGGGACGAGTAGTATGGCCCAGGTAACAGCGACTGCCGTTACGAGAGGCTTGCATCTGTCCATTCGATTTTCTGGACTCGAAGTCGGAACCTTGGGCGGTGGAACCAGCCTGCCGCATGCGCGCGCCTATCTCCAACTGATGGATTGTCTGGGGGAGGATAGAGTCTACCGGTTTGCCCAGATCATTGCCGCGACGGCCCTGTGCCTTGAGTTGTCGGCATCGGCGAGTATGGCCACAGATGGCAGTCGCAATTTTCTGCAGGCCCATTCTGAGCGTGGTGGGCTGCGGGAATGACTCGGTTTTTGTAGAGCGGTTCGCGCACCAGCCCTGTAGCGAATACCTTTATATGACTAGCCCGCCCATGCGTCTCATCGTGAATCCCACCGCCGGCGGTGGGAAAGGCGTTGCTATTGCGCAGCAAGTCAGTCGAGAGCTAAATCAGCGCCAGCTGAAACACG
>CAZXFE010000085.1:0-14644 GCA_964639795.1 uncultured Enterobacteriaceae bacterium | reverse complement strand
TATTTCTCAACTAGAAAACTAAAAGCTGAGCCGAACGGCAGGCTATTTAGGATACCCTATGGCACGAATGATTGACCTCCATCTGCATTCCAAAGTCTCAGACGACAGCCGTGCACCGGTCGAGGCATATCTCAAGTGGCTGGTACGCAAACGGGACGAACGACCGCTAGACGGCATTGTCCTGACTGAACACCGGCAATTTGACTCGCACAGCGACTACCGCAAACTCGAAGACAAATACGGCATGCTTATTCTCAAAGCTTCTGAGGTCGAAACCGAGTATGGTCACGTACTTGTGTACGGCGTGAACGGCGATATGCTCAAACGCTTCGATTTCTCTAATGTGCGTCTCCGGGCTCAAGAACTGATTGATGAAGTGGCAGGCATGGGCGGTGTTGCCATGCCGTGTCATCCTGGTCGACCGACTATCGGACTGATCGAGCATTATGGGAACAGACAGCCGCTGGAAGGGGTAGTTGGTGTTGAGGCCCTTAACGGTGGTAGTAAAAAAGGCGAAAATGAGCGTGTTGCTGAGCTGATCGACTCGTATGGCTATCATGCCTTCGGTGGCAGCGACGCGCATCTGGTGAGCTTCGTCGGGATTTGTGCCACAGAATTTGAGAAAGATATTACCAATACAGAAGAGCTGGTCGATGCTCTTCGAACAGGCGGCTATCGCCCCGTCGATTTCCGTGTGCGACGGACCCCAATACAAAACAGCGCCTAGAGGATGACAGCATGGCCTTTGAGTTTGATCGGTCCATTTTGGGACAAATCTTTGACGAAACTGATTTTCCGCCTATTACTAAGGACGAAATCCTTAAATTTGCTGAGGCGCTGGGTGAAACCAATCCGCTCTATACGGACGAGGAAGCTGCAGCCCAAGGGCCATACGGCGGGCTCGTTGCGCCGCCGACCTTTGTGACGCGCTTACGCCCCCAAAAGATGACGCCCGAATATATGCCGCGTTTTGGCAAGGTGGGCTTCGACGGCGGGCGTGATGTCGAAAGCTTTACCCCGGTTCGGCCTGGTGATGCACTTAAAATGGTCAGTACCATACACGATGTTTATGAGAAGACCGGACGCAGCGGCTCCATGTACTTCATTGTGTTGCGCAATGAGATTACGAACCAGAATGGTGAGAAAGTCGCGCTTGTTGACCATAGGATAGTGCAGCGATGAAGACGATCTATTTTGAAGACGTAGAAGAAGGCGACGAACTGCCGCCCATCGACATGTTGCTCACTAAGGACTTTGTGCGCCGTTACGCCAGGACGGCCGGGATGGATTTCCCCCGCTTTACCGACGACGAAGGCGCCCGCAAAGAGGGGCTACCCGGCATGATCGCGCCTGGAGTATTAAGTATGGGGCTGCTGGCCCGATTAATTAGCGAGTGGAACCCGGCGGCCCAAATCACCCGGATCGGTACGACATTTCGCAGCCCGGTCCTGCCTGATTGCAGTATCCATCTGCTTGGCTTCGTTACCCAAAAGGATGACGAGCGGCATAATGCTGAGTGTGATATTTGGATGGAAAATGATGACGGAGAACGATGGGTTATTGGAACGGCAGCCGTTACGCTGCCTAAAAAGGCAGAATAGAGATTGTGGTGTAATGCGAAAAAGACGAACTCTTTCTATACGTTTTATAGTCCTTTGTTTCGCAATCAGCCTTGGACTCAGCCTGCTCTGGCCGCGACCGAGTCTCGCTCAAGATGGCGGCCTAGACGGCCCTTTTGATACGCTCGACGCCGCTGCGCCAGTATATGAACCCTCTGTTTTGGAGCCCTTCAATGAGAAAATGTTTTCGTTCAACATCTGGATGGACGAACATATTCTGCGACCGGTTGCCCGTGTCTATATTGGGACCTTTCCCGAGAAAGGACGTCTTGGAGTCCAGCGGTTTTTTAAAAATATTGGTGTCGTCCCGCGTTTTGCGAATAGTCTTTTTCAGTTCAAACTCAATGGCGCAGCGCGTGAGGCAGGCCGCTTTGTGATTAACACCACAATTGGTGGGCTGGGCTTCTTTGATATAGCAAAAGACAAATTCGGCCTGGAGAAAAGCGAGGAAGATTTCGGCCAGACACTTGGAAAATACGGCGTTGGACCTGGCCCCTACCTCGTTTTGCCGTTCATTGGTCCTTCAACCGTACGTGATGTGATCGGCAGAGTTGCAGACGGGGCTATGGATCCCAAACCGTATTTTCTGTCATCGACCGAAGTGGTTGCTATCAATGTTGGAACAACGGTCGCGGATGCTGTCAATGAACGCTCGTTGAATCTTGAGCTGTTCGAGAGTGTGGACCGTTTCACGCTGGACTTGTATAGCGCGGTGCAAGACTTCTACTTGCAAGGTCGGGAGAAGCAAGTCTCAGAATAACACCAATAATATCACAAGCATCCTGCCGTCCCTTCCCAAACGAGGGGTTGTTCTAAGGCCGTATGCCGAGACCTTCCTGCTTGTCCTTTGTTTTTGTCTTGACAACAGCGTGACCCTTCTCTTGCCTCTGGGCGAGGCCGGAAATATAAGAAAACACACCGCATTGAGGAGTCTCATGCTGGGAAAAATAATTCTCTTGGTCTCGCTACTTCTTGTCCCTCAACTTGGGTGGGCGGATTCTCCAGAGGACGTCACAAAGCGTCTAATTTCTACGATGCAAGCGTGCGGGCAGCAATTAGGATCTCCTTCTGCGACACAGGAGTGTGCAAGCGCAGAAATAGAGAAACATCTCGCTATTGCCCAGCTCGCCCGCTGGTTGATGGGTCCTCACTGGGACACAATCGGCACAGAAAAGCAAACAGACTTCAGTGAGCTCCTCTCGGCCCTGTTGAGAGAACTCGCCTATGCGCGTGCCTCGGAATTCCTTGCCGAAACCCGGTTTGAATACGGCGACACACAGCTCAAAGGCAATGAGGCTTTAGTTCAAGTTTCGGTAGTGAATCCAGATGAAGGTCGTATCGTTATTGGTTTTCGACTTAACCAGTCAGATGGCGTTTGGAAGATTTGGGATGTCCGGCTCGATGGAGTGAGTATGGCTGGCAATCTCCGCAAACAAGTCCAAAAAATCATGGCGAAGCAGTCCTACGAAGAGCTGGTGAAGCGTATGCGGAAGAAAATTACTTCTGCCCAAGACGGGATAAGTCCGGATAAGTCCGGATAAGTCCTTGCTTGATACTTTGCGCACCCTCTGCGCAGTGTATCAAGTACACCCCCTGCGCTTGAGCAAAAACTATCGCTAAGATGAACTACCTGGCTCGGAAACTCAGACAGGAAAGGATGGCTGGGGGCATGTGAGGGTATCCCACTTGTGTTTATGGGGTGTGCCGCCTCCCTTCTAATGTGGCGGGTGGGGGGCTCATACCGGTAAACAATAGGCGGTCAGAGCGAGGATCTTCCATCCCTCTCTGCCGCATCCTCCCGACATTATACTCTCCTTACTACTTTTATCGGAGACAAAAAACGTGTTAGATTCTGCCCTCTCTTTTAAACAGCAGCTTGCTGCATTAGAAAAACGTGGGCTGCAGGCTGCGGCTCGGGGCGTTGTCTCCTATGCTAAGACTATTCTCATCATATGCCTGCTCATTTCTGTTGCGGCTTCGTTTTATACAGTTCAGCACCTTGAACTGGTAACAGGTCGGAATGATCTGATTTCAACCGACAAGCGCTATCTCCAGCTGGATGAGGAGTATTCTGAAGAATTCGTCGGCGTTGACCAAGTCGTTGTCGTTATTGAACCACAGGATATTCCGCAAGGCAAAGCCTTTATCACACGTTTGGGTGAACGACTTGCCGAGGACCGTGAGTATATTGCAGAAATTTTTTATCGGGTCGATATATCCTCATTAGAAGGCAAAAAATTACTGTATTTGTCCACTGCTGATCTGCACGATTTACAGCGAAACCTTGAGGACTCCCAAGAGATCATCAAGGACCTGCTTGCTAAGCCTGGTTTGAATACACTGATCGAGACAATCAATACCCAGGCCAGTAGTGCGGTTGTCTCGCATTTGGTCGAGGACCTCCTCGGTCTCGGGACGGAGGCAGAATCAGAAGAGGGGGCTGGAGAATTCTCTGCCTCTCAGCTTTCGTTCCTCAACGCTCTGTTACAAGAGATTGCACGAGCCTTAAAAGGGGGTGAGTATCGCTATCGCTCCCCGTGGGCGGAATTTTTCGGTGGCACGGGAGAGCTTGATGACGACGGATTTCTGATTTCCGAGAACCGCAAATTCATGTTTTTCATGGTCGAGGCCAAAGCGGACGAAGCCGCGGGCTTTAACGATCTCCAAGACTCAATGGCGGCTATCCGTCAGGCGATTATCGATACCCAGGCGGAATTCCCCGGTGTGGCGGCCGGAGTGACCGGGACGAAAGCGCTGGGGAATGACGAAATGCTCAGCGCACAAAACGATACCGTTGTTGCGACTGTCGTGTCGCTAGGCGGTATTGCCCTTCTTTACCTTCTCTTTTTTCGGCGGGTTCGGCACCCGCTGTTTATTGTCTCCGCCCTCATGATTGGACTGAGTTGGACCATGGGGTTTGTGGCTTTATCTGTCGGCCATCTCACCATTATTACGGTCTTTATCGCGCCTATGTTACTCGGCTTGGCAGACGATTTTGGTGTCCACTTTATGACCCGCTACGAGGAAGAGCGTGGCAAGGGGGAGGACCGCGCGCAGGCTATTGGCATCGTTTTTGAGCAGACTGTGCCAAGTATTATCGCGGGCGCATTGACTACGTCGCTGGCCTTTTGTGCGATTGTGCTGGCAGACTTTCGGGGGATCCAGGAATTGGGCGTTATCTCTGGTGGCGGCATTCTGCTGTGTCTGCTTGCCGTACTGACCTTTCTCCCGGCATTAATCATCAGCGCCGACTCGTTTTGGCCTTGGTCTGTCTCATCTGGACAGCAAACAAGCTTAACGAACGCCTTCTCCGGGCTGGGAAAACTGGTCGAACAGACACGCGGAGTACTCTTTGTCGTGGTTGGGCTCGCGACGCTTGCGGGATTGTTTGCTCTGCCTCTGGTCTCCTTTGACTATAACTTATTGAACCTCCAAGCCCATGGGACGGAGTCTGTTGAGTGGGAAAAGCGGATTATTAAAAACTCGGAGCGCTCATCATGGAATGCTCTGGCGACGGCTTCGACGCCGGAGGCCGCTCGACTCAAGGCTCGAGCATTTGCCGCTCTGTCTACTGTAGAAACCGTTGAAAGTGTTGCGTCGCTGATTCCGGATGGACAACCCGAACGCATGGCCGTTCTTAAGACCATCCGCCCGCTTCTGAGCGACCTGCCGCCGCTGCGGAATGACCCGACGGCGGTGGATGTTCACCAGCTCCACCGTACTTTGGATAAACTCCGACTCAAAATTCGTAGCGAAGAAAATGCCGATGAGACTGTTCTGCATGCGGCGCGGCAGCATCTACTGGTCGTTTTTGAATCACTGCGCACCTTGCCTGAGCAAGACACCCAAAACAGTCTAAACGTCTTTCAGAACGCCCTGTTTCTTGACTTTCAGGATAAATGGTCGCTCCTGAGTAATAATCTTTCCCCGGCCGGTCCTATTACATTTTCCGATGTCCCGGCCCAGTTGCGCAGCCGCTTTGTGAGTCGGGATGGTCAGAAGTTTCTCTTGCAAATCTATCCCAAAAAGAATGTCTGGGAGCGTGAACCACTTGAGGAATTTATTCGGGAGTTGCGCAGCATTGATCCGGATGTGACGGGCTCACCTATTATTGGTTTTGAGTCAATTGGCGCCATGAAGGACGGCTATGTCGAAGCCGCCTGGTATGCCCT
The DNA here is from genome assembly GCA_964639795.1 of uncultured Enterobacteriaceae bacterium. GTDB lineage: Bacteria > Desulfobacterota > Binatia > Bin18 > Bin18 > Bin18. The sequence goes on along the minus strand of CAZXFE010000085.1, from coordinate 8,853 downwards.
GCTGGCGGTCTTGGTGGTGACGTTCCTTGCGTTGCGGCGCGTGGGAGATGCGCTGTTGGCAGTCCTGCCACTTGGCCTTGGTATGGTCTGGACAGCCGGGCTCATGTGGCTGTGGGACGTCCAGTTCAACTTGGCCAATATGGTTGCTGCTCCGTTGATTATTGGCATTGGAGTGGAGAACGGTATCCATCTCGTGCATCGATTCAGAGAAGGAGAAGACAGCACGGTGGCAAACTTGATTGCCGGGAGTACAGGCCAAGCCGTAGTCCTCTTCTCGCTCACTACCATGGTCGGGTTCGGCAGTTTGATGGTGGCCAAGTATTACGGCATCTTTAGCATGGGATTGTTGCTCACGCTGGCGGTGGGTAGTGTTTTGGTGGCATCCATTGTAGTCCTACCGCTGCTCTTGTATCGTTCGGGCAAGACTGAACAAGGAGTGACCTCTGTGCCAACTGAGGCAGACGAAGAATTCTCTGTCCGCGGGCAAGCCCAAGCCGTTCAAGAGGCCCCTAGAGATGTTTCCTAACAAAGATGCCCCCTAAGGAGGAGGTCTCCTAAAAGGAGTACTAACAGACGATGGTTGATGGTTTTGACTTTGTCCGATCTTTGCGCGTTGCGGGCTTTGATTTTTTTACTGGAGTACCATGCTCTCTGGTGAAGGGCGTCATCGCCACGCTTGAAAAGCGTGGCTGGTATATTGCGGAGACACGCGAAGATGCTGCAATTGGCCTGGCTGCCGGGGCCTATATGGCGGGTAAGCAGCCAGTTGTGATTATGCAGAATTCCGGGCTGGGTGTGTGCCTAAACGCGCTTTCCTCCTTGAGCCTGATCTATACCTTGCCGTGCCTACTCCTGATTACGTGGCGCGGCTATCAAGGTAAAGATGCCCCGGAACATGTGATTATGGGCAAGATTCTTCCCGACCTCTTGACCACTCTGCAGATCCCGTATCACGTACTTGAGGAAGATAGCGTCGAGAAGTCTATCGCCTGGGCGGCCTCGACTTTGAAGCAGACGAGTTGTCCTACTGCGCTCGTACTGCCGCCTGGAGTCATAACATGACTTCTGACATGGCCTCTCGCAAACCCCCTCAGATGACCTTGGCCGGCGCTCTGTGTGTTGTTCTACCGCTGGTGCAAGATGAACTGGTTGTGCATGCAAACGGGTTTATCTCTCGTGAATCGTTCAATCTTGAAGATCGCCTCGGCAATTTCTATATGATCGGTTCTATGGGTTTGGCCTCGTCGATTGCTCTAGGAGTGGCACTGAGTAAACCAGAGCGCCGTGTCGTCGTCTTTGACGGGGACGGGAATGTGCTGATGAATATGGGCTCACTGGCGCTGATCGGCGCCCGGCAGCCGCGCAACCTAGTCCACTTTGTCTTTGATAACGAAGCTTATGGCTCAACCGGAAACCAACCGACTATTTCCCAGCATGTGGCCCTTGACGAAGTGGCTCGCGCCAGTGGCTATATCGATGTGAGACGCGCCGAGACTCCAGATCAACTGCAGACGGCTGCGCAGGCTCTGTTGGCCCGGCCTGGTCCGTCTTTCTTGTTGATTAAAATTGAGCCGGATCGGGAAGCGCGGAATATCAGCCGGATTACACACGAACCACCTCAAATTGTCTCTCGGTTTATGGAAGCGATACGAGGTGGGCAGCCGGACCTTGGAAATCAGCAAGACGGCTGACGGCTGAAAGATCCACGGATATGCAGCAATATATTCTCCTCAATCCAGGCCCGGTTAATGTCTCTGCCCGCGTTCAACAAGCCCTCGTCCGCGGCGATTTGTGTCATCGGGAAGAAGAATTCTCGGATCTTCTTGTCGCCATCCGGAGCAAACTGCTCCGAGCGTTTGCTCCGGATGGCTATACTGCCGTGGTGGTCAGCGGGTCGGGTACGCTTGCCGTCGAGGCTATGGTCTCGTCAGCCTTGCCGGATGGAAAAAAGCTCTTAGTGATTAACAATGGCGTGTATGGCGACCGGATGCGCCAAATGGCAGAGGCGCATCGCATTCCTGTAGAGGAACTCACCTATGGCTGGACCGAACCGCCGAACGTGGACCAGATTGAATCAACACTCAGCCTCGATCCCACTATCGCCGCAGTAGCATTGGTCCATCATGAGACTACAACCGGACTGCTGAGTCCTGCAGCCGAGATTGGAGCCGTGGTCCGCCGGGCCGGCCGACTGTTTCTCCTTGACGCTGTCAGCTCCCTTGGGGGAGACCATCTTGATGTCGCTTGCGATGCTGTTGACCTGTGCGCATGTACGGCAAACAAATGTGTCCAGGGGCAACCGGGCGTGTCATTTGTCTTGGTTCGCAACGAAACTATGAATGCGATGAGAGTCTATCCCCGCCATTCGCTATATCTTCATCTGCCACTTCATTGGGAAGCGCAGGAACGTCGTAGCGTTCCGTTTACGCCGGCCATCCCAGCCTGGTATGCGCTCGATGCCGCCCTGGATGAGTTATTAGAGGAAACGCCTGCTGGCCGGGTGGCACGCTACCGCGCAGCGGCCCAACTCCTCCGAGATGGTTTTGCTGATCTTGGGCTCGAATTCTTGCTGCCTCCGGCGTTACGCTCCAACTCTTTGACCTCTCTCCTTCTTCCTCACGCAGCCTCATACCGAGGCTTACACGATGGGCTCAAACAGCGTGGATTCGTGATTTATGAGGGGCAGGGAAAACTCCAGACCGAGGTGTTTCGGGTTGCGAATATGGGTCACCTGACTTCCGCAGATTTCCAACGTTTTCTTGGTGCACTCAAAGACACGTTGTCGGGCGAAAGTGAATGAGAGCATGAAGGCCATTATCCTAGCAGCTGGAGTTGGGAAACGATTCAAAGAAATCACCGATCAGCGGCCCAAGTGTTTGATTGAAGTGCAGGGGATCACGCTGCTCGAACGGATCCTGGCGGCCTTGGGTGCGTCCGGAGTGCATGAGGCGGTTGTGGTGATTGGCTACCTAGGTGAGATGATCTCTGAGCAAATTGGGGAACGGTGTGGTGGTGTCCGCGTTCGCTACATTCAGAACTTCCAATATGAGAAGGGCGCTATTTTATCCCTCTGGAGCGCGCGCGAGGAGTTCAACGACGATGTGCTGATTATGGATGCCGACGTTCTTTTTCCGGTGCGTTTGCTCAAGCGGCTGGTCCAGTCTGTTCATCGCAACTGCTTTCTGCTTGACGCGAGTGCTGAGAATACGGGAGAAGAGCAAATGTTACTCACGCGTGAAGGACGCGTGCTCACTATTATCCGTGGGGGCTCTGGGGATTACGATTTGATTGGTGAGTCAGTCGGTTTTCTCAAAGTCGCACAAGACGATGCTCTGCTCTTGCGCTCTGTTCTTGACGATTTTATTGCGCAGGGACGAGACACCATTGAACATGAGGAAGCCTTCCCCATATTCTTGTCTCAACGACACGTTGGCTTTGAACGGGTTGATGATCTGCCCTGGATGGAGATAGATTTTCCGGAAGATTTGGACAAAGCCGAGCGTGACATCCTGCCGCAGATTGAAGCACTAGACCGGCAGGATGGAACAGCATGAGTCATGCCTACAGTCTCTCCAGCCCCGCGTTATCTCATCGTAAACGGCGATGACTTCGGTCTGTCGGCTCAGGTCAATGCTGGCATTTTGCACGCCCATAGTAACGGTATTCTGACCAATACCAGCCTGATGGTGGCTGCCCCGGCTTGGGAGGAGGCGGTTGACATTGCCCGATCGACTGCAAGTCTAGGTGTTGGGCTACATTTGACTCTCATCCAAGGAAAAGCCGTACTCCCGGCACGGTTGCTTCCCTCTTTAACTGATAGCGCCGGTAATTTCTCCCACAACCCGACGCTTGCTGGGCTGCGCTATTTTTTCTCAAGGCCCGCGCGGAATGAGGTCCGGGCTGAGTGTCGAGCTCAGATCGAGCGTTTTCTGGAAACTGGGCTGCCGCTCTCTCATGTGGATGGGCATGTGAATATTCACATGCATCCGGTGGTGCTGGATTCCCTGCTAGGGTTGAGTGAAGAATACCGGATTCCGGCTATCCGTTTAACACGAGAAGACGTTGTCTGTAGTCTCGGGCTTGACTCGAGCCATTTCTTAAGAAAACGCTGGGAGGCATTCATTTTTTCACGCTTGGCCCTGGAGGCTGAAAAAAAACTGCGTCAATCCGGGATTCGGTATCCCGATTATCTGTTTGGCCTGCATCAAAGCGGAGGCCTGGATGAGCGTTACGTATTAAGGCTTCTGCCACAGCTTCGCGACGGAGTTACAGAATTATACTGTCACCCGTCTTTTTTGCCGTGCCCTGAAGTGCAGCGCTGGACGCCAACATACCGAAGAGATGCCGAGCTCGATGCGCTGACGAGTGCTGTCGTATGCGAGACTATTGCCACGCAGGCCATCCGGCTAGTGAGCTACCGAGACCTCTCGACACTGCAGATTTAACCGACTCGCACCATCCTGCCGTCTTTTTGGACCCGAAACGTATATTCTTGCCATTGAACCGTATTCCCACGTAGGCTGGCACACCAGACGATAAAGGAAATGATGTCCGTCAGAGGAATCAGCAGGAGTGCCGTGACGGGCAGGCGAGAGCGGAGAAAAGTCACGCTCATAATCCCCGCTGTGAAGAGTCGTACCCCAATGACGCTGCCGGAGAGAAGAGCCACTGCTGAGGACGTCCAAAAGCACGTGAGCCCAATGCAAGCCCACACCGTGCCGTAGGTCACCACCGTACCAAGATGCCCACTCGGTCTGCAGTTCCGTTGTGTACGAGCCCAGCGCAGCTGATGCTGAAACAAATCTTTGAGCGAGGTTGCATCCGGGTGGGTTTCAACAACAGTGGGAAGAATGCGGACTTTGTAACCGGCCCGGGCAACGAGAAAGCCCAGATAATAATCGTCAGCAAGATAGTCGCGCAGAGCGGCAAACCCGCCTATAGCCTCAAGAATAGGCCGCTTTAACGCAATCGTTGCGCCGAAGGCATAGGCGGGCTGCTCAACCTGGCTTGCGACTATGACTTGAGTTGTAAACGAGGTGTTAATTATGAGCGATTCGAGCAGAGACGGGAACGGCTGGATGACGGCTGCCCGGTAGACACAAGTCACCAGGCCGACATCTGGACTCATAAGCGGCTGGATAATGGTGGAGAGATAATCCGGGTCGACAGAAACATCACTATCAGTGATCACTATATAATCGTGTTTGACCTGTTGCATGAGATGGTGCAAGTTGCTGACCTTGTAGTTCGTCCCAATCACGCTGGGTTCAATCACCAGGGTGATATCGCACTGGGGAAAGTCTTGCTGGAGTTTTCTGACTATGGCGATAGCTGGATCTTCAGGATCACGTACCCCACACACGATTTGAAAAACTGAACAATCGAGCTGACAAAAGCTTGCGAGATTGGAATAGAGATCGGGAGAGGCCCCCTTGAGTGGTTTCAAAATGGAAACCGGGGGTAAGGGGTCTCTGTCAGAAGCGCCGTCCTGGAAGAATCGCCAGGCCGCGTACAGCGCAAAAATATAATACACGAGTGCACTGACAAGAAGACCAACCAAGGACCAGAACACAACTGCGGACATGGGATATAGAGAGAGGCTCCCCTCCTCAGAGGGAGGGGGGAATATGCAATAGAGTAAAAGCGTTAAGCGGCAGGTGAGGAGGCCGTGTCCGCCGCACTGTTCATCTCTCGGCGTTTGCGCATCGAGCGAAAGAAGTCCTTACCTTCCTGCCACATGCGTTTGCGTTCTTCCGGATCGTGCGCCATCTTTTTTACAGCCTTAAAGATGTAACTCGGACGCAGGTAATAGGAGCGGTAAAATTTCTCGAGCGTCTCAAAAATCTCCTCCCCGGACAGGTTTGGATAGTTAATCACACACTTCTGATACCCGGCCTCACCGACTAGCTCGTCCGCTTTAATATAGCCGTTGTCGAGTGCAAAATCGTAAAATGCGGTACCAGGGTAGGGTGACGCCAGAGAAACCTGAATGGTTTCCGGACTCATCTCTCGTGCAAAGCGCATGGTCTCTTGCATAGTTTCCCGGGTTTCACCAGGCAAACCCAAAATAAAAGTTCCGTGTATTAAAATACCGACCTCGTGACAGTCTTTGGTAAAGCGGCGTGAAGTTTCTAAGGCAACGCCTTTCTTAATATTCTTGAGGATTTGGGCATTGCCGGTTTCGTAACCGACCACAAACAGCCGCAGCCCGCCATCTTTCAGCACCTTGAGCGTTTCGTAATCGACATTGCCACGCGCGTTGGTGGACCAGCACAGCCCGGCGGATTTGAGTCTGGTGGCAATCTCACGCGCTCGCTTGGGATCGGCAGTAAAGGTGTCGTCATCAAAAAAGACCTCTTTCATGCCGGGAAAGAGTCGTTTCATCTCCTGGACTTCTTCAATCACATTGCCAACGGAACGGGTGCGATAGGAATGCCCTGTCGTCACTTGCGGCCATAGACAAAAGGTGCAGCGGGCCGGACAGCCGCGCCCGGTGTAGAGGGATACGTATGGGTACTGGCAATACGGGCTGTTGTATTTGCGAAAGTTAAGGTCGCGGTCATAAATCTGGGTGGCAAAGGGGAGTTGATCGAGCTCTTCATTCGTCAGTGGCGTCCGTTCCAGGTTGTGGGAGATCTGTCCGTTTTTGCGGTAGCTAATGCCTCGAATGTCCTTCCAGTCCCAGCCCTCAGCCACTTCCTTCATGGAGTAGTCAAATTCTTTGCGAGCGGCGATATCGATCGCTTCCGAAATATTCAGGGTTTGTTCCGGTTCCGCCGTGGCATGACCACCCACAAAAGCAATAGTACAATTGGGGTTCTTTTCTTTGATCATTTCTGCCGTGCGGGCATCTAATGTTACAGACGGCGTGCTGGTATGCAGGACAACAAAGTCATACTCTTTGGCAATATCAACGGTCTGGGTTTGGTTTATTCCTTCGGGTGGGGCATCCAGGACGCGACTGCCTTTGATCATCCCGGCCGGGTAACACAGCCAAGTGGGGTACCAAAATGACCAAACCTCGCGTGTTGCCTGGTAACGTGAGCCTGCGCCGCCGTCAAAGTTCTCATACGCAGGCGGATTTAAAAACAATGTGCGCATTCGCGAATCTCTCCTTCTCGGTCTGCCAAATCCGTATAGCAGCAGACCTACCTTCTCTGCTCTGTCTCAGAACAGACCACGCCTCGGGCCGGGACACCTATTATACACGTGGAAGCGAATAAAAAAAGCGAACACAAGGAGTTATGCCGCATCTAGGATGCCGACATTTTTTGCGGAAAGAATGAGTACCCGGCCCGGGCTAACACGAACAGGCCAACCATATTGTACACTGCTTCGCGCGCCCGCTTGAGAACCATGAGGGTCAGGCCAGCCCCTTCCCCAATACCAAGCAGGCCACAAAGAAAGACGCCTCCGACTTCACGCACCCCCAACGCGCCAGGAATGATCAGAGCTGCAGCGGTGATGGGTTGAATCATGCTTTCGATGATGAGGGCGTCCATCCAGCTGGCTTCTGTGCCGATAAGGGCAAAGAAGACGTAAATTTCCAACGCGCCAAACACCCATCCAAGAAAGTGATATAGGCTTGCAGCAACGAAATCTTTGGCATCTCCATCATACAAATGAAAGAGGTGCTTATCGATCTGCTTGGCCCGTTCTTGCAAGCGTTCCAAGCGGCTCCAACGTGGAAATCGACGTCTCAGCCAAGCGACACATTTTTCAACGATCCCCCGTCTTTGCCAGCGGACTAAAGCCATAATGAATCCGTACGCGAGCGCGAAGACGCTGCCAAAGATCCACCACGCATGGTAACCAATATCTATCCGGTACAGGAAAAATGGTAAGCCAAGCACAATAAAGGCAACTTGTGACACGGTCAGCGCAGTTTTTGCGGCAACAACGGAAGCAGCACCGACATCGGCTGTTACGCCATATTTTCGCAGCAGATAGACCTTCACGGCTTCACCGCCCACATTGGCGGTTGGTGTCAAGTTATTAATGGCCTCACCAGCCAACCGATTTAAAGTGAGCCGCAGGAGCGAGAGCCGGGCAACACTGACCTGGTTGGTCCGGTTTACCATGGTACAGCCCCAGCCCTTGGCATCCAGCAGGGCGACGCAACTCTGCGGAACGAGCAGAAGCGGAGCCAGCCAGCCAATAGAGTAGAGATGCTGCGACACCTCAGTGAGACCTATCTTCCAGAATATAAACCCAAACAGGCCGAGGCCGAGGAGAGAGGCACCAATCTGTAAACCACGGTTTTTCTGAGCCGCTGTCATTAGAGCCGTCCTCCACATGACATGGGCCAGCTGAAGAGAAACACACAGGGCAAGGAGTTCGTCTTTCCTAAAATGCTTGAGATGCCTATTTTGCGTCTTCCGCGCCAGACGGGAGCCCGGCCATCTCGCGGATGACGGTAGCCAGTGCTCCCCAGTCGAGATCACCCCGTCCTCTGGCGAAGGCAGCCCGCAGATGATTGCTGGCCAAGTCAGCTAGAGGCAAGGGGGCGACGACGTCTCTGGCTAATTTTTGCATCAGACCGACATCCTTGAGGCCGAGCACTAAGGCGAAGCCGGCTGGGGTGTACTCGCGCTTGGCAATACGACTGCCATAGCCCTGAAATAAGGGGACTGGCAGGAGGGCCTGAATCAAGTCCAAGACCGTTTCATTCTTGAGTCCCCCTTTCTCTGCCAATGTAAACGCCTCGCCTAGGGTTTCGATGGCTGCGATGACAAAAAAGTTTCCGACTAATTTTAGGACATTGGCCAAGTGCGCCTCTTCCCCAACGACGATGACACCCTGACCCATGGCGTCAAACAGCGGGCGACAGCGATCAACAACCGCTGTCGGACC
>CAZXFE010000084.1:0-14830 GCA_964639795.1 uncultured Enterobacteriaceae bacterium | reverse complement strand
GATATTGCCGACATCACGGTTCAGGACTTTGGTCAGGCCGGTGATGAATTTCTGATCCGCTTACCCAAATCTGAAACAGGAGCCGAGAACTTCTCTAACCGCATCCGTCTCAGCTTAGCCGACGGATTTGGCGAAGAGGCCTACGATGTGCGGCGCGTGGAAAGCGTGGGACCCAAGGTGGGCAAAGATCTACGCCGCAAGGGAATTTTGGCCGTGGTCTTCGCGACGCTCATGATGGGCACCTATCTTTCGTTTCGGTTTGAGCCTCGTTTCGGGCTAGGAGCGGCGATTGCGCTCATTCATGACGTGTTGATTACCACCACTGCTCTCCTCGTGGCAGACGTGGAGTTCGATCTGACCGTGGTTGCCGCGCTGCTGACAGTCATTGGGTATTCGGTCAATGACACGGTGATTGTGTGTGACCGGGTGCGAGAAAATATGCGTAAACTGCGCCGTGAAACGCTCCACGTTATTATTAATCGTAGCATCAACGAAACCTTGAGTCGGACGGTGATTACCACCGGCACAGTGCTGCTGGTCATCCTGGCCCTCTTTTTCTTAGGCGGCTCTGTGCTGCACGCCTTTGCTCTGGTACTCTTGGTCGGCATGACGATTGGGACGTACTCCTCCATTTACGTCGCCAGTCCCATTGTGTTGTTGTGGGAAAAAGAGAAACCCCGTCGGTGAGCGGACCAGGCCACAGACTCGCAAAGCGCTGGACAGTGCGCTCTGCCGATCCTGATCGTGTTCGTACGCTTCTTGCGGAACCACGTAACTATCCGGAACCGCTTACCCCCATTGCGGCCCGGCTGCTTGTCAGTCGTGGTATTGATACCCAGCAGAAAGTGACGAAGTTTCTGTCGCCCTTGCTGCGTACAGGGCTGCGTTCGCCGATGCTCTTTCCGGATATGCAACGTGCAACGGACCGCCTACTGCGCGCTAAAGATCAAGGCGAGCAAGTGTGCATATGGGGAGATTATGATGTTGATGGGGTGACAGGCAGCTCTCAGCTTGTGCTCTTCCTGCGTGAAATAGGGATGGACCCCGTGCTCTATATTCCCCATCGGATTAACGAGGGGTATGGGCTAAATACACCCGCTATCGAGAAGCTGGCGGCTGACGGGACGAAAGTACTGGTGACTGCTGACTGCGGGGCCAACGGCCATACTGAGATTACCCGTGCGCAGCAGCTCGGCATCGACGTGATCGTGTGTGACCACCACCATGTGCCGGATGAAAAACTCCCCGCCTATGCTGTACTGAATCCTCTGGAAAAAGACTGTCCGTTTTCTTTTTCGGGCCTGTCTGGAGCCGGGGTCGTATTCTATTTACTCATGGGTATACGCATGCGACTGCGCGAAAGGGGCATACAGCCAGTTCCGGATCTACGCCGGTATTTGGATCTTGTGTGTCTGGGCACAGTTGCGGATTTAGTACCCTTGGTCGAAGAAAACCGGGTGCTGGTGACGCATGGACTCAAGCAAATCGAGAACAGTCAGCGACCGGGAATTTGCGCTTTAAAGGCGGTGAGTGGCGATTCCGACGTGACGGCTAGCTATATTGGCTTTCGTCTTGGTCCGCGTATCAATGCCGGTGGACGCTTAGCGGAAGCTAAGAAAGCCGTTGAGCTGCTGACGACGACGGACACCGAACGCGCACGATTCATTGCTACTGAGCTGGACGAGGAAAATATCGCTCGTAGAGCCATTGAAGAGAAAATCCTGACGCAAGCCATGGACATGGCAGAGGCGGAGCTTGAGCAAAAGGAACATTCTGAGAATGTTCAGAAATATAGCTTGGTGCTCGCCTCATCAGATTGGCACCCCGGCGTCATTGGCATTGTCGCCTCACGTTTGGTGGAACGGTTCGGTCGGCCAACCATTCTCATTGCTATAGATGGCGATAAGGGAAAAGGGTCTGGACGAAGCCCAAAACCCTTCCATTTGTACGAGGGGCTTAAGGCGTGTGGCGATCTCTTGGTAGGCTATGGGGGGCATCGCCCGGCGGCAGGATTATCCATTCGGGCTGAATCTATCCCCGTCTTTGTGGAGCGGTTTGAAGCGGTTGCTCGCCAACGACTGACATCGGATGACCTCGTCCCAGTGGTTGAGTATGACACTGAACTGGATGTCGGAGGAGTAGGACCGGAAGTCCTTGCGGAACTCCGTCGCCTGGAGCCGTATGGACAGGGTAACCCGGAACCGGTTTTTCGCGCTTCTCAGGCCGAGGTCGTGAGCTGTCGGATTGTCGGCGATCAGTCGCAGGGTAAGGCCGGACATCTCAAACTCGTGCTTCGTTCACCAGACGGCGGAAGTCCGGTTGACGCGATTGGCTTTGGTATGGGTGATCGTGACATTACTGCGCGACAGACTGTTGACGTGCTCTATACGCCGGGCATCAACGTCTGGAATGGCAATGCCAGCCTGCAACTCCGCCTGCGCGATATAAAGGGATACTAACCCTTCGAAATTACACAGACATTGACCATTTTTTAGTGTTGTGGTATCCCTGCCACCTATTCTACTCGCGCGAGAAATACAACGCTGTGGAAGAGAACGAAGAAGCCTTGATCAACAGCCGGCAGGCAGCCGCGCTTCTCGAGCTGAGTCCAGATACGGTCAACGAGCTTGCTCGGAAAAACGTACTGCCTGGTGTAAAACGAGGCAGACAGTGGCGGTTTCGAGACCAGGACGTGACGCTCTTTAAGAAGCTGCAACAGAAGCTAGTAGAGGCCTGAACTTTGAGGGGTATGAGGCGTGTTGGCTGGGCACAATGAGAGGGAGAATCCGAACCCTCACGAGAGTAAGATTTATTCCGAGTTTTCTTATCTATACGATAAGATCTTCTCTCGTTTCTTTAGTGATCGTATTACCGCTGTTGTTCGTAGTCTCAATATTCAGCCTGGTGCGAAGGTGCTCGAAGTCGGGGTGGGAACCGGCCTGTCTATGGATGCCTATCCGACTCATTGTGAGGTGCTGGGCATCGACATCGCTCCTGATATGTTAGAGCGGGCGCAGGAGCGTGCGGATGAGAGTGGGTGGCGCCATTTTCGCTTGCTCAGCATGGACGCGCTAAATCTCGACTTTCCGGACAATACGTTTGACTACGTGACCTCGTTTCACGTTATCAGCGTGGTGCCAGATCCCGTTGGTATGATGAAAGAGATTAACCGGGTCTGTAAACCAGGCGGGAAAATTGCCATCATTAACCATTTTCGTACAACAAAACCGATTCTTGGGCCCATCGTCGGCGCACTTGATCCCCTCACCCGGCGTTTAGGTTGGAGTGCCTCTTTGCGTCTCAAACAGGCGTTTAACGGCGTCCCTGTCCGTATTGAGAAGAGTTTTAAAACCCACCCGATGTCCCTGTTTACCGTAGTGCTGGCAGAGAATTTAAAAAACGGCGTGGTAAACGGGAACGGACACCACCTGTCCTGACCTTGCCGTTCACGATCCCTAGAAAATAAGCCCTGTCCGCAGTTCGGGAACTCTGCCGTGTAGAGTCGCGTTCATTTGCGGGTCTATTGGCGTCTATTCGATAGAGTAATTTTTACCTTGCTACTTGGCCTTTTCTCCTGTATCCCCAAAGCTAGTCCAGAGGGAGCCTGAGTGAGCAAGAGTAAGAAGTATGGACAAACGCAGCCACTTTATCTGAGAAGCTACTTCTGTGTCCTTGCCTCAAAAAATACTGTCCTCAACTCGCTTTGCTGTTTCTGACCCTCCTTACTTGACTTGTATACCGTGTGTCTAGGCTGCCATGACCGTTACTATCAATAATGTCGATCCCGCTCGCGTGGGATTTAACGATCGGACTTCCGTCGCACTGATCGGCGGTAATGCTGGTGTCACGCTGGGTGAGCTGCGCCTGCGGGTATTCCAGTTTGCCGCTGATGTATGGGCTAGCATTCTTGACAGTTCGGTCGGAATTGTGGTGCAAGCGACGTTCAGTCCGTTGCCGTGTGATATGACTTTCGGCGTGTTGGAGGCAGCCGGTCCGATTCGGTTGTTTGCAAATTTTCCTTCTGATGTTGAACGACGTCAGGCTGACGTCTGGTATCCGGCTACTCTGAGTAATGTGCCCGCCGTACAGGATTTGAGTCCCGGCCCAGCGGACGCGGAGCTCTCGAAGGACCCTATAACGATAATATTGTGCCTTTTTTTAATGGCGATAGTGATGGCGCTGGAATTTCCATTCCGGCAGTCAGTGTGGGACAGGACGTGGCAATCGTACTCTTGAACGAGCTCACGAATTCTCGCGGGTCAGCTGTCAAAGCCGCGTTACGTCTCAACCCAGTTCAACTCGTTGGTGCGGATGAGCATGGCCGCGTGCTCATCTACGCGCTCCCTACGCTCAAGCTCGGCTCTTCCATTTCTCATTGGGATCCAAGCGCGACGCCAGATCTGCTTGTGGAGTCCTTTCTGAGCAGCGACCTAGATGCTTGGAGCGAAGTTGATCTGACACGCTTTCAACTACAGGAGATTGGCTGGACCATACTGGAGAAGAGCCAGGAAGCAGAAGAAGAGAGACAAGAGTGAGAGTGTGTTTGTGCGTACATGCCTAGTCTGGATTCCAACTGCCCTCTGTGTCTGCATCGCGGTGGAAGCCTGTTTCATCAAGACCGGCTCCGAGTTTATTGGTCCTGTCCGCAATGTGATTTGATATACGTTCCTGCTCGCTACCATATCTCCGCCGAGGCTGCCCGGCGGCGTTACGATACTCACCGCAATAAGCCGGATGACCCAGGCCATGCTGGATACCGAGCCTTTTTAAACCGTTTGCTTAACGTGCTGGTGCCGCTTCTTCCGCCAGGTTGTACCGGCTTGGATTTTGGCTCAGGGCCCGAGCCCGTCCTCTCGCTACTCATGGCCGAGCAGGGTTTTCAGATTAAGAACTACGACCCGTTGTATGCCAACCTGCCAAGTCTTCTTGAACAGACGTACGATTTTGTAACGTGTGCGGAAACGATGGAGCACTTTACCCAGCCCAGAGCAAACTGGGAGTGTTTGCTCGGATTGGTTAAACATGGCGGATGGCTTGGCATTATGACCCAGTTCGTCACCGATCGGAGTCGGTTTCCCAACTGGTACTACAAACGCGATGTAACCCATGTGTGTTTCTACTCCAGGGAAACCATCGAGTGGTTAGCTCAGAGGTACGCGCTCAGCGCCCATTTTTATGAGAGCTCTGTTGCGGTCTTTCAACGCTAAATGGGAGTAATTGTGAGTAGCTATCGGCCGAGCGCTTTTAGCAGGAGATGCGGAAAATCGACCGTCATGCCGTCGACCCCAGCCTCGATGGCTGATTGCATGAGATCGGTGTCTTTGATGCCCCAGGCACGGACTTCGAGCCCTGAGGCTTTCCAGTCTGTAACTAACTCTGGAGACAGAAAAGGCGCAGGTGGGCATATCTGATCAAGCTTAGCCTCCAGGACCCTTTGGGTTGTTTCCGGTTTGGCATCAATCGTCAGCGAGCCAACCTTGGCCTCGGGCGCCTGCGCTTTCAGATTCTGGACAATAGAGAAATAAAACGAGGAGAACGTGACCGCGTTGAGCAGGCCCATTTCCCGCACCATTGCGAGTACACGGAGCTCGAGATCGGGTTGCTTGACCTCTAGAACGATGTGGGTGCGTTGCCCGTAGCGCTCGAGAACATCACGGAGCAAGGGGACACGCGCGCCGGCGTGTTCAACGCCAAACGACGAACCGGCGTCTAAGTCCTTGACGATCGACCACGGTGTTTCATACACCAGGCCGTCTCCATTTGTGGTTCGGCTCAGGTTTTTATCGTGAATCAGGATGAGCTCGCCGTCGCTGGTCGAGTGGACATCGGTCTCAATCGCATCGGCGCCGAGTGAAAGCGCCAGATCGAAACTTTTTATCGTATTCTCGGGAGCGAGAGCTGCTGCGCCACGATGTCCAATGACTTGCATAGGCAAAGTGTTTTGGTTGTTAAAATTATTGTTGAAGCTAACTCCCTAATTCAGCTCCTTACTCGAATAACCCAAGATACGCCGGGCAATAATGAGCAAATTAATCTGCTGCGTACCCTCGTAAATATCGCTGATTTTGGCGTCGCGCATCCATTTTTCCAATAGGATTTTTCGTGAGTAACCAAGCGGGCCCAATAACTCAACGGCTTTCTGCGTGACCCGGGTGACCACGCTGCCGGCCTTGGCCTTGGCCATAGAGGCCTCCAGACTGTTGTGTATGCCTTGATCCAGCATCCAGGCTGCCCGCCAGGTCAGAAGTCTGGCCGCCTGCAAGTTGGCCTCCATGTCCATAAAATCACGCTCAAGCGTGCTGAGTTTGGTAGATGGGGTGGTGTAGCGAATGGTGATTCCCTCTTGCTTGAAAATGTCACGGACATAATCCACAGCTGCTCGGGCAATACCAAGAGCGCTCGCGGCCACGAGCGGGCGGGTGGCATCAAACGTGGCCATTACGCCCTTGAAGCCCTGAGTGGATTGCCTGACTTCTGCACTCCCCAGAAGATTGTCTACCGGAATGCGGCAGTCTTCAAACACCAGCATGGCCGTGTCTGAGACCCGGATGCCCATTTTGTCTTCAATCTTAGAGACAGTCATACCAGGCGTGTGGTGGTCAACCACAAAGGCTTTGATACCGCCTCGACCGGCAGACTTGTCAACCGTGGCCCACACCACGATAAATCCCTCCGATTTCTCTGCGGCCATGAGACCGCTGGTACAGAAAATCTTCGTCCCGTTTAAGACCCACTGGTCTCCATCCTGGACAGCTGTGGTTGCGACTGCGGCCGAGTCTGAACCACAGCCAGGTTCGGTGATGGCCATGGCTCCCCACTTGGGTTCGCCGTCACGGAAGCGTGCCAGGAAGCGTTCTTTCTGCTCCGGCGTGCCGGCGGCGGCGACCGCAGCACCTCCCAGGCCCGGATGCGGAATACTGAGATACAGGCCCACGTCGCCCCAGGATAATTCCTCAACAAGAATGGCCGAGCGAACGTTGCGTTCTGACGGGGGTCGGTCAGTCTTTTCTTGCGGCCCTAACTTCTGTTTTTCGTCTCCAAAGCTGACTAGGTTTTTGGAGGCGTTCCACATCATGTTCAGCCATTCGGTGGGCTTTTTGTGCTCACGCTCGTCATACTTGCGCGAGATGGGCCGCATGGTGCCGTCCGCCACCGCGTGCATCATATCCCGGCTTTTTTGAACGGCCGGGGAAAGGGAGAAGTCTATCATGCTATGCCTCCATTACTCTAGATTCGTCGTTCTTTTTCGATCTTGGATCACGAGGCCATCTCGGCCTTAGATCATGGCCAGCCCTTCGAAGGTGCTGAAGCCGCGACCGTTGCGCAGCCAGAGTTCAACCGGATGGTCCCGAATATAACCATGCCCACCCAGGGTTTGGAGGGCGTTGTCGGTCACTTTGAGAACCATGTCTGCCGCGTAGATCTTGGCTAAACAGGCTTCGCGCGTGGCATCTTCACCCGCGTCGAGTTTCCAGGCTGCTTCCCAGGCTAGCAAACGGGCGGCATCGATTTCCATGGCCATTTCGGCTAACAAAAAGGCAATGGCTTGCTTTTGCGCAATGGCCACGCCAAACGCTTGGCGCTCTTTTGCGTACTCGCGTGCATATTCATAGGCGGCTTTGGCCACGCCAACTGCCATGGTGGCCAGGGCAACACGTGATCGATTCAAAACCGGCTGCAGATCCCCTTGTAGTTGAGACGAGGCTGGGACATGGCAATTGTCCAAGCTGAGTTCATACGTGGCGACTGCTTGCAGGCCCATGTTTTTCTCACGTTCGGCGATGTTGAGCCCCGGCGTCCCGTGCGGAACCAGGAAGGCGCTCAAATCATCTCCGGTGCGAGCATACACCAGCATTTGGGCGGCATCTGCGGCTAAGGGCACAAAGCACTTCGTGCCGTTAATCACAAAGTCGCCATTTTTCTGCTTGGCCGTTGTGGCCAGTTCATTTACGTCAAAGCCAAAGCGTGGTTCCATGAATGCTGCCGTACCCGCCGTGAAGTCTAGACCGATATAGCTGCTGAGAATCTGCCTTTTTTGCTCGTCCGTGCCAAGCGTCATAACCGGATAGGTTACGAGCTGGGGTGAGAGCATGTGCAGGGCTATGGACAAGTCACCCCAAGCCAGCTCTTCACAGATTAATGTGCCGGTGACAGCCGAAGAGGGTGTCCCCACACCGCCGTAGGCTTCAGGAATGGTGCTCTGCACGAGACCCAGTTCCCAGGCCTGTTGCACAACTGTGCTAGGAATTTCGCCGTTCTCATCCGCATCGTGGGCGACGGGACGGATCTGTTCTCGGGCAAACTCAGCGACGGTGTCTCGAATCAGTTGTTGTTCTTCGGTTGGTTGAAAACCCAGCATAGGTACGGTCTCCTTGACGTTCCTGCCACAGAATTTGAATCCATTAAATTCTGACAGTAGTCTAGCATAGCCGACGGCCGGGGAAACGGAGGGATGGGTCGCGGTGTGTGTCGGGTTACGCTGGGCTAACCTGACTTGCAGGAATTGCAGTTGAAAAACGTTTTTCAACTGCATCATAAATTCCCGGCTACATAACAACGCCCCATATAGGGGCTGAAAGCCGGCTTCAGCCGGCGCAGTACAGTAGCCTGGAACTCATAGTCCGGGCGAAGAGCGATAGTGTAATCACCGGCCTCTATCACGACCACGGCGTGCCATTCACCGGATCGCGTAGCAAACGCCGGGCGACGTTCATGCGATGGACTTCGTCGGGGCCATCATAAATTCTGGCGTAACGCGCTTCGCGGTACATGAACTCTAAGGGTGTGTCGCCGGTCACGCCGAGTGCACCGTGGACCTGAATGGCCCGGTCGATGACGTTGTGTAGCATACGAGCGCTGAAGAATTTGATGAGCGCAATTTCAACGCGCGCTTCATCATTGGCATCAATGGCCTGTGCGGCATCTAAGGTCATCAATCGCGCGGCCTGGATCTCCGCGGCAGACTCAGCGATATAACGCTGAATCTCGCCTTTTTCTGACAGCAGTGAGCCGTGGGCAAAGCGGCTTTTGGCTCGCTCGCACATGAGCTCAAACGCCCGCTGGGCCTGCCCCAGCCAACGCATGCTGTGAAAAATACGCCCCGGTCCCAAACGTTTTTGGGCAATCAGAAAGCCTTTACCACGTTCGCCTAATAAATTTTCTCGCGGCACGTGAACATCGGTGAGGCGGACTTCACAATGCCCACCACCAGTATGACCCATGGTCGGGACGACGCGTTCGATGTTGTATCCGGGTGTGTCGGTCGGTACGATAATGGCCGAAAACTTAGTGTGCCGGTCGGCCTCCGGGTCGGTCTGACAAAAAATAGTGGTAAAAGCGGCTTTGTTCGCATACGAGGTGAACCACTTGTGACCATTAATAACCCAGACATCGCCGTCAAGTTCGGCTTTAGTTTGCATGAGGGTCGGGTCAGAGCCGGCCATCTCCGGTTCGGTGAGTCCTACTGAAGGCAGAATTTCTCCGGCAACCAAGGGCTTGAGCCAGCGCTCTTTCTGCGTCTCGGAGCCGTATAAATTCAGCATGATGGAATCTTGCATGGTGAGCGAGCCTACGGCCGCCTGGCCCCAGTGTGAGCGACCGATAACTTCGTTGAGATACACAAACGGCATAAACGGTAGACCCCCGCCGCCAATGTCTTTGGGATGTCCAAGGGCCCAAATGCCCTCGTCTTTGGCTTGCTGTTTCAGACTTTCGAGGAGCTGGGCCGATCGCCCATTATCTTGGTGGAGGATATGCTCAACCGGGATGACTTTTTCATGGATGAATGCCCTGATATGGTCGCGGATCTCGCGAACTTCTGCTGGGATGCTTGCCATGTCTTTCCTCCAGAAGAGATGTCGTAAATTCGGGTGCGGCCTACTGCTCGGTCGCTTGTACTTGGACGACGACCCTCTTGCCTGACTCAATTCGTCCAGCAATTGGTATGGCCCAATAGGTGAACCAGGCTGCCGAATACTTTCGCCTGTAAGCACGATCCACACGGTCGATAATCGCTGGGTCTTTTACAATCTGGGCTGCGTAGCTCAAAACCGCTTCACCATCCGTGCCCAGACTGAGCTGGTCCGGACTGCCGCGTCCGATTCGGCGCGCCTTATGGGAACTGGGCGCAGTGATGAAATAGACGGCGTCTTTCTCGTACACACACCAGACGGCTGATCGACTACTCCATTCACCGTTCGCGCGTTTGGTAGAAACATAAATGAGTTTTTGTTTCTGAAGTGCGCCTAGGGTCGTTGCACTCAAATGATCCGCCCCGTGCACGACTCCGGGGCAGTATACGCAACTGAGTACAAGAAGCCAGAAAAGAAATTGCATACCTCTCTCCTCCGTCATTGAACACGCACTGACATAATGGAACAACTAGAGTCTGTCCAGTACAAGGGTCTACGTAAAGGAGCCAGCTATGAGTGTGTTAGAGGGTGAACGGGAAGAATGGCGGCGAATTCTGCACCACGGAGTCGAGGAATGGGTGCGGCCAGATCATGATCAACTCGTATTGGCTGACGGTCGGACTATTGCAGAGACCGAAGCGATTTATCTGTTTCCCTGCAACCCGACCAAAATCATTTGCGTTCATCTCAACTACGACTCTCGCCGAGCGGAATTCGGTGTACCCGCGCCACAAACCCCAACGTATTTTCAGAAGCCGCTCAGCGCTCTGAATACGCATCGAGGTCGCCTCCACCGCCCGGCGAATTGCCGGTATCTCAACTACGAAGGAGAAATCGCCGCAATCGTGGGTAAGCCCATGCGCAATGTCCCACGCGAAGAGACCTGGACGTATCTGGCCGGATTCGCTGCGGCCAATGATGTCGGCTGTCACGATTACCGTGATACTGATGCCGGTTCTATGTTGCGGGTGAAGGGCATGGATGGCTTTTGTCCCATTGGACCGGGCATTGTGAGCGGAGTGGATGTTCGGGAATCACTCATCCGGACGTATCTGAATGGCGAAGTCGTTCAAGATGCCCTCGTGTCGGACATGATTTTTGGCATTGATTACCAGCTGGCTGATTTGTGTCGGCACATGACCCTGTTGCCGGGTGATATGATTCTCACCGGGACCCCGGCCAATTCACGGCCTATGCAGCCAGGAGATGTCATTGAAGTTGAGGTTTCCGGTTTAGGCCGGCTGACGAATACGGTTGCCGAACGGCCGGCTCCAAATGAAGCTGTAGGACATCAACCCGCTTGCTCGGAGGCCGTTCGCCGGGTGGCGCTGGGTTCGGACTTTGATGCCGGCGATGTCCGTATTGAAGACTGATTTTTGTTTTACGCTTGACTCATTAGAACTCAAGTGGGATGCTGCAGGCAGCACACTAATTCAAGAGGGAGGGGAGACTATGGGCTTACCAAATGGCGTTCATCATCTCGCGATTTGCACCAAGGATATGAAGGGACAAATCGAGTTTTTTACACAAGTTGTCGGTATGGAGCTGGTTGCACTGTATTGGATGCACGGGGTGAAGAACACTTTTCACGGCTTTGTGAAGATGGGTGACAGCTCGTCGATTGCCTTTGTCCAAGGACCCGAGAGCGGTGAGATCCAAGCCCAAATGGGCGTATCCCACCCCAGCTGGACAGCGGGCCTCGTGGCGCCCGGTACGGCGCAGCACTTGGCGATGAATGTCGATACCGAAGAGGACCTGCTCGCCATGCGTGATCGCGTACGTTCGCACGGACACTGGGTCATGGGTCCGCTGGATCACGGCTTTTGCAAGTCGATCTATTTTGCTGGGCCCGAAGGGATGATGCTCGAATTCGCGACCTCCGAGGGGGAAGCGATAGATGCCGAATCCTGGATTGATCCTGAAGTGGTAAAACTGAACGGCATTAACCTAGAAGAGTTAGAGACATATAAAAGTCCGCCTGCATTCGAATCCCAAGGCGGTAAGGTTGCGAACCCCGAGGTGGATTTGAATAACCCGCCGATGCAGTTCCCGCCGGGAGGGGAAGCCGTGTATAGCATGTCGGATGAGGAAGTAACCTCGAAGATGAGTGAGACCACGCCGCCGGTCCACCCAAATCACTGACGAGCCGCTCCCATTGAGAATGCAGAACAAAACTGCCTGGAGAACTTGGTCAGCGCGCCGACCCCTTCCCCTGGATTCCTGTTTCCACGGGAGTGACGGGCCTTTTGGTCATACCTACGAAAGCAGGTATCCAGGCCGACGCTTGTACGCTTTTCAGGCGCGCCCCCGTCTCCGCCACAGGAGGGTATATGGCAGCAACGCAGAATGGTCCGCACTCACGACTTATTGCCGTTAATGACTATGAATGGCAGGAACGACTGCCGGGCGTGCAGGCACGCAACCTGTGGGCCGACGAAGAAACCAATAGGCTGGCAATTATGACGCGGATAGCGCCTGGCCTGAAAATGCCGACCCATCAGCACATTGGTGATGAGTTGGTCTACATCATTGAAGGATCCCTGTCCGACGAGTTTGGGACAATAACTGCAGGCAATATGGGCTATCGACCAAACGGCTGCGTGCATACCATTTCCAGTACAACCGGAGCAACTGCGATTGCCGTCTTGACGGGTGGCATAGAGCTCACGACAGAGCGCGGCGATGCTCCACCGTCTCAGATCTTTACACTAAGTGAGCTGGAGTGGGTCGCAGCGCGTCCAGGCATTCGCCTCAAACACATTTGGGAAGATAAGACTGCCGAGCGTCGAGTGGCACTCGCCCGATTTGAGCCGGGCGCGGTCCTACCGCTGCATCGCCATAACGGGGATGAACTCATCTTCTTAATTGAAGGCGAAAACGCGGATGAATCCGGTCCAGTTCCTACCGGCAACCTGAGCTATCGACCCAACGGGTGTACGCATACGGTCACAACTACAAACGGCGCCACGGCCCTGAATTTTGTATGGGGGAGTGCCGAGATGCTGGAGTAGATGCTGGAGCAGGAAGCGGGTGCTGTTAGAGTCCAAGACTCATGCCACCATCAGCGATCAGCATTTGGCCCGTCAGATAGGACGACAGCGAAGACGCCAGAAAAAGTGCGATGCCGCCCATATCCTCGGGCGTTCCCCAGCGCTTCATAGGGATAGATTCGAGCGAATCCTCGTATCTGCGAGGATGTCCCCAGGTGACTTTAGTTATCTTTGTTGCAATGAGTCCCGGCGCAATGCCGTTGACGCGAATGCCATCCCCAGCCCAGGCCTCCGCGAGCGTTTTGGTTAATGTTACCAAAGCGCCCTTGCTGGCACTGTAGGCGGGATTGCCCAGCACGGAAAAAAAGCTGGCTCCAGAGCCGAGCATAATAATCGAGCCGTGTGTCTTTGCCAGCATATCGTGGAACTTGGTGCAGCTGCTCATAACGCTCATCAGATTAACATCCAGCACACTCCGAAACGTTGGCATTTGAAACTCGGCCCGCTTATACGCCACGATACCCTGTGAGGCAACGAGGACGTCCAGCGAGTCAAAGGGCGGCTGCAGCGCTTCCACACTGCTATCGCTCGATATATCCCACTGAAAATAGGTTAAGCCGGTGAGGTCCGACCCTTCCTCGTCTGCATAGTCTACGGCCGACGGCCGGGTGCCGCACACAAAAACCTGTGCACCGTGATCGCGAAACTGCCAGGCAATACCGTTTCCAATGCCGCTCGATCCACCGATAACCAAAACAGTTTTGTCGCTAAAATCGATTTCGTTCATTGCCGTTGTCTCCTCTTGTGATAGTCTGCCCACTCTATCGGGAGTTGCTATACTGGAAAAGGGTAGGGGCTCTATTCTTTAAAGCGTTGCATCCCAGCACAGATACAGGCATGTAGAAGGGAGCAGGCTGCAAAAGACAATTCCCCAAAAGGAGGCCAGTATGCCACTACCACAAGATATTCGCCCGATTAATAGCGAATTGATGGATACCATTACCCAGTCTTCGGACCAAGATTGGATCCCGAACCCGGGCGATCCCAAACGGGCGTTTATGAAGGTCCTTTGGACTGGAGAAGAAAGCGGCCGTTGGCTGGTGCACTTCCGCTGGCTGAAGGGTTATGTTGCACCTCCGCATAAGCACCTGAGCTCTGCGCATACGTACATTCTGTATGGCAAGCTCAAAGTACGCGGCGGCACTTTTAACGCTGGGGACTATGTCCATGAAGCGAACGGCATGGTACACGGGGCCACCGAAGCGCTGGAAGATACAGAATACCTGTTCATGTGTGACGGTCCGGTCATCTTCTTTGGGAAAGACGAGTTTACCGGCTATCTTGGTTGGGAAGAGATTCGTCGCATGCAACAAGCGCATGACGCCTCGAAGAAGAAGGCTGCATCTCGGAAGAGAACAGCCTCAAAGAAGAGGGTCACCGTCAGAAAGAGGACGACTAAGAGGAAAGCGGCATAATTTGAAAGATTGAAAGAGGAAAAGGCCCAGAGATCGTCACGCGGTGCTCTGAGCCTCTTTTTGCCAATTGCTTGCTAGTTATTTGACAGATGCAGTCACTCCTTAGAGACGGTTTGGTGAGGGAGATCGGCTAACTTCGATCTATCCAGATAACCTGAATCAAGATACATTCGGTCTATGTCCGAACATGTGACCTCTCCACCGGCGGCACCCTCTGCCACGGTTATTGTTGTCCGAGATGCAGATAGCGGCATAGAGGCACTCTTATTACGCCGGAACTCGAAAATAGCTTTTCATGGCGGAGCCTGGGTCTTCCCGGGTGGCCATATCGATCCGGAAGACCAGTCGCCCAATGCGCCGGACGACATGCTTGCGACAGCAAGGCAAGCTGCCGTCCGGGAGGCATATGAAGAAGCCGGCTTGACCCTATCCAAAGAGAAACTTCTGTATTTTT
>CAZXFE010000083.1:0-14933 GCA_964639795.1 uncultured Enterobacteriaceae bacterium | reverse complement strand
AGGATGGACGTCCTACGCGTGTAGGTTTCAAGATCGTTGATGGACGAAAAATGCGTGTGAGTCGTCGCACCGGGAATGTGCTGGACTGAGAAATATGGCCCGCATTAAAGATCTTTACTATACGCAGATGCTGCCCACTCTTAAGCAGGAGCTAGGGTACGCCAATATTATGCAGGTCCCTCGCCTCACGAAAATTGTGATCAATATGGGACTCGGTGAGGCTGCCACAAATACCAAATTGCTTGAAAGTAGCGTTGAAGAAATTGGGCTCATTGCGGGACAAAAGCCTGTTGTGACACGAGCCCATAAATCCATTGCTAACTTTAAGCTGCGTGAAGGCATGACGATCGGGCTTGCAGTGACGTTACGGGGGGAGCGGATGTATGAGTTTTTTGACCGCTTAGTCAGTGTTGCGCTCCCCCGCGTCCGAGACTTCCGGGGAATATCAGATCGTTCTTTTGACGGTCGGGGCAACTACTCGCTTGGTATCCGGGAACATAGTATTTTCCCAGAGATAAACCTTGACAAAGTCGAGCAGATCAAAGGATTCACTATTACTATGGTGACAACAGCTAAAACAGATGCTGAGGGACGTACGTTGCTACGTGCCCTGGGCATGCCTTTTCGGAGTTAGAACCTATGGCACGAACATGTTTACGCGTCAAAGCGCAACGGAAGCCTAAATTTCACGTCCGCGCATATAACCGTTGCCCATTATGTGGCCGCTCCCGAGGATTTTATCGCCGGTTTCGCATGTGCCGTATCTGTCTGCGAAGTTATGCCCTAAAGGGCCAGATTCCTGGTATGACGAAGGCCAGCTGGTAGGAAAGAGCTGTATGCAAACTGACCCTATCGCGGATCTCTTGACCTGTGTGCGCAACGCCCTTCGTGCCCGTAAGGAATATGTCTCGGTTCCTCGATCACGCGTAAAAGAGGCGGTGGTAGGAATCTTGGTGGCGGAGGGGTTCATCCAGGATTATCGTGTTGGCGAAAAAGAGGGATTTCCGCACCTAAAGATTAGACTAAAGTATGATGCCGCCGGCCAACCAGCTCTGCACGGGTTGAAGCGTGTCAGTAAGCCGAGCCTGCGAACCTATGTGAAGGCGGATGCTATTCCGACTGTACGCAACAGCCTAGGTGTGAATATTCTTTCCACTTCCCGAGGTGTCCTTGCTGACCGTGAAGCCCGTAGCCTTCATGTTGGTGGAGAAGTCTTGTGCAGTGTATGGTAGAGCAGAAAGATTATACAGCAAGTAAGGAAATAACTCATGCCTGGTGTTGGGCACAAGCCGATTGCCGTACCCGATAAAGTGAAAGTGGTACATGACCAAGTAGCCCTGACTGTAGAGGGGCCGAAGGGTAAATTGCATGTGGCCGTCGATCCAGTGCTGGCAGTGGAAATTGCCGATAGATCGGTGACGTTGAGTCGATCAGACGAATCACGTCGATCCAAAGAGCTACTGGGTTTAACGAGAAGGCTAATCGCCAATGCATTCCAGGGCGTTTCTGCTGGGTTTTCTAAGAGTTTAGAGATCAATGGAGTCGGGTATCGAGCGGATACGGTAAAGGATACGATACAGCTGAGCCTCGGATTTTCACATCCCATCATCTTCCAGCTTCCGCCTGGTGTGAGTGCACAGGTTGACCGCCAGACGCTTATTAAGATTGAAGGAATTGATAAGCAACTTGTTGGGGAAGTGGCGGCGTCCATTCGTCGGCTGCGTCCGCCGGAACCCTATAAAGGCAAAGGAATTCGATATGTGGATGAAAGAGTGCGTAGAAAGGCCGGGAAGACGGCCGCGACCACTGGAGGATAAGAAGATATGGCAGGGATGAACCCTCGCAAACGGAGCCGTTTACTCCGTCGAAGAAGTATCCGGAGACAGGTTCGGGGGACAGAGCTGCGGCCGCGCCTCTGCGTGTATCGCAGTAATAAACATCTCTACGCTCAGGTTATTTCGGATGAGAGTGGCCGCGCGCTGGCCGCAGTGTCAACGCTGTCTGCCGAGCTTAAAGCCGATGTCAAAGCGAAAACGGCAACAGTCTCCGCTGCAAAAGAAGTGGGGCATGTGATTGCCAAGAAATGCCAAGAGCAAGGCATACGTACCGTCGTGTTTGATCGCAATGGGTTTCTCTTTCATGGCCGAATCCGTGCAGTTGCTGAGGGTGCACGGGAGGCTGGTTTGCAATTCTAAGGAGGCGGATAGTGGCCCGAGACGATCAGATTAACCCGGACGATCTCGATATCCAGGAGAAAGTTGTCCACATTAACCGTGTGAGTAAAGTGGTCAAAGGGGGTCGCCGCTTCAGTTTTAGTGCTGTCGTGGTGGCCGGAGATGGGGCTGGACATGTTGGGTATGGGCTGGGAAAAGCACACGAAGTGCCCGAAGCCATTCGCAAGGGTGTTGAGCAGGCGAAGAAATCACTGATACGAGTTCCACTCGTAGACGATACCTTACCTTACGAGGTGGTTGGGAGACATGGTGCCGGGAAAGTATTGCTCAAGCCAGCCTCGCGAGGAACCGGCCTGATTGCTGGCGGAGGAGTTCGGATTGTGATGGAACTCGCCGGAGTGCGGAATGCGCTCACCAAATGTCTTGGCTCTACCAATCCGCATAATTCGGTGAAGGCTACGCTGGTCGCGCTCGAAAGTCTGGATGCTCCTGAACAAGTAGCACAGCGCAGAGGAAAAAGCCTCGCCGAGATGAAAGGGTAGGTCATGGCAGACAGCGGGCAGGGAAAAGTCTTAGCCATCACGCTCAAGCGGAGTGGCATAGGCGGCACGAGGCGTCAGCGGGAAACTTTGCGCGGTCTCGGCTTGAATCGGCTTGGAAAAACCGTGCTCCGCCATGACTCCCCCTCCCTGCAAGGGATGATTCAGCGGGTGCTACATCTGATTGAGGTAGATGAACAAAATGAATATGGATCTTAGCAATCTCAAGCCCGCCGCCGGTGCGATGAAAAATAGAAAAAGGGTCGGTCGCGGTCCCGGCTCCGGACTTGGCAAAACTGCAGGTAGGGGGCATAAAGGCAGCGGGGCACGCGCCGGGGGGAATATTCCTCCGGGGTACGAAGGGGGGCAAATGCCGCTCTCCCGTAGGCTACCAAAGCGCGGGTTTCATAACCCCTTCCGAGAAGAATATTCTATCATTAATCTTGGTAGCCTTGAACGCTTCGAGACGGGTGCGGTCATAGACCTGGAGGTTTTCCGCAGCATGGGACTTGTCCGTGGACGGAAGAAGAAAGTAAAAATTCTGGCCAAAGGTGAGCTGACTAAAGCGCTGACGATCAAAGCACACGCTTTCAGTGCTCAGGCGCGCGAAAAAATCGCCGCTCTTGGAGGGGCGGCCGAGGTCGGCTAGCCATGCTCGAAGGGTTACAGAATGCGGCAAAGATTTCTGATCTCCGGCGCCGCCTCCTCTTTACGTTCGCCTTACTCGCGATCTACCGTGTGGGGGTCGCGATTCCGACTCCGGGCATTGATGGAGAAGCCCTGTCCGCCTTCTTTGAACAGGCGGCTAGCACCGTATTTGGTATGGTCAACCTCTTCTCGGGCGGGGCGCTGGAGCGGTTTTCCATATTCGCACTGGGCATTATGCCCTACATCAGTGCCTCAATCATTTTTCAGCTTCTCACGGTGGTTCTTCCAACGCTTGAACGCTTGTCAAAAGAGGGAGAACAGGGCCGACGGAAGATCACACAGTATACGCGTTACAGTACGGTCGGATTAGCATTGCTTCAGGGGTTATTTATTAGTATTGGGCTTGAGCAGATTCAGGCACCAGGGGGTAGTTCGGTCGTCTTTAACCCAGGCTGGGAATTCCGTCTCATGACGATGATTACCCTTGCCGCTGGGACTGCTTTTATCATGTGGCTAGGGGAACAGATTACGGAACGGGGAGTTGGAAACGGTATCTCACTTATTATCTTTGCCGGGATTGTTTCCAGTATTCCTTCGGCTGTAACGGCGACCACGGAGTTCGTTCGGGAAGGGGAGCTCGGTATCCTTTTGCTCCTCGTGCTGCTGGTAGGAATGGCTGCATTAGTTGCTGCTGTTATCTTTATGGAACGCGGGCAGCGGCGGATTCCTGTGCAATATGCGAAACGTGTTATTGGTAGGCGGGTCTATGGTGGTCAGAGTTCGCATCTCCCGCTCAAAGTGAATACGGCCGGTGTTATCCCGCCGATTTTCGCCTCTTCAGTCTTGATTTTCCCGGCCACAATTGCCGGTTTTGCCGAACATCCGTGGGCGCAGACAGTTGCAAACCTTCTGACTCCGGGTAGTTCGGTCTACAATTTTACTTATGTCGCGATGATTATCTTCTTTTGCTATTTCTATACTGCAGTTGTGTTCAATCCTGTCGACGTCGCGGACAATATGAAAAAAAATGGTGGATTCATACCAGGCATTCGTCCCGGGCAACGGACTGCAGACTATATCGACCGTGTCCTCAGTAGAATTACCTTGACTGGGGCCATTTATGTCGCGATCGTTTGCGTTTTGCCCAACCTATTGGTTGGGGCCTTTAATGTGCCGTTTTTCTTTGGCGGGACTGCACTGCTGATTGTTGTTGGGGTTGCACTGGATACCGTGTCCCAGATTGAAACCCAGTTGATTATGCGTAATTATGACGGTTTTATGAAGCGTGGCCGTGTCAGAGGACGACGTGGATAGGGAGAAAGAGGTGGACGAAGCAGTAAGGAATTTCCTTCTCCGAAAAACGGCTACGATTTTCTGGTTCGATTTCTCCCTTCGATGATTTTTCTTAAGTCTCCGGAAGAGATAGAAACGATGCGGGTTGCCAATCGTATTGTTTCCGAGATTCTTGCAGAACTGCGGCAACAGGTCCGTCAGGGTATTACAACAGGTGAAATTGATCGAATGGCGGCGGAATACATTCGGCAACGAGGAGCAAAATCTGCGTTTAAGGGATATACTATACGGAATGGCTCTGTCCCTTTTCCTGCGACAATCTGCATTTCGCTCAATAATGAAATCGTACATGGCATCCCGTCTCTAAATCGGACTATTAAAGATGGGGATATTGTCAGCTTGGATTTTGGTGTAGTGTATAAAGGGTTTTATGGCGACGCTGCAGTATCTTTCGCGATTGGGAAAGTGGATAGCTCTGTCCAGCAGCTATTAGACACAACCTCGACCGCTCTTGAAATTGGGATGAATAATGCCTGTGTAGGAAATCGCCTGGGTGATATCTCTGCGGCAGTCCAAGAGTGTGTTGAGAGAGCAGGATTTTCTGTCGTCCGAGAGTTTGTGGGTCATGGGGTAGGGCGCAGATTGCACGAAGATCCGCCGGTCCCGAATTATGGTAGGAAAAATCGAGGAGTCCGTCTCCGCGAAGGAATGGTTATTGCCATTGAACCTATGGTAAATATGGGCGGTGCGGAAGTTGCGATGTTAGATGATGGATGGACTGCCGTCACAAAAGATGGCAGCATCTCCGCACACTTTGAACACTCGGTTGCCATTACTGCTGACGGCCCAGCCGTTTTAAGCCGGATTTAGGGGCACCCCACACGATATTGCCGGATTGCTGGCAGAGAAAGAGAATGAGGTTCCTATGAAAGTTCGTGCTTCAGTGAAAGCGATGTGTCGAAAGTGCAAAATCATTCGACGCAAGGGGATTATCCGTATCATTTGCGAAAACCCTCGGCATAAACAGAGGCAGGGCTAAACGCAGGTCCGTTCAAACGGAGTGAAGAAGACGGAGAAATAGTATGGCGCGTATTGCTGGGATAGAATTGCCGCGCAATAAGAAGATTGGTATCGGCCTCACTTACATCTACGGTATCGGTAGGGTGACTGCTCTCAAGATTTTAGCGGAAGCGGGAGTGAGTGTAGATACCAATTCTGATGTTCTGGCCGATGATGAGATCGCAAACATACGGCGTGTTATCGACCAAGAGTATCGGGTTGAGGGTGACCTACGGCGGGAGGTGGGAAGCCACATCAAGCACTATATTGACGTTGGTGCGTACCGGGGATTGCGGCATCGACGCAACCTGCCGGTCCGAGGCCAGAGGACAAAAAATAATACCCGGACCAGGAAAGGGCCTCGCCGGACAGTCTCCGGAAGGAAGGTTGCACCTACGCCGAAGTAGTACCTGGCAAAGGTGAGGAGAGATGCATGGCAAAAGCTGGCGACCGCGCTGCAGCGCGGAAGAAGAAGATTCGAAGGAACGTCCCAGAAGGGGTCGTCAATATTCATTCGACTTTCAATAATACGATCGTAACGATTGCTGACCCGCAAGGGAATGTTGTTGCGTGGGCCAGTGCGGGCAGTGTTGGATTTAAAGGATCGCGCAAAGGGACGCCGTTTGCTGCACAAATGGCGGCCGAAAGCGCGGCACGTAAGGCTGTCGATTCCGGTATGCGCTCGGTTCAGGTGCATGTGAAAGGGCCTGGAGCAGGGAGAGAATCTGCCCTGCGCGCCCTCCAGTCCGCCGGCTTTTCGGTCAGCCTCATTCGAGACGTGACGCCCATCCCTCATAATGGCTGTCGGCCCCCAAAGCGTCGTCGTGTCTAAGATAACGGATCGGATGTCATCAGACTAGTGCAAGGATTTGGAGGTTTTTGTGGCACGATATAGAGGACCGGCTTGTCGCCTATGTCGCCGGGAGGGGCTCAAACTCTTCCTCAAAGGCGAACGGTGTTATACCGATAAATGTGGGATCGAAAGACGAGGCTATCCGCCTGGACAGCATGGTCAAGCGCGGGGCCGGAAGCCGACGGAGTATCATGTCCAGTTACGAGAAAAACAAAAATTGAAGCGCATCTACGGCGCTTTCGAAGGCCCATTTCGCCGACTCTTTGCGCGCGCGGAGCGTCGACACGGGATCACTGGTGAAAATCTTCTCGTGCTGCTAGAGAGTCGACTTGATAATATGGTGTATCGTATGGGATTCGCCACCTCACGTTCAGAGGCCCGTCAGCTTGTCCGACATGGGCACTTCCTTGTTAACGGACGACGGGTGACGATCCCCTCGTATTCTGTGAAAGCGGGAGATGAGGTCCAGGTCCGCGAGGCGAGTCGCAAAATTGCCCGGATCCAAGAATCTGCTGAACTCGCTCAGCGGCGTGGGGTTCCGGAATGGCTTGAGGTCCAAATGGACTCGTTTATCGGACGCGTCCGGGCGTTACCCGAACGGGCCGAAATTACTTTGCCGGTTAATGAACAATTGATTGTAGAGTTGTACTCGAAAGTCTAACGTAGCGATGTGACGTGTAGGGCAGGGTTGGGTACGGATACAAGACGAAAGAGGGAGCAGCATGCAGGAGAGTTGGCGTGACCTCGTTAAGCCCAAGACACTTGATGTTGAAGAGAAAACCTTGACTTCAACATACGGCCGTTTCATTGGTGAACCCTTTGAGCGTGGATTTGGCTCGACCCTAGGGAATACGTTAAGGCGGGTCCTATTAGCCTCGCTATCCGGGGCGGCCATTACCAAGGTGCGCATTCAAGATGTCGTCCATGAATTTTCCACCATTCCTGGAGTGACGGAAGATGTCACTGACCTGTTACTCAACCTGAAAGAAGTCCGATTCCGACTCCGCGACAGCGATACGGAAACGGCCACCCTCAAGGTGCGTGGGGCAAGGGATGTTTCTGCCGGTGACCTTTCCGTCGGCCCCCATGTCGTTATTCTCAACCCTGAAGTCCATGTTGCCCAGCTGGGGAAAGACGCGCAACTTGAGATAGAAGCGGAGTTGAGTACAGGCCGCGGATATGTTGTGGCTGAGCGGCATAAATCTGAAGAGGATCCCATTGGAACGATCCCGCTTGATGCCGTATTTTCTCCTGTCCGTAAGGTCAATGTGACGGTGACCAATGCCCGCGTAGGACAGCGGACTGACTATGAACATCTCTCGCTAGAGGTATGGACAGATGGGAGCATTGACCCCAGAGAAGCAGTTGCTTCTGCTGCCCGTATTGTCCAGGATCAGATGACGATCTTTTCTGGTCCAGCAAAAGATGGAGAAGGCCCTGAGGAGCGGGCGGGCCAAGAAGAACAGCCCCCGCCGAATGAAAATCTCTTCCGCCCCATAGAAGATCTCAATCTCTCGGTCCGTTCTGCCAACTGTTTACAAAGCGCTGATCTGCGTTACGTCGGAGAACTCATCGTCAAGAGTGAGCCCGAATTGCTGAAAACCAAGAATTTCGGCCGAAAATCACTTAACGAGATTAAAGACCTCTTGCACGAGATGGAGCTGGAGCTGGGCATGCACCTGGAGGAACTTCCTACTCGGGAGGAGCTAGACAGTATGCGGGCCTCCCGTGAGGGGGACCCTGTATAGGCAGGGGGCGAAACAAGGGAAATTTGGACATGCGACATCTTAAAACAGGGCGGAAACTGAATCGTACAGCCGCACATAGAAAAGCCCTCATGCGCAATTTAGTCAAAGCACTGCTGCTGCGTGAACAAGTACAGACGACTGACGCGAAAGCGAAAGAGCTGCGTCGATGGGCAGACCGCATAGTAACCTTAGGCAAAAAGAATTCCGTGCATGCGCGTCGTTTGGCCTTTGCGTATCTCGGGAGTCGCAGGCTCGTTCAGCGGTTATTTGACGAGGTGGCCCCTCGCTTTCAGAGCCGTTCTGGTGGGTATACGCGTGTACTCAAAATAGGGCCGCGTCGAGGGGATGCCGCTCCCATTTCTCTTGTTGAATTTACCGAACGTGGGGCTGGCCCATCGACCGAGGAAGGAAGTGCTGCGAATTCATAAGCGTAGCATTGGCGTCAGGTGGTAGCGGGGAAAACGGAAGGAATCAATTCGGATTAGAAAAAAAGGGGGAGCAATGCTCCCCCTTTGTCGTATGGGGAACCAGAGAGAGGGAGGATATCCATGCCGGAGCGATACTATGCCTTCCATTTTAACTTCCTCGAAGGATGTATCTTGTTCCTGAGTGCCTCGATTAGTTTCTTGCTTGTTTTTGCTTTCGGGGTATACATAGGAAAAGAAGTGCAAGCGTACAAGACGGCTCAGGAAACGCGTACGGTCCGCTTTCCCATCATTGCTTCTGACGATGTCTCTCTGCCCCCGGCGTCACTACTACCCCTCCCTCTTGTGGAGAAACATCCCTCAAAACAGGTAGCCCAGTCACAGCGTCCTTCTCCGCAGCCCGTATCTGCGCCGACTCCCCCCCTAGCAACCCAGCTGAGAGACCACCGGCTAGGTGTAGCCCCGGAGCCGGTGGTCTCTCAGAGTGCGGCCAAGCCGGAGATTCAGAAAGAATCGGGAATAGGCTCGGGGACCTGGAGTATCCAGGTCCACGTCACGAAAAAGCGGCACACGGCTCAACACATTGCAGCAGAGCTGCGCAGACAAGGGCATGCCACAGCAGTGAACACGATTACCCGTCATGGGGAAGTCTGGTATCGCATCCGGGTGGGGAAGTTCACGCAAAAATCGGCGCAGCTCTTGGCATCCCGCTTCCGGCGAGAAGGAAAATTCGCGCAGGCGTATCTCGTCTCGGATTAAGACACGATTGGTGCAGCTATGACTTTCAAAGATGCCATTATTCGCGTGACCTCTGGCATTGATCTCACACAAGAAGAGATGCACAAGGCCATAACTGATTTGATGGACGGAC
The DNA here is from genome assembly GCA_964639795.1 of uncultured Enterobacteriaceae bacterium. GTDB lineage: Bacteria > Desulfobacterota > Binatia > Bin18 > Bin18 > Bin18. Next base: position 5,323 of record CAZXFE010000083.1, on the reverse strand, counting down.
AAGCTACGCCGGCCCAGATAGGTTCTTTCCTGACTGCTCTGCATATTAAAGGCGAAACGGTTGCCGAGATCTCAGGAGCAGCTCGTGCTATGCGCGCTATGGCGACTCCAGTTCGTCCGGGGCGGATAATAGTCGATACATGTGGCACCGGTGGTGATGGCTGTCATACGTTTAATATTTCGACCTGTTCAGCCTTTGTTGTTGCCGCGGCGGGTCTGTGTGTGGCCAAGCATGGCAATCGGGCGATGTCTGGGAGCGTCGGGGGAGCGGATGTTCTGGAAACGCTCGGGGCGTGTATCGAGCTGTCTCCAGAGCGAGTGGAATACTGCATGCGCGAGGTTGGGTTCGGATTCTTATTCGCCCCTGCTTTTCATCGGGCTATGCGGCATGCGGTTGGGCCGCGTCGAGAAATCGGAATACGGACGGTGTTCAATATTCTCGGACCGCTGACGAATCCGGCTGGGGCGCGATATCAACTCATCGGAGTATTTGACCGGCGCTGGGTGCAGCCGTTGGCTGAAGCGCTGGGGCGGTTGGGAAGCGCGCATGCCTTGGTGGTCCATGGAGACGACGGGCTAGACGAAATTTCTCTTACTGGCCCAACGAGCGTTTCGGAGTGGGGGCCGCAAGGAGTCCAGTCGTTCAGCATCGATCCGGGAGACTTTGGCTTCCCGCGCTGCGAGTTGGCAGAGCTGCAAGTCTCGAGTGCTCAGGAGTCGGCTGACATTATTCTATCGGTATTAGCCGGAGCGCCGGGGCCTCACCGAAACATCGTACTGCTCAATGCTGGAGCGGCTCTCTACGCTGGAGACGCCGCGGATTCATTGCTGGCTGGAGTGCAACTCGCTGAGAAAACGGTTGACAGCGGAGCTGCTGCGCGGACGCTTGAACGCTTGATCCCGTTGACGCATGTGGAAACAGTATGATTCTCGACGATATTGTCGCTTATAAGCGAGAAGAACTCGCTGTCCAAAAACAAACCCTATCGCGTACCCAACTCCAAGATCTACCGCTGTTCCATGCGCCTGCTCCGGGCTTTCTGAAAACACTTCAATCTTGGTCTGGCCGCACTATTATTGCAGAAGTGAAGAAGGCATCTCCCTCCAAAGGCATTATCCGTGAGAATTTTGACCCGCTTGCTCTGGCGAAAATATATGCCGCTTCAGGCGCAGCAGCGATCTCGGTTCTCACGGAAAAGAAGTTTTTCCAGGGCAGTCTCGGCTACCTCCAAAATATCCGTCGGCATGTGACGTTACCGTTGCTCAGAAAAGACTTTATGTTTGATGACTACCAAGTCTATGAAGCTCGTGCGTTCGGGGCGAGTGCCATATTGCTCATTGCGGCTATACTCGAAAATGCGCAAATACAAGAATTGAGCGGTCTCGCAAAAACGCTCGAGCTTGACTGCTTGGTAGAGGTACATGACGAGCAAGAGCTGGAACGAGCGCTGGCCTGTGGGGTACAGTTGCTCGGTATCAACAATCGTGACTTGTTCACGTTTCGCACGACTATTGAAACGAGCGAACGACTTGTTCGAGACCTACCGCCGGATGTTTATGTTGTCTCTGAGAGCGGGCTTTCAACCACAGGCCAATTAGATCGACTGGAAGCACAGGGTGTCCGGGCTTTTCTCATTGGTGAGACCTTCATGGCTGCTTCGGATCCCGGTATTCCACTGCGGAGCTTGTTAGTCCGTGTCTCCTAAATGCATTATGTCCGTTCGTGTGAAAATATGTGGCCTCACTAGTGTGGCTGATGCCCAGTACGCCGTCCAGGCAGGCGCTGACCTCATTGGACTGAACTTTTATCCTCAGAGTCGACGTGCTGTTTCTGAAACGACAGCTAAGGATATCAGAGCTGTCCTTCCCGATCATGTGCTGTGCGTGGGCGTTTTTGTAAATGCTGCGCGTACAGGGATTGCCGCTCTCGTCGAATCCCTGGAGCTGGACGCCATCCAGTTTCATGGGGATGAGGATGCGACTGCCCTGGAGGGATGGTCGGTACAGACTATCCAGGCCGTGCGTGTACAGCAGGATGAGTCACTGTTAGACCTTTCAGAGCATTTAAGGCCTGCAGAACTTGCAGAACTTGTCGCACTGTCTCAGGCGGACTATGTCCTGCTTGACACGTATAGACCGGGCCGATACGGAGGGACGGGTAAAACGTTTGCCTGGGAACAAGCGGCATCTTTGCCCATTCCATTTCTTGAGCGCACGATTCTGGCTGGGGGATTAACGCCTGAGAATGTCGCTGAGGCGGTCCGAACCGTGAAGCCGTGGGGTGTCGATGTCGCCAGTGGTGTGGAATCCGCACCAGGGCGTAAAGACGTAGAAAAACTACACGCTTTCATCCACAATGCCAAGACTGCCGGATAAACAGGGACATTTTGGGGCATATGGGGGCCGGTATGTTGCGGAAACCCTCATGCCAGCCCTGATCGAGCTCGAAGAGGTCTATCGGCAATGCCGACGAGATCCTGCCTTTAAGCGTGCGTTGCGGGACTTGCAACATGAGTATGTGGGCCGACCGACTCCGCTCACGTATGCCGCACGACTGACAGAACGTCTTGGCGGCGCAAAGGTCTATTTAAAACGCGAAGATTTGTGCCATACAGGAGCGCATAAGATCAATAACACGATTGGCCAAGCGCTCTTAGCAAAACGTATGGGGAAACACCGGTTGATCGCTGAAACCGGTGCTGGCCAGCATGGGGTGGCAACCGCAACCGTTGCTGCCTTGCTTGGGTTTGAGTGCGAAGTCTTTATGGGCGGTGAAGATGTCATTCGTCAAGCTCCGAACGTCTTCCGGATGCGGTTGCTAGGGGCAACACTGCGCGAGGTAAAAAGTGGCAGTCAGACCCTGAAAGACGCCATGAATGAGGCCTTACGTGACTGGATCACCCAGGTCCAGAATACGTTCTACATTATTGGAACAGTGGCTGGCCCCCACCCGTATCCTATGCTCGTACGGGACTTCCAGTCTGTCATTGGCCGTGAGACAAAAAAGCAAATCCGGAAAAAGGAAGCACGTCTTCCTGACTACCTCATCGCTTGTGTTGGTGGCGGCAGTAACGCGATGGGCTTGTTTGCCCCGTTCTTGACAGACCCGACGGTACGGATGATTGGTGTGGAAGCCGGAGGATTGGGAGAAGGGCAAAATGCGGCGTCTATTACCAACGGTCAAATCGGTGTCCTGCACGGCAGTAAGACGTATCTATTGCAAGATGAGACGGGGCTTATTGCGGCAACCCACTCTCTTGCCCCAGGGTTGGACTACCCCGGCGTTGGGCCGGAACTGAGCTATTGGAACGACCAACAGCGGATTCAGTATGTCACGGCCGAAGATACGCAGGCGGTTGAGGGCATGCAGCTTTTGGCCGAGACCGAGGGAATTATCCCTGCTTTGGAAAGCGCCCATGCAGTGACGTATGCGGCGACCCTGGTGCCTCAACTACCATCAGATACCATTGTGGTGATCAATATTTCTGGTCGCGGGGATAAAGATTTGCAAAGCGTAGCCCGTTTCCTCGGGGAACCAGGCGTATGACGAGAATTGCTCAGACCTTTATCGACTTACGGGCACGTGGTGAGGTGGCGCTTATCCCTTTCCTTACTGCGGGTGATCCTGATATTGAAACCACCTTTGCCCTCGTCCAGGAGATGGTGCGTCAGGGAGCAGATATCATCGAGCTTGGAGTACCATTTTCCGATCCTATGGCCGACGGACCAACGCTGCAGCGGGCTGCGGAACGTGCCGCACGAAATGGGACTTCTCTGTCGAATATACTCGGTTTAGTCAGTCGATTACGGCAGTCGCTCTCGGTTCCAATTCTTCTTATGGGATATTACAATCCGATTTTTCGGTATGGCGGAGAGCGGTTTGCACTGGATGCCCGCCGGGCTGGGGTCGATGGCGTTTTGTGTGTGGACTTGCCGCCCGAAGAAGCCGATGAGCTGAAGTGGGCAACCGACCTGTATGATCTGGATATGATTTTTCTGCTTGCGCCTACAAGTTCCCTGGCTAGAGCGCAAGCCGTACTGACTCGTGCACGAGGATTTATCTATTATGTTGCGGTAACCGGGGTGACAGGAGCACGGACGACATTGCCGGCGGACTTGGGCGATATGGTGCGCCGTATCCGCGTGATATCGCCTGTGCCGGTCGGAGTCGGATTTGGTATTTCCTCGCCTGAGCAGGCAGCTCAGGTTGCGGGAGTTGCGGACGGGGCGATTGTTGGGAGTGCGATTTCACAGATTATTGAGCAATCTTTAGGGAAAGCGGATATGGTTGAGCGCGTTGGCGCGTTTGTCGCCCAACTCAAATCTGCTTTATGCAGTGTGGCAACTGTCTCAATGAGTGGTGACGAGCAGAGGGTGTCGTCACCACAATCTTAGTCTACGGGGAACGAGGCATGGCGGAGCAGGAACGGAAACCAGGGCAAGAGGAGACAGAAGCCATTTGGCTCAAGTGCTCTACCTGTCAAGAAATTCTTTTCCGAAAGGAAGTTGAGCGGCGGCTCTTTATCTGTCCTAAATGCGGGGCGCATCTACGTCTGACAGTCGAACAACGGCTCCTCACCATTGTTGATCGAGGTTCATTCATCGAACACGAACAGCACCTCCATTCGAACGATCCGCTGACCTTTACTGATCGGAAACCCTACGTGAAGCGACTCGCAGACGCCAGCAGTCGGTCAGGGCGAGAAGAAGCTGTGGTGTGCGGCGTTGCGACTATTGAGGGCCGTGGTGTTGCCCTCGGTTGTTTCGATTTTACTTTTATTGGTGGCAGCATGGGAGTAGTGGTTGGCGAGAAGCTGGCCCGCATCGTGGAATACGCGCTTGTCGAGCGGTTGCCTGTTATTTTTTTCTCGGCTTCTGGCGGTGCACGTATGCATGAAGGTGTACTCTCGCTCATGCAGATGGCTAAGGTCAATATGGTTCTGGGTCGTTTGCGGGCCGCACGTCTGCCTTATCTCTCTGTTCTGACCGATCCGACGACTGGTGGGGTAGCGGCGTCGCTGGGCATGCTGGGTGATATCAATATTGCTGAGCCAGGCGCTTTGATTGGCTTTGCTGGCCCACGTGTCATAGCGCAGACTATTCGAGAGAAGCTGCCGCCCGGTTTCCAGCGCGCAGAGTTCCTTCTTGAGCACGGCATGCTTGACCTGATTGTTGAGCGTAAGGATTTGCGTGGAACCATACACCAACTGCTGGGAATGCTGTGCGACCCATTACAGCCGGAAGGTTCTGAGCCAGCGGAGTCGGATCGGTCCGCATAGCGCCATATCCTCGAAATCTGTACTTCAGAAGGAAGGAATGTCTCA
>CAZXFE010000082.1:0-14949 GCA_964639795.1 uncultured Enterobacteriaceae bacterium | reverse complement strand
CCGTGCCTATGCGGAAGTTGGGTGGATCTGAAGATATTGCCTATGCTGCAGCGTATCTGGCATCCGAGGAAGCTGGGTTTATGACGGGACAGATTGTGAGTCCGAACGGTGGCCTGTATACGAAGTGGTGCTGATATGCGACTCAAAAGAAAAATTGCACTCATAACAGGAGCTGGATCCGGGCTTGGGCAGGCAACGGCTCATGTCTTTGCCCAAGCAGGCGCACGCGTGATAGTGGCGGACATCAGTCAGCGCGCGGCAGAAGCTGTAGCGGCCCAGATCAATGGCGAATCGAGACGGAAAAAGGCACTCGCGCTGTGTGCTGATGTGTCCAAAAAGGACGAGGTAGATGCCTTAGTAGCAACGGCGCGCAAGCGCTTCGGGCCAATTACTATTGTGGTCAATAATGCGGGTATTGCCCAAATCAAAAATTTCCTCGATATCTCTCCCGACGAGTGGCAACGTATGTTGGACGTCCATATGAAGGGCACATTCTTGTGCACCCAAGCTGTGGTATCGGATATGGTTGCGGCAGAATGGGGTCGTATCATTAACACTGCCTCGGTTGCGGGGATGACGGGTGGTCCGCAGAATGCCCATTACGCCGCGGCGAAAGCGGCGATTATTGGCTTTACGCGTTCGTTAGCCTGGGAGTATGCGCGATCGGGGATCACGGTCAACGCGGTTGCGCCTGGCCTGATTGAGACCCCTATGGTGCGCCAAGGAACAGGTTCGGCAACGAACAAAGTCGTTGATTATTTTGTTCGTCGTATTCCCATGCGTAAAATGGGCAGACCAGAAGACATTGCCGGCGCGCATTTATACCTAGCGTCGGACGACGCTGCCTATGTCACAGGACAAGTGTTGAGTCCGAACGGTGGCTATACGATTTGATGAGACACTAGGATACTGAGGGGTGCCAGATTGGAATACGTAAGGCAGGTTGGGAGTCAGCCATGAAAATACGCAAAAGGAAAGAACTGGGACAGTACATCGATGTGGATTCGGATATCGGTCATGGTCAAGAGTGTCCTTGAAATGCTCGCCAAATGGTGGGGCTGGGACCGGATTTCTGCTGCGTATGACGCCCGGATCAATCATACCTTAAGCGCCGAGACTCTTTCACTTGCCGGTGAGGTGCTCCTCGGAAAAGCTGAAAGACGGCAGCGCGCGGCGTGAACATACTGGGTGAAGACACCACCGTCATTGAACGCGAAGGGCACCTCGCTCGCAAGATTCACTTCCGGCAGATTGGTGTGGAAACCGGCCGTTTCCGGATGAAAGATCATGATGACATCATCCCGCTGTTGCATACTCTTCGTCGCCCGACGTTTTTCTTACGAAATCATGGCTTCTATCACCCCCGCTTGCTTCATTTTGCTTGCTGCCTGGTGTATCTAGACGTCGCTTTTGATGAGATCGCTGAATTCACCCGTCGTTTCTTGCGGCACCCGGCCTTTCCTACGCAGAAACAGCGTATGGGGAAAGTCGTTCCTGTCCATTACGCCGGCGTGAGTTACCTGCAAGCATATGTGAAAAAGGGCGTGGGCGCTTAGCTGCTGATCAAGTCCTCTGTGGTGGGGTTTTCAACCTCTAACCCATCTTTCTTACCTTCTGGCTTGGTGGAGGCTTCTGCTTCGAAGTCGAGGGTGGTACGATTGGTAGGGACTTCGCACCGCGTTTGATGAAGCAAAGTTGAATGGATAAAAGGAGATACGAATATGGTTAAACTGATGGCTTGTTTACGCCGTAAGCCGGGCATGTCGGTAGAAGAATTTCACCAGTATTGGGAAGAGACACACGCGCCTTTGGTCATGGATGTGGTGGAGTTCAGCCGTTATTTTCGCAAATATATCCAGTCGCATACTTCGCAAGGTCTGAGCGCAGTCTTTCCGCCCCAAGCCATCCCGGCGTACGATGGGATCGCGGAGATCTGGTTTGAGAGTGAAAACGACGTGCAGAAAGCTTTTACTGAACCCCGTTATCTGGAAATAATCCGGCCGGATGAGGAAAAGTTTCTTGATTTAGCAAACTGTGTCACTTTCATCGTAGAAGAAGCGCCAATAGTGGAGAGGTAAGAGCGTACAGAAACTCCCTCACTGGATATGCCGCAAGACACACTGGATACGCATCAAAAAGCGCTCACCCTCAACCTCGCGCGGCACCCCTACGGCACAATAGCTGAGATTGGTGCTGGCCAGGAAGTCGCCGCATGGCTTTTCCGGGTAGGGGCAACGTCCGGCACGGTGTCACAAACCGTCTCTGCCTACGACATGACCGTCAGCAATGAACGCTATGGGCAGGTGGGCAGGCATGTTTCCAAGGAGAGGCTGAAGCGGTTGCTTGAAAGCGAATTCGCCTTTCTGGTCGCGCGCCTGCGGGAGAAGAAGGGTGGAGAAAGAACTTTCTTCGCCTTTCCGAGCACGGTTTCTGCGCAGAATTACTTTGGCACCAATATTTGTCACGGCTGGGCGGGATTACGTTTTCAGTCCGCGCCCGGGTCGAAACCAAACACTATCGTTCTTCATACCCATATGAGAGATTCCACGAATCTGCTCCAGCAAGAGGCGCTGGTTATCTTGGGCAGTAATGTCATCTACGGGGCATTTTTTTTGCAAGAGGACTCGGGAGATTTATGGCCAGCGCTGCTTGGCGATTTGCCGCTGCAGCGCATTGTGAGCACTTTGGGGATAGCTCTAAGGTGCTGGGAGTTTCCCAATCGGGGCTAGCGGATCTGACTAATGTCTCCCCCCGTTCGGCAATTCGCCACATTTTCGGTATGGGGTAAAAACCGGCGTGCTTGTTTCCTCGACAGCCCCTGAGCATTTATAGGCATCCGCAGTGACGTGCGGATCTCTGTCCGGGTGTTATCGCGAACGAGCTGCACCTATTTTTGAGAGCTGTGAAATCGTTATGGAGAAAAGGGAATTAAACAAACTAGCGCTTAGCCTGTGGCGACGGATCCGTACCTGGAAATTAGACGCCTCAATGATTCGTCAAGAGATGAAGGAAGCCGAGCTGTCCCTGCAAGACCAGAAGTCAGTACTCGTGCGGATAAGAGCTCTGGACAATGAAAGGACTGATATCAGAGCGGAAGAGTTGCGAGAGAGAACGGCGCAAAGGCTTTTTACACAACTTCGCAGAGGGGAAATAGGGGAGGACGGACTCATCGAACTGCTGAATCAGACCGTATTCGCAGAGGTGGAAAAAGGACTCGTGCAAGTTAGGATAGAGCAACTCAAAGAAGCAAGAAAAAATATCGCCCGTCAATGACCAGCACTGTAGTGCCGCGTCTATCTTGAAGTTGTGCATGACAGTGCGTCCATACTTCGACGGACCTCAGCACGAACGAGCTTTGTCTGCCACTTTTTGTTAACTTCCCCCTGACCTTCTCGAAGGGGGCCGCGACAACACTACGCACAGTTTGGACCTGGACACTGCAGTGGCTATAGCATGGAGTACTGGTGAGCAAGTTAGGGGAGCGCGTGGGGAGGGTAATATTACCTCGTGACCTTCAGGAGTAACTCATCCTGAATCGGGACAAACTTTGATGCCGAACGAATCAACGCCTCTGCGGTAAGTGGGCGGACGCCGTATATTTCAACGGAAATACCAAAGTTATTTTTGATTTTATTGACCAACAAATCAAAATCGCCATCTCCAGATGCTAGGATCACGACATCTGATCTCTCAGCGTATTGTATCACATCAAGTGTTATGCCAACATCCCAATCCCCCTTTGCCGAACCATCAAGTCTTTGAATAAACGGCTTGAGTTTTACTTCTAGCCCAATTCTTCGCAAAATGTTTTGAAATTGTTTCTGTTTTTCACCCCGCCTATCAATGGCATAGGCAATGGCGGTGACAATTTCTCTATTTGACGTTGCTTTGTCCCAAAACGCGTTGTAATTGAAATGGCAGTTGTAGCTCTGTTTCGTCGTATAATAGATATTTTGAACATCGACAAATATCGAGACTTTTTCCATGATTTAGTCAGCCTGTTCAGTCTTGGGCATAATACGAATTGGAACGTCCAACAGAATGGGCAAACACTGCAGCTCCTTGCGGTCTAACACGGCGAAGACTGGAATAGAGACAACCAAGTCTTAGTTGTCTGGCCCTATTTTTACTGTCTTCCCATGCTTCAGTCGTTTGCTACGACGCTGACCGTCGTTTCGATTCCCACTCTACGGAGCCCGTGGCAAAATCCTCGTAAAATCTATGAGCCGAAAATGCAATGTCTAAAACTTGAACATCGAGTTAAATCATAATCCAACAACTTGCCAATCTGTTGTGTCAGTCCTAGAGGGACTGGTCAACATTGTGATGAGCACTTCACAAACTATTTCTTGTCTATATTTTCCCAAGGAGGCAACCGTATGGCTGCTATTGGAACAGTATCTCCTGCACACAAATGGCACGATAAGTATCCCGAACTAGGCACGGGGCCGCTTCCAACCGATGCCTTTACGTCATCTGATCAGTTTTCCCTCGAACGCGAGCACATCTTTCGCAAAGTTTGGCTGAATGTCTGCCGGGTCGAACAGCTGTCCAATCCAGGCGACTGTTTTGTCAGAGATATTGGTATCTGCAACACCTCAGTAGTTATTGTCCGGGGCAAAGATAATCAGATCCGGGCCTTCCATAACATGTGCTCTCATCGCGGCAATAAAGTCGTCTGGGACAAGCAACGTAGCAGCCAAAACTTCACCTGTAAGTTCCACGGCTGGTCGGATAGCCTTGATGGTAGCCTCAAATTTGTGCCTGACGAAGACAGCTTCTTTGACCTCACGAAAGATTGTCTGGGACTGACACCAGTCCATGTTGATGTGTGGGCAGGCTTTGTGTTTGTGAATGTTGCTCCGAACCCTGAGGAAACGCTTCAAGAGTATTTGGGTGATATCGCAAACGGCCTAGCCGGCTATCCATTTGCGGAAAACTCGGCAACCCCGTTCTGGTGGCGAACCGTCGTCAACGCCAACTGGAAGATTGTGAAAAATGCCTTCCAAGAAGTCTACCATGTCGGCTTTCAGCACAAACGTTCAATTCCGGATTCCCTTACCAGTTGCGACAACCCGTACGCCCACGTCTTAGATATGCAAGTTTATCCGCGCCACGGCCGTGCGTCCTTGTACGGCAATCCTGGTCACCAGCCAATGCCCGTTGAGACACACGCCTTTAAGTGGGGTTCGCTTATCACCGGACGGTCTGGGAAGCTTCGCAACGAATTTACTGAGAGTGCGTTACGGGCTGGAGTCAATCCGACTCAGCGTAATGACTGGGCTGTAGAATTGCACGTCCTCTTTCCGTGTTTCTTTGTCGCTGTATCGGACGGCACCTATGCCACCCACCAGATTTCGCCGCTCGACGTTGACCGGACCGTCTGGGAAGCGACGACTTACTTCCCCAAAGCCGAGACTCCCGGCCAACGCTTCAGCCAAGAATATAGCAGGGTCCTTTTTCGCGATATCATTTTGGAAGACGCCAGAACGCTCGAAGAAACCCAGTCCATGCTGTCATCGGGTGCCAAGAAAGAGTTTTACCTCCACGATGAAGAACTACTGGTTCGCCACAGCCATAATATTATCCAGCAGATGATTCCGAATAAATCGTCCAAGCTGAACGGCGCCGCCCATGGCGCTGCAAACGGAAAAGGATAGGAGAGGAGACCGATGGCAGACCAACAACTCCCCGAAAATTTCAGTGACCTGGAACCGTGGCTTGGCTGGTCGTTGGCGACTGAGCGCGAACGTAACGCGAGACGTCAAGCCAGCAACATGGAAGACATCAGAGCTTTCTATGACGGCATGCTGGCGCGGATGGACGAAGTACTGGGATATTTGGAACAGTTCCCGCTCGACAGCATCCCGCCCGATGCCCAGCGGCTGTTTTATTTGACCCTGTCTCTCGCCGAAGTCGCACCGGCAGTTGAACTGTTCGGCCAGCCGAGCGTTGTTGACGGCTATGATATCTCTCGATTTGAGACGGAGGGTGGGTGGCTTGACGGGGAGGTAACGGTCTCCGATACGCGAGCCTAGCGCGCTGTCATGTGAGGAGTGGCACCGAACACGCTCAAGAATGGTATTTTGACCGGGTTCTTTTTTTCTTGACGTTTATGGGAGGCGGTTATAGCGTGTCCGCATGGACGAAGTTTTCGAACATCGGCCGCTCCTCAACCGCGAGAGACTCCGAGCATTGCAACAGCGTCGAGACGCTCCGTCTTTTATTCGATTGATGTTGCAACTCAGCGCGTTCTTTCTGTGCGCTGGATTGGTCGTGGGAGTGTCAGCGTTGCCCATTGTTGCAGTTCCTGCCACGGGTCTGCTTGGAGCGATCTGGGCTTCGCTGTTTGCGCCATTCCATGAGTGTACCCATCAGACCGCGTTTCAATCGAAGCGGCTTAATGAGATAGGCGCTTGGCTGTCCGGAATTCCGTTTGGGATGGCCCCGGCCGTCTACCGTGCATTTCACTTTAAGCATCATCGCTACACCCAGGACCCGCAAAAGGATCCGGAACTCATGACGGCCACCAGTCAGCCCGCCCGTTGGCCCAGGAGTATGAAGGGCTGGCTGATGATGGCTTCGGGCATGGGCCTGACCCTCCTGAAGGGCAGCGTCCTGGTACGCTTCTCTTTGCTGCCTTTTGCGAAATGGGAGGAGAGGGCACCTTGGGTACCAGCGATTGAGCAACGCCCGAGATTGGCCTGGGAATCCCGCATTATTGGCCTGTGTTGGCTCGCCTTTATTGGAGCAGCTGTTGTTGGCCTCTCGGGTGTGGGCTGGATTCTCATCGCCGCCCTCCTCGGCCACGTCTTCCAAGCGCTGTGGATCACAACGGAGCACACCGGATTGCCGTACGAGGGGTCTATCCTGGCCCGAACACGAACAGTGCTGACCTCGCCTTTAATCAGCTGGTGGTTATGGAACATGAACTATCATGCGGAACACCACGCCTGGCCAGCAATTCCCTGGCATCGGCTTCCAGAAATTCACACAGAAATCGCTGAGCACCTAGAGTCTGAAGAGCGCGGTTATGCGCGGCTTCAACTCAGTGTGATGCGCAATACTCTTCTCTCCTGAAACCTCCTCTTTTTCCCTTTCATCAAATCGCAATCAAAGCTGACGCCGTGAAATGGAAGGCGCCATGGTCGTCGCTCAGGAATATGACCCTCAGCGAAATGGGCAGGTAGTTGGCGCCTGTTGCGTCGAACTCCAAGAAGCAGAGCGCGAGTTTGAGCCTGAACTCCCTCCGGGTGAAGATGCTGCCGATGTATATCTCAAGCTTGTGTTTGCCAGGTGTGATAAGCGAGATGGGCAGGTGTTTGTGGCTGAGGTCGACAATGAGGCGGTCGGGTTCCTGTGTGTATACGCTCACATGACAATTCATGACCCAGACGAGGCTCTCAAAGAATTTGCCTATGTCTCAGACATCTAAGCGTTAACGTCATGTCGGGGACTCGGACTTGGACGTGCATTGCTGTCATGGGCCGAGCAGTATGCATGCGAACGGAATGCGACTACGCGACGACTCCTTGTGTCGTCGCAAAATTCGGTCGCCAAACAAGTCTATGTTGCAACAGGTTTCCGTGAACGGTTTGTCCAGATGACAAAACGCTTAAGGACCGTAAGCCACTACTCTTCGATCCTGATCTGGGGAAGTCTGAGGGTAATGTCTCGTCTGAGGTATGGCTGTCCGTGATCAACACGGACTCCAGATGGAAGCCGGTATGCCATTTTCTTCCCGCCGTCCGAGGCTAGAAGGGCAGGGCTGGATATGTTGGATAGGTATGGGGCTGCTAGGGTTCGTTCTTGTGTGGCGTACTCTATAGTCTGTGGGTCAAACGAGAGTACGTCCCCGATGCGCAATTCTTTAATTATTTAATTATCTTGACCGGTTGAAGGGCAGCGTTTAGGTTCAGTCCAATATGATAACAGGAGGCTAGGAGTACCTATGCTAACAGCGCCGTCTCGATTCTTTAATGAAGAACACCAAATATTTCGTGAGCAAGTTCGTAACTTTGTCAGCAAAGAGATATCTCCTTACATTGATCAATGGGAAGAGGACGCGTTGTTTCCGAAATCCCTCTACCGGCGCATGGGCGAGCTGGGCTTCCTTGGGATACGTCACCCGGTTGAGTACGGGGGCAGCGGTGGTGACATCTGGATGACGCTCGTGTTCTGTGAAGAGCTGTGTCGCTGTAGGGCCCTGGGCTTGCCGACGAGTGTCTTGGTGCACACCGACATGTCTTCAACACACATAGCACGTAATGGAACGGACGAGCAAAAAGAGAAATATTTGCGACCTATGATAACGGGCGAGGCAGTGTGCGCCATTGGTGTTTCCGAGCCCTCAGGCGGCTCTGATGTGGCAAGTATACAAACTACTGCGGTCAGAGATGGTGATAGTTACGTCATCAACGGCTCAAAGATCTTCATTACCAACTCCGTCCACGCAGATGTGTTTTGTTTAGCGGTCAAGACAAACAAAGACGCGCAGGCGCGTGGCATATCCCTGTTTCTTGTCGAGCGGGATACGCCTGGATTTAGCCTCGCCAAAAAACTGGACAAAATGGGTTGTAATAGCTCAGATACAGGTGAACTGGTTTTTGAAGATTTGCGCGTCCCGCGCCAAAGTCTCCTAGGTGAAGAAGGCAAAGGTTTCTACTACATCATGCAGAATTTTCAGGACGAACGGCTGATTGGGGCGGATATGGCTGTGAGTGCCTCCCAACAAGCGCTCGAAGACACGCTCAAATATACACGTGAGCGCGAGACGTTCGGACAGCGCATCTTTGATCATCAGGTCGTCGCCCATCGCTTGGCTGATATGGCAACGGAACTCGAAGCCGCTCGACAGCTGACGTATTACGCGGCTGACGTGCTAGCGAGCGGACGCGACTGCAGTACTGAGGTCTCTATGGCAAAGCTGTACGCCTGTAACGTTGCGAATAAGATCGCGTATGAGTGTGTGCAGCTGCATGGTGGCTATGGTTATATGAAAGAATTTGCTGTGGAGCGATTTTACCGCGACATTCGGCAGGCCTCGATTGCCGGTGGGACCGCAGAGATTATGCGCGAAATTATTGCCAAGCGCGGCTTGGATCGGGACCTGTAGCGTTCAATTTTATGAGCCGCAAAAAAATTTGACAACAGCTGGCTAACGGGTGTGAGAGAAAAAGTATACCTGAAACCTCCAATCGGGTCCGGGGGAGCGAAGATGGCGCGTGTACATTGAAGAAACCTCGTTTTTGGGAATCACACGAGGTGCAATATGCGCGACGTAATCCCGCCGGACTATAGGTGCCCGGTGTCTGCGGGCGTTAGCCGTTCTGGGAGGCGAACGCCGCCTCAGAATGCCTAAGTCCACCTCGCAGGAACTCTCCGAATAGAGATGGTTAAGGTGGCGATGCAGTCGCCACCTTAACCATGAGAAATGCGAGTTTTGAGATAAAGCGGACCCCGAATGGTCCCGGGGTAGCTGACGTAGTTACGGATCGTCGTCTTATCTGCCGACAGACCGGCATACCACAAAAAGGGAGACAGAACACAATGCTATCGGCATGGGAGAGAAGGCGATTTTTCCGGACAGACGCCCTTTTTTATTTATACCTACACATCATCTTGCGACACGGCCGAAGGAAAACGGTCATACGCCCCTCGGTTTCCTAAGCGACCGATCCCTTTGGTGAGGCTGACGAAGGGTAAGGAGGAAGGATATGCTATGCGTAGGCGTCCTATAGAATCGATATCAAATGAGATCAATGTATCCTTCCGTGCAGTGATCTGAACCAGCCTAGCTAGCCCGCTTATGAAGCTACCGACCCGAATCGTAAAAACTACTCCCCCTGTGGAGGTTTTTCGCTGGGGATTTTTCGCATCTTACATTTTCTAGTCTGATGCCCAAGGACAGGCCGATGGTACGACAGTATGAGAGGATGAAAGGTCAAAAGCATGTTTCGACGAGTTGTGTTGTTAGTGTGGCTCAGTAGCTTTTTTGTTGGGAGTTGGACGGGGGTCGCGATCAGCCAAGGCGGCGCACAGTCACGCACCCTACTCTGTTTCGGTGATAGCTTGACCGCAGGTTATGGACTTGCGAAGCCCCAAGCCTTCCCGGCTTTACTCCAGCAAAAGATTGATGCCAAGGCCTGGAATTTCAAAACGATTAATGCCGGCCTGAGTGGAGAGACATCCGCGGGTGGACTGCGCCGTATAGACAGGCTCTTACGCCAACAGGTTGATGTCCTGCTCTTGGAACTCGGTGTGAACGACGGACTCCGCGGAATTAATCCGAAAACCATTTATGGCAATCTCCAAGGCATCATCGATCGCACAAGAAGAAAATATCCACAAGTAGAAATAATTGTGGCCGGGATGCTGGTACCGCCAAATTTTGGACGTGACTACGCGGCTCAATTTCGAGACGTTTTCCCGCGGCTCGCCCAAGCTAATGGTGCGGTCCTCATTCCTTTTTTACTACAAGATGTTGGCGGGCGACCGCAGCTAAATCTTCCTGACGGAATTCATCCCACTGCCGCAGGGCATCAGATTGTTGCAAATAATGTCTGGAAGGTGCTGCAACCCGTGTTGCAGTCGCTGCAGTAGCGCTGCGTAGAGCGTAGTTCACTGGCCAGACCGCGTACAGGCCATATTAGTCCCTGGTCAATTTCCGATACCGAATTCGATGCGGACGATCGGCGTCTTTGCCCAGGCGGCGTTTACGGTCTTTTTCGTATGCACTGTAATTTCCTTCAAACCAGACCACCTTGCTCTCCCCTTCAAAGGCCAAGATGTGTGTCGCAATTCGATCCAGAAACCAACGGTCATGACTCACTACGACCGCGCAGCCGCCAAAATTCTCCAACCCCTCTTCGAGCGCACGCAGGGTATTCACGTCCAAGTCATTAGTGGGCTCGTCAAGCAAAAGAACATTCGCGCCTTCTTTGAGCATGCGGGCGAGATGGACCCGGTTGCGTTCACCGCCCGACAGGTCTTGTACGCGTTTCTGTTGATCGGAGCCGGAGAAGTTAAAGCGTGAAGTATAGGCCCGGGCGTTCACTTGCATATTCCCAAGCTGGACGACATCCCGCCCGTCCGAAATGGTTTCCCAGACGGATAATTCTCCATCCAGAAGACGATCCTGATCTGCATACCCCAGCTGGACAGTGTCGCCGATACGAAAGGTGCCACTATCAGGCTCTAATTGCCCTGTTATCAATCGAAATAACGTCGTCTTACCAGCACCATTTGGCCCAATCACTCCAACAATGCCGCCGCGTGGAAGCATAAAGCTCGCGTCCTCAAACAAGACCTTCTCGTCAAAAACTTTGCTCAGATTTTTGGCTTCTAAGACGACGTCGCCCAGCCGAGGACCCGGCGGAATATAAATCTCTAGATCTTTCGCCCGTTGATCGTGTTCTTGACCCAAAAGTTTTTCATACTGAGTCACGCGTGCTTTTCCCTTTGCCTGGCGGCCTTTCGGAGACATCCGTATCCATTCGAGTTCACGCTCCAAAGTCTTACGTCTCTTGCCCTCGGTCTTTCCTTCCTGCGCCAGGCGAGCTTGCTTTTGCTCCAGCCAGGATGAATAATTTCCCTCAAAGGGAATCCCGTGTCCGCGGTCTAATTCGAGTATCCAGCCTGCAATATTGTCCAGGAAATACCTATCATGCGTGACGGCAATGACTGTGCCTTTATACTGTCGAAGATGGTATTCGAGCCATTGCACGGACTCGGCATCAAGATGATTCGTCGGTTCGTCGAGCAGGAGAATGTCAGGTTCCTGTAGGAGCAGGCGACACAAGGCCACCCGGCGCCGTTCCCCGCCCGACAGGATGTTAACCGGGGTATCCGGCGGTTGGCAGCGTAAGGCGTCCATGGCAATATCGAGTTTGGTCTCGATCTGCCAGCCATCGACGGCGTCAATTTTTTCTTGGAGCTGGCCTTGCTGTTCTATAAGCTGCTCCATTGTTTCCGGGGAGATATCTTCACCCAGGCGAACACTCATCGCTTCGTATTCGGACAGCTGCGTCGTGACTTCCTGACAACCTTCTTCAACAATTTCTTTGACTGTTTTGTTCTGATCGAGCTGGGGTTCTTGTTCGAGAAAACCCACTGAGTAGCCTTTCGCAAATGTGATATCGCCTAGATAATCGGTATCGGCTCCGGCAATAATGCGAAGCAGGCTGCTTTTGCCGGAGCCGTTGAGCCCGAGCACGCCGATTTTAGCCCCATAAAAGAAAGACAGATAAATATCTTTGAGAACGTGGCGCTTGGGTGGATGCACCCGACTCACGCCGATGAGTGAAAAGATGATCTGTTTATCGTTATTGCTCATAGCTCCCTCACACAATTGCTGCTTATGGTAGCAGAGGATACAGTGTGTTTCATTTGTCGCACAGAGCGGTGCGCACGCTATATGGAAAGGGGGGTACAGTACCAAGAAACGTGAGGGAAACGTGAGGAGGTGGCAAGAGGGATGCGACTTTACTTCTAAGATGCTATCCTCTAGTTAATAGGGGCAGCACCTGGACTGGTGTTGTCACGTTGTGGATGTGTGGAGTTGCTCCGTGGTGTGGTGGAGCTGTGGTATGTGGAGGAGGAGTCCATGGGAGTGGTGCTGGAGGTCGAAGTCCCGCAGAGAGAGTTTAATCGCCGTATCCAACCATTCGGTATTGCCCTGGCCGAGGTCTCTTGGCGTGTGAAGATGTTCACACACGAAGGCGTTGTCCTCGCGGCTCTACATCTCGAAGAACCCGGTATCATTCTTGCGCTATCGTTCTGGCCGGATGCCGACGAAGCCCGGCGTCTGTTCAAAGGCAGTTTCCAAATCTGTTTATGCTCATCAGCTGATCCTCCAGGCCGAGTCCGTCTTAGCGTACAGCTTGATCCGGCTATGGTCGAGGAATTGTTCGTCGCTGCAGAGCTGATCAAGCGGAACCCTTTACAGGCGAATGCCAAGCGTGCTGAGAAGTATTATGTAGATTTTCTCAACATGGCATTTCCAGACTCTAAAGTTGTCTGGGCTCGTTCGTACTGCTGGCATGATGCTCCGCAGTATAGCGAATTGGCGATGCCTATCCGGGTGGGATAGGCTCTCGCATTCATCGAAAAGACGTGGTATGCCGTGGGCTTGAGTTGCTCGATGAGCTGCCCAAGCCCAAAATAACGACATGAGAAGGCAGGCTGTATGCCTGCTTTTCTTTTGGAACATGCTATGCTGGAACGAATTGAAAATTCTCATCTGGTTACGATGACGCCCTTGGTCTCTCCGCGGGTAATTAAGGCCAAACTCCCACTCACCGAAGGTGCGGCAGGGATTGTTCTCCACACTCGGCAAGCCATTTGCGATATCCTGCATGGTCATGATCGTCAGCGGTTGTTGGTCGTGGTGGGGCCGTGTTCTATTCATGACATTGAAGCAGCGTATGCATACGCCGAACGGCTTAAGCCTGTTATTGATGCAACCCGGGACCAGTTGGTCATCGTTATGCGGACGTATTTTGAGAAGCCGCGAACGACAGTCGGCTGGAAAGGACTGATAAACGATCCACACCTTGACGGCTCGTGTGATATCCCGACGGGTCTTGAGTTGGCACGCGAGATTTTGCTGGGCATTAACCACCTGGGGGTGCCGTGTGCGAGCGAGTTGTTGGACCCGGTAACGCCGCAATACGTTGCAGATTTGTTGAGCTGGGCAGCCATAGGCGCCCGCACCACTGAAAGTCAAATCCATAGGGAGATGGCGAGCGGGTTGTCCATGCCTATTGGTTTTAAGAATACTACTGGGGGGGCAGTCTCAGGTGCTATCAACGCTATGATCTCAGCGGGACATCCGCACAGCTTCTTAGGCATTAATGGTGATGGGATCACCTGTATGATTAAAACGTTAGGCAACCCTGATCGGCATATCATCTTGCGCGGCGGTGGTGGCCGTTCCAATTATAGCCAGGAGGATCTTGCTCAGGTGACGGCACTTGTTGCCAAAGAAGGGATTGCCCGGTCGATTATGGTCGATTGTTCCCACGGTAACTCGAATAAAGATTATACGCGTCAGGGACAGATCTGCCGTGACGTTTTGTCGGTGTGCCGAGAGCAGGAATACGATGTTATGGGCATTCTGCTCGAAAGTAATCTCAAGCCGGGCAACCAGACCTGGAAAGAAGGTTCCAGCCTCGAATATGGGGTATCGATAACCGATGCGTGCATAGGCTGGGATGAGACGCAAACTTTACTGTACGAAATGGCTGAGATGGTCCAATCCAACCCAGTTCCTGTCCTTGCACCTGTCCTCCAGTAGGCCAGTAGGATAGGTGGAGTTCGGATGAGCCGAGGACGGATATATGTTGGCCCCCAAGAGCCATCAAAAAGTCTTATCGTCTCTTCCGCTTTTTGCCTTGGGCATGGTGTTACTCACTGGATCCTCGTGCACTTATGCTGAGCGTCAGTGGAACCAAAAAATGACCGAGTTCAACCAGCGTATTGACCAGAAAATGGTACAAGCGGCAGGCAAGGCCGGCCGCTGTCAAGCCAAGGGCGGCGTCTTTTACAACGAACAATGTTATAAGCCTGATACCAATCCGGCCGTACGTGATGAGCAGACGTGTCGTTTACACGGGGGTCTGTACATCAATGACGAATGCCTTACCGACCAGCGTAGCGGTGTGCATTTTCAATAGCGTATCCCCATTTTGGTTGGACTGTCGGGTTGTCGGCCGACATTAATTCCTTTACCTCAGAGATAAGATATTGTCCTGTCTGATAAAGGAGGGTCTTACGGACGATCAGATGGAAAGAGCGACTCCTGTACAGGGCGCCTGCTTGTGTGGGGCAGTCCGGTTTGAGCTTGTTCTGCCCACGCTATTCTGTGGCCATTGTCACTGTTCCATGTGTCGCCGGGCGCATGGTGCGGGCTATGTCACCCGGATAGGAGTGAAAGTACAGCTGTTCAGC
>CAZXFE010000081.1:6715-15086 GCA_964639795.1 uncultured Enterobacteriaceae bacterium | reverse complement strand
TATCTGATCCTGTGTAAGCACTTCGCCGATACCTGCATTGTTGTGGAATATGATGCAGAGATAGTCGGCTTTGTGATGGCCTACCGTCCGCCGACTTCGCCACAGGTGGTTTTTGTCTGGCAAATCGGGGTGGCCGAATTCATGCGGGGAAGAGGTCTCAGCATTGGACTCCTGGACGCTTTGGTCCACCGACCCGCCTGTCAAGATGTCACCTACTTAGACGCTACGGTCACCCCTTCCAACGCCGCTTCTCAATCGATGTTCCGCGCGTTTGCCCGTCGCCTGAACACCCAGTGTGTCGAAGAGTTATGTTTTCCTGAGCAACTCTTTCCTGCGGAAGGCCATGAGGCCGAGTACCTCTTTCATATCGGGCCTTTTAACGTTGACGACCGGTGAAAAAGGCCGCTAAATGAACACGCGTGGACATTACAAATAGGAGCTGTCGGGAGACTTCACCTCCAACGTTTCCAGTTCACAGCGGTGACTACGCAAGTAAATCAGAACAATAGCCTGAGAGGTGTTTTATGATTGTCAGAACCTTGAAAGATATTGATGGGACTGAAGGTGATGTGAAGGCCGCGACCTTTTTCACCAAGCGCCTCCTCTTGCGCAAGGACGAAATGGGCTTCTCCCTGCACGACACCACACTCTACGCAGGCACGAGCACGTATATTTGGTATAAGCACCATCTGGAAGCTGTATACTGCATTGAAGGTGAGGCGGATATCGAAGTCCAACCTGATGGCCCTACGTATCATATCTCCCCTGGCACGATGTACGCCTTGGACTGTCACGAGAAACATTATCTCCGGGTTGGGCCGGATAAAGATTTTCGAGCTATTTGTGTTTTTAATCCAGCTCTGACTGGACAGGAAGTCCATGATGAAGATGGCATCTACCCGTTGCTGGGGGTTGAGGTTTAAAACCAATCGGGCTGGTGGGCCAGCTTAGTCTGTGTTGGGCGATGATCCTAGCTCCTGTTCAGCCTTCACTACTTCCTCAAGCAGTATCGTAAGTAGCGCTTTGCCTCGGGGGCCGACCATGTCTATGTATTCTTGTCGTACGGGGAGACTGGCTTTGCGGAAAGCGTCTCGTTCTGCAGCAGTTAAGTAGCGTATTTGGAGGTTGGGTTTTCTGGTTTGCATCGTTTTCAGTCGCTCTGAATTGAAAGTTTCTTGCACTGTGAAAATATAACTATTGAGTTCGGTTATCACCTCCTTAATCAGCTGTTGTTTGTCGGTAGGCAGAGTCTCGAAGAAATGGGGGTTCGTCACGACACTGGTGACAAATTGCGCATGTCGGGGGAAGATCAGATAATCGGTTACTTCATAAAAACTCATTTCCTCAATGGCGAAAACGGGATTGACCTGAGCATCAATCATATGGAGTTGGAGGGCGCTGTAAACTTCGGAATAAGGGAGTGGAGTTGGATTTGCCCCATAGGCCGCATAGGCACGGAGTAACATAGGGGACGTCATGACCCGCATTTTGAGGCCGGCAAAGTCTTGCGGCTGTCGAATCTCTTTGTTCGTGGTCCAGACCTGCCAGCCTTCCGGGTAGAGGGCTAAGAACTTCAAGCCCTTATGTTGATAGAGCTGGTCAATGTAGTCCCGGAGGACCTGACTTTCGCCCAGGACAGCCTGATTGACCACATTATCGTTGGAAAAAACGAAATGTAACAGAAATAGCTGTAGCTCAGGAATAGTCTTGCCCAGATGACCGGGCGAGGCGGTTGCAAACTGAATGGCACCCATATGAATGAGTTCGGTCACTTGATCCGATGTTCCCAACGTTCCATATGGATACACAGTCACCGAAATCTCATTGTTCGTCCGTTGTTCAATCAGTTCCTTAAACTTCTGAGCATATGTATCTTGTACGCTGCCATGGATCTCTTCGAGCGCAAACTTCCAATCGCTGACAAAAGAATGCCTTTTCTCCTGCTTGCAGGCTGTTCCGAAGGCCACGATCAGAATCGTCACCAACGTAGAGAACCACAAGCCAGTAAAATTATTGTTCATCACAACTCCAGCAGCAGCAGAAAGGAGAGCCATTCTAGAAGGGCTCCCCACATACTATATGTTTCGGACCGATGTAGGCTGAACCTTTTATCAATTCACATCACAAGGAATAGAGATCATGTCAACTGTCACGAGCTGCTTCCGGCTTATCCGAACAATCGAAAAGTGGACGCTCGCTTCGAGCATTCTCATCATTGCGGTCATTACGATTGTCAACGTCTTTTGTCGAGCGGTGCTCAACACGAGTTTGACGTTTGGGGAAGAGATCGCTCAGTTTTCTGTTATTTTCACAACCTGTATTGGTCTCAGCTACGCAGCTGGTCAAGGCCGCCATATTCGCATGTCAGCTCTCTCTGATGCTCTCAGCCCTGCCTCTCGGAAAAGGCTCACGATGGTCATCGCAGGATTCACCTCGCTGCTCATGTTTTTCCTTGCGTATTATTCAATCCGTTACATTGCGACCGTGCATGCCTTAGGAACGGTATCGGCGGCACTCCAAGTCCCGTTTTCCCTCATATACTCCGTCGCTCCAATCGGTTTTGTCCTGACCGGTTTGGAATATGCGTTGACAGTCGTGCGGAACCTGACCGAAGATGGCGTCTACATCTCGTACGAGCATCAGGATGAATATGAAGACACGCCGCTGCCTTCTGCATGACGCCCAGCCCGCTCGGGCAAGGAGTCTCTTCTCATGGCTGTAATGATCCTCTGTGTTATGATCACACTCTTGCTGTTGGGCTTCCCCATGATGGTGCCGCTCCTCGTGGCCTCGCTTGCTGCTGTTGTGGTGTATTATCCCTCCATGGATCCGGCGATTGTGGTGCAACAGCTTCTTGGTGGGATAAAACCAGCTGCGTTGGTTGCCGTCCCCATGTTCATTTTTGCCGCAGATATCATGATGAGAGGGCAGACAGCGAATCGTCTTATCGACTTATGTATGACCTTTGTTGGCCATGTACGTGGCGGCTTGCCGATTACGTGCGCGACGAGTTGTACCCTGTTTGGCTCGGTCTCTGGCTCGACCCAGGCCACCGTGGTGGCGATTGGCGGCCCCCTCCGCCCCAGACTCTTGGCGGCCGGTTATCCGGATGCGTTTGCTATTGCCCTCATCATTAATGCGAGTGATATTGCCCTGCTGATTCCGCCCAGCATCGGCATGATTGTGTACGGCGTGGTCTCCGGTACGTCGATCGGCGAGTTATTCATTGCTGGAGTGCTCCCAGGTTTCCTGATTCTAGTCATGTTCTGCGGGTACTGTTATGTGGCTTCTATTCAGATGGACGTCCCGATGCTGCCCAAGGCAACTTGGACTCAGCGCCTGCAAGCCATCCAAGCAGCGCTCCTGCCGCTGGGATTTCCAGCCATTATCCTAGGGGGGATTTATTCAGGAACGTTTAGTCCGACTGAAGCAGCCGCCGTCGCTGTGCTCTATGCGGTTATACTGGAAGTGCTCGTTTTTCGGCATCTTTCCCTGGCTGACATTCCCGATATCGCCGTATCAACTGGGTTGGTGACCGCGGTCGTCTTTATCTTGGTTGGGGCAGGAGCGGCGTTTTCTTGGGTCATCTCATTTGCCCAATTACCGCATGCGTTGATTCAGGATGTACTCGCGTTGGACGCCAACTCCGGGCACTTCACGATCCTCTTTACCATTGCGATTGCCTATTTCATTGGCTGCATGTTCGTTGATCCCATTGTTGTGATCTTGATTTTGACACCGATTTTTCATCCGGTTGCAGTTGAGGCGGGCATCGATCCAGTTCTGGTCGGTGTGATTGTAACCCTGCAGGCGGCGATTGGCTCAGCCACCCCGCCCTTTGGCTGCGATATTTTTACCGCCATTGCCATCTTCCGGCGGCCGTATCTTGAAGTCATACGAGGGACCCCCCCATTTATCGCGATTCTTGTGTTGGCTTCAGTCATCTTGATTACATTTCCTGAGGTTTCGTTGTTTTTAAGAGACTTCGCTTTTGCAGAGTAAGGTGAAGAGAGGCCATCTTAGGGGAGAGGTCACGATAGGGTTCTTTTTTTGAGGAAGCGCACTCACTGAGATGGCAAAAGACACCGAGCACAGTATACAAGGAGATGGGAGATGACGCAGGTAAAACAAGGCGATACTGCGCAAGTACATTAAAGGCTGTACACGGCGCACCGGGTGCCGGTGGAGTTTACCATCGGGGCAGTAGGCATCATCCTAGGCTTGGAAGAAGCAGTTAGGGATGCAGCCGGGAGACGTGAAATTCATGCATCTTCCAACTGAGAAAGCCTTTGGCCTACATCAGCATGAACTCGTCGACACAGCTGACCCGGACCGCTTTTTTGGGGGCACGCGGCAAGTAGGGCAGACCGTGCGTCTCGTAGTGGCTGGGGATATTGTGTCTGGCAAGATCTCGGCCCTCTCTCAGTCGCAAGTGACGGTGAATTTGAATAATCCCTTAGCGAGGAGAGCGCTCGGCTGCGACGCACAACTGATCAAGATTGTGTCGGGAATTGGAGATGCCTGATCAGCCCAGGGCAGTGGCATTGAGAAATCTGACCTCAGCACCAGAGCGACGGCCAAGGATAGTCCGATCGCGTCAGAGAAAGATAGAGACCACCGCAAATGTTTTAGTTTGAGCGGTAATGCCTGCCGCGGCTGCATGATGTGCGCCCGATCTAAAAGCCAGTCGCGTCTTCCGACTCGGGGCGTTGAGGCTGGTGCTTGCGGCCTCCGCTACGCCGCGGAGATTGAAATGAGCGCGTCATGGAGGAACGCCCGATTTTTTCTATGGTATGTCGATTGATGACACATTGCCCTTAGTCGTTCGATGGGAAGGGGGACGGATCGCGGTGTGCGATAAAATCAGGGCGTGGTTTTGTGCCAGCATACGGCGGGGCGAGCCGGTTGCTGAGGGCGTTATAGACGAAGAAGGCATTGCGACGTGGAAACGGGGAAATGTTCCCATTTGATCCGTGCATAGTGTTGCAATCAAAGATGATCAGCGAGCCCGGTCCCCCTTTCGGTGCCACCAAACCACCCCGGCTGACAAGATTTGCAAGACTGTCATCATCCGGTATCCCGTAATCCTGTTTCTTGAGCGATTGCTTATAATGATCCTCCGGTGTCCTACCCACGCAGGTGAGATAGGAATAATGCGAGGCTGGGATAAGAATTAATGGGCCATTGAATTCATTGTTTTCAGAAAGTGTAATTGACATGCTCACCGCGCGCATACGCGGCATACCGTCTTCGACGTGCCATGTCTCAAAGTCAGAGTGCCAATAAAACTCTTTGCCTCGAAAGCCAGGCTTGTAGTTGAGCCGCGACTGGTGCAGATACACGTCGTCATCCAAGAGAAAGCGCGCGATATCAGCCATTCGTGCACCTTTCGCAAAGGTAGAAAAAACTGGACTCAGGTCATGGATATCGAAAATCGAGCGTACGGCGCGGCTTCCGGGCTCAGTGATCGCTTCGTCGCGCCCGACGACCGTTGTATCCTGTGCTAAGCGCGCCGTTTCCGCTTGCAATACTGCCACCTCGTCGGACTCGAAAAACTCTTCGAGGAATACAAACCCGTTGCTCTGATAGTATTCACAATCCGACCGCGACAGTGGCGCACCCTTAGACCAGTGACGATATAAGACCGGGTCCTGCCGCTCGATAACTTCGGATACGGTGGCAACGCGTGAGGGATACCGGTCGATTCGTTGATCGCTGTTCGTTTGCACGTGTGCATTTGGCATGTTCGCTTCGACCTCGTCCGATCTGCCTCGCGTAGCTAGCTTTCAGCAGCGGATAGGCGCCGCGGTCTCATCGCGTATTTCCTGACCGCTGACTAGCGGGATGGTCACACGGACCATCTTCATCCCCGTTTCTGCGCGCCGGAGTGTTGATTTGGCTGGTTATGCCGCCGTCCGTGCAGCCCGTGCACTGTGATCTGCTAATACTTCGTCGGTCGCACGTTCGATAATGTCGAAACCAGCCTCAAGATCTCTATCGGAAATCGTCAGTGGAGGCAGACATTTCAGCACCTGTGATTCAGAGCCGCTGGTCTCAATGACGAGCCCAAGCGCAAACGCCCTGTGAGCGATTGCGCCTGCAAGCTCGCCGGACGCAAAGTCAATACCGCGCATCATGCCACGTCCTTTGGCCGTTGCATGATGCGCGTGTCGCCCGGCGATCTGCGCCAGCCGATTACGGAGAGAAGTACCTTTTCGTTGGACCTCTTTTGCAAAAGCGTCATCGCGCCAATAGCTTAGTAGTGACGTGGTTGCGGTAACAAAGGCGTGATTATTGCCGCGAAAGGTACCGTTGTGTTCGCCTGGATTCCACTGGTCATATTCCGGCTTGACCAGAACCACCGCGAAAGGCAAGCCATAACCGCTCAGGGATTTGGACAATGTGACAATATCCGGGGAAATTCCTGCCTCATCGAAACTGAAAAACGTACCGGTTCGGCCGCACCCGGCCTGAATATCATCAACGATCAGCAGCATGTCATGCGCCCTGCAGATGTGTTCCAGATTCTGCAACCACTCGTAGCTTGCGGCATTCAACCCGCCTTCGCCCTGAACAGTTTCGACAATAGCGGCGGCCGGATGGTCGACGCCGCTGCTTGGATCGGAAAGTACCTTGGAAATATATTCCGTCGTGTTGATATCCGGTCCCAAATAGCCGTCATAGGGCATGGACATCACGCCGGAAAGCGGCATGCCAGCCGCGTCACGATGATGCGAGTTTCCCGTTGCCGCCATAGCGCCAATGGAGACTCCGTGAAATCCATTGGTGAACGAGAGCACGTTGTGCCGCCCCTTAACGTTACGGGCGAGTTTGAGAGCCGCCTCGACTGCATTGGTACCGGTTGGCCCAGTGAATTGCACGACATATTCCATGTCGCGGGGCGTGAAGATCACCTTATTTAGCGCATCGAGAAACTGCTCCTTAGCCTTTGTGTGAAGGTCGAGACTGTGCGTGATACCATTACACTCGATATAATTGACGAGCTTTTCCTTAAGAATCGAATTGTTATGGCCATAATTGAGGCTACCGGCACCTGCTAAGAAATCCAGGTATCGACGGCCTTCCTGATCATAGAGATACGCTCCTTCTGCCCGTTCAAAAATTACGGGGAATGAACGCGCATAGGATTGAACATTGGACTCTAGCTTTTCAAAAACTGTAAGATCCGCTGTTTCCGTAGTCTCCCTGTTCGTCATGGTATAATCTTCTCCGTCTTGTTTTCCTCAACGGCTAGCAAGTTGCCTGTGTGACAGGGTTGAAACGGGCCGATCGTCAGGAGATTTTCAGACTCGTGCTGACAGCCAAAATGCTTGGCGTGGTCGAACAAAGCCGCGAACGGGGCGACACGGTGAACGCGGATGGCCTCGCTCACCGCCTCCTGCCAAACAAACAAGTCATTCAGCGGTTGCGGTAATTGGAAAGCTGGTAAGAAGCTGGCAATCTTGCCAGCACGCTCAGCTGGCATGTATGTGTCAGCGAAATAGGTACGCCACAAAAGATTGTGATAGAGCGAGTTGGGATCGAGCGGTAGGCAGTTCGCATTGAGGTCATGGACGCGGACACCGCCCATGCAGGCTGGCTGTCTGGCTATGGGTGATACGATAGATCTCTCCTAAGTGCCACGGGTGTTAGTTTCATCATTCGCTTCGTTAACATTTTAGACTATCTAACTAAATTATCAAGCTCGCATTCCGATATTATCCATTTGGCAAGGAATAGTGGGGTCTTGGAATTGCCAAATAAAAAAAATTACTTGTATGTGCGAAGTACTTTAGGGCCGTGGAGCATTGACCACGGGAGTGAAGTAACCCATACTGCTCGTCCTCTCGTGGAGAGTTGTTCTCACTTACCAATCGTGGTTTGATTTTTACACACTGAGATGGTTCGTAGGTATGGACAGGACGCATGATATAATCAGGTATAGTGACGTTCTCATTGCGTTGCGGCGGATTATTCGCGCAACTGATCTTCATGCGAAACGACTCGCCAAAGAAACCGGGTTGACACCACCGCAACTTCTTATATTGCAGACGCTCGACCGTTCGGGAAATACCACAATCGGCGAAGTTGCGGCTGCCAGAAACCTTACACAAGCGACCGTCACGACGATTGTCGATCGGATAGAACGGCGAGGGTTGGTTGTCCGCCAGCGTAATCAACAGGACAAGCGCAAGGTCAATATTGTCTTAACAGAAGAAGGGCAGAAGATACTCGATGACGCTCCGACTATCCTGCAGGATCGCTTGGCAGAAAAATTTGCCAAGCTCAAAGATTGGGAGCAGTCCTACATCTTGAGCGCACTCCAAAGAGTTGCAACTATCATGGATGCGGAAGAAATCGACGCGTCACC
>CAZXFE010000081.1:0-6705 GCA_964639795.1 uncultured Enterobacteriaceae bacterium | reverse complement strand
CGCGTCACCGGTCCTTGACCTCGGTGCGATTGACAGAATGGGCACGGGCAATTGCTAAAGGGCAAAGGAGACTACATGTGGCGTTCCCGGTGATGCATCAGCTGGTGGGACACCGCAGCGTGGTTGTCGGCATATTGTAATCTTCAGTGTTGGGAAGAGGGGAGAGTAGTCCGCTGGGCGGATCCATTGCTGCACGATTTGTCGGTGACCAACCCAGTAAGCGGCCCAGTTTTGTCACGTTGTGAGGACACGTCACCCCTATCCTGTTTGGCGACCGACCCAAAAGCGATTATGGATCGGCCGGTGGACGGGGAGGAAATGCTAGGTATTTCGGCGCGGTTTTGGGATCGTATCAGTGGGAGGCTGAGACGGGTATTGTCCGCCTTTTGTCCGTGTACTGTAGCCTACGTAAACCAATCACTGCCTCAAAAGCACGTCAGACTGTAAAGACTGGGTATGTTAGGCAGGTGTCGCAGCCGACACTTGGATGGCCACCTCAGCCATGTTTTAGAATGTCTGCGACACTCCTGGCCGGTTCGTACCGGGCGGGGTTCTCGCCTACCGCCAGTATCCCAAAATGTTTCTTGCCGCCGGCAATCTTGGTACCTTCCTTGTGCCGCAAATCATCCCACAAGGTGCTGCCTCTCGTCTCTACAACTAAATAGACCTTTTCCTGCCCTCCGCTCTCCCACAATACTACCCAATCAGGGTTATAGGCGCCAAGAGGCGTCGGCACTGTGAACCATCTCGGAAGTTCGGCGTAGACTTTGACGGCTTCGTTGGCCTCCAAGGTTTCGGCAAAATTTTTTTGACGCCGACGTAATCATAAACGACTTGCTGATAGATGGATTTCTGTGTCATCAGCGTATTTTTGAGATAACCGGTCAGCTCTTTCTGCTGAAATAGATCCTGTGTGTAGTATTGATCATCGCCAACGCGCCGATACCGAATGCCATCAACAAGCGCGAGGCGTTTGGTCCGGTTGATCCTCTCCGTGGCCAGAACGATGAACGCCTGCGGGTTCTTCTTGAAGTCGTTCAGGCGGCGAGACCCGATTAGAATTTCGACCAGGCTCCGGCGCGTCAGCTGTGTCTTATCCTGTAAATCCGTGAGCAGGTCCGGCAACTCGATATCGGTCTCGTTAATCGCTACGAAGCTAGACTTGGCATTTTGAGTAGCTTCTACATCACCCTTCCCAATCGTTATATCCGCCTTTCGGAATTGTGCACGAGTTTTGGTGATCGTCGGGGCGTCCAGAATGGCCCTCGCGCAATCCTGAATCAGCTTCTCACCGTCAAACTCAACGCTGCAAGTCGTTTTGTGTTTGATACGATCCCTGAGCGCCTTGAATCGGGCACTTTCCAACACGGCCTCGCGGGTATGGATGGTTACGCGTTCATCGGCATTCTTGATATCCAGTCTTCCGGCAAGCTTGCGAATGATTTCCTTTATGCCGGCTTCCTGCTCGGTGAACTCTTCAGGTAGTTCCAGTGTGTTTCGCTTCGATGCCGTGCGCAGGTTGTCTTGCACCTTGCCCCGGCCATCGACAAACACTTTTTCCTTGAGGAAATTCCAGACTTGTTCGGATTGTCTCACCCTTCTCTCAGAGCCGAATGGGAGAATATGAATTTCAGCTTTGACTCAAAGCTGAGCAGCTTCTCCTTTTCCTCCATAATTAAGTTGTAGGCGCGCTCCGCACTGTCTCGGTTTGTCTGGTTGTTCTCTTCGGTCGCTGTCCAGCCACCATTCCTGTCGATTGAGAAATACACGTCATGGACTTCGTGGGCGTCGATAGCGACGCGGATTTTCTCGAAAAGAGTCTGATACTCCGGCAGTTTCGCTAGATCGCGATATTCTTCCTCAGCCATCAGAGCGTATCTGCCCTTTATGAAATTTCCGTCCGCGTCGTATTGGCGGTAATGTTCTACCTTATCCATGAAGAACAGGCTGAGGACTTTGACCTCCCGCTTTTGCGCGGCAAAGCGTATTTCCTTGTGGAGGTGCTCTATGATCGTTCGGCGGATCAACAAGCGCTTGAGATCGTCCGGATTGACGCCGCCAACTTCCTCCCCCGGATGCAAGGTATATTCGCCGTCCGGCATGCTGATTTCCATGGACTCATTACCAGTCCCGTAGGTGATCGTCCCTATATGGAAGTTCTCATAGATCGAGCGACCGGTTTCCTGCTCCAGATCGTCGTTGTGCTCGATGGTCATCACGTCGCGGCGGATATTCCCGCATCGCATCACGTCCAGCTCAATCTTGGTCGTAATCAAGCCGCTTTGATTGTGGGTTGAAAGCAGCTTTACATATGCCTTGTTATGGCCGCCCTCGACCTCAAGAGAAGCCACTTCGATCTGCTTGACCAACTCACGCTCATAGGCATCCACCGCATCAAGGCGATAGAGCATGTGGTGCTTGTCCACATGGGTTGCCGAGTAGCGTAAAGTGCAGAGCGGGTTCATGGCTTCCAGCGCAGTTTTCCCAGCACCGTTCAACCCGCCGTCAACGCTTTGCGGCTCATCGATAATGATAATCGGGTGCGTTGCCTTCACCAGATCAATTGGTTTCTCGCCGCCTGTTTTTTCACTATCCCTATAAAGGTTGTTTATACATCTTTTGTTGATTGTTCCAACTCTGACGACCATAATCTGAATGTTGGGATTGGTGGCAAAATTGCGCACTTGATTGAGCTTGCTGGAATCGTACAGGAAATATTCTTAGCCCTTGGTTATCGGGTACAGATTTTCAAAATGCTCCCGTGCGATCTGGAGCGTCTTGTAAGCTCCCTCCTTAATAGCGACGGAGGGCACAACAATCATAAACTTTGTGAACCCGTACTGTTTGTTCAGTTCGAAAATTGTGCGCAGGTAAACATACGTCTTTCCGGTCCCAGTCTCCATCTCGACGGTGAAATCACCGCTTGCCATAGAGTCCGATGGGCGCAGGCCGTTGCCGAGATGAATGACGCGCAAGTTTTCTAGAATTTCGTCATAGAGAAGCTGTAAAAGATTACCGAGGCCTAATTCACTTTCAGCAATACCGAGGGTCGCTTGCGCGCTATCCTCGGTTCCGTAGGTAAAGGTAAACTCGGTACGACAAATGTCCTGCCCGCGAAAGAGACCGGCCACGGATTCGATGACCGCGTGTTGGTAATCAAGATTATCTTCGAAATGTAACTTCATGGTACAACTCCGACTTACAGACTGCGCACCTGGGCGATACCATGCTGTTCCAGAATTGCCGTCATGTTAGTTTTGGCGATATCGTCGGTAAAGGCACTATCGCGGAAGACAACCTGCGTATAGCTCGCAGGCTCTAACTCCTTCTGCCAAGTGATGATGCCCCGCGCAACATCAGCCACGTCGCCGTGGCTGATCGCATTGTCGAGGCAGGCGAACAACACTCCGTAACCGATGCTGTAAACAGTTTTGCCAGCGATCTCTCTTTTCTCTATAGGAACGGTCACCTCGACGCCGCGTTTCAGGAGCAGCTCATACAGCACATCTTCTTCACTGTGTCCTGGAACCAGGTGATCTGTATGGTCCAGAAGTGTTTGCTCCAAATCACCTCTGTTAGGATTCCACGCCCGGATATTACTGCGGTCGAGCTTGAACACTTTGAAGCCCAAGTCGCCGGCATATGCGGAGTTCCTTTCCTTGATTTTATCTGCAGCCAGGCGGATACGTTCTTTCCCAACGTCTGCAATCGTATCGAACCCAGCTTTCTTTGCCTCAGATTTTTCGTTGCACGGCTCCGGCAGTTGCACCATTATGAACTGTCGGTTTCCTCCATCTTCAATATTCAACTCCAGGAGAGCGTGTGCTGTAGTACAGGAGCCAGAGAAAAAGTCGAGCACGAGATCGTTTGAATCAGTAGATATCTTTAAAAGTCTGTCTAGAAGTTTTAGTGGTTTCTTACCGTTCTTAAAATCCACCCCCCCTTCATTATCAAGCCCTGTGGTCTTGATATCTTGCCAGAAATCTCCAGGATTCGCTGTGAGATAATCATCGGCAAACAGAATTCTTATTCTTGGTTGCTCTGAATCTTGATTGTAATCGCTTTTGATTAGATACTTTTTCTTCCTTGGGGTAACTACTAAGAAGAATCCTGCATCGGAGTGCAGCTTTTTCTGATCTGCTAAATTCCTTGCTGCGCTGGTTGTTGCAACGTCACGAACTATTCGCCAAGCATTCTCATATTTGGCCCCTAACTTCTCTTCTTCTGTAGTCGCATTTACTTCATCGAACAAGAAATCCAAAGGCCGTAGGAGCATTTTGCTACAAATATCATCAGCCTCTGTAATGGCAGTATCCGTAGGAGATTCATCATCCATTATCTCTTTTAATTCACGTATTTCTTCTTCTGATACGCCACAGATGAGATGTTTGTATTCGCCATCCCAATTATCTTTAGATACGCGAGGAGGAACTATTCGAACTTCCGACTTTTTATAGAATAGTATATATTCCTTAAGCTTGGGCAATCTTCGCTCTACATGCGCCATTTTTACGCCCGTAGACTCTGACATTTTGACGCTGATCGTGTTTACATGATTCTCTTGTCCAAACACCTCATCACAAAGGCTCTTCAAATTTGCTTGCTCATTGTCATCGATAGAGACGAATAAGATCCCATCGTCGCGTAATAGGTTCCGTGCGAGTTTCAAACGTGGATACATCATGTTCAGCCAGTTAGTGTGATAACGGCCTGAGCTTTCGGTATTGGAGCTCATTTTGAAACCGTCTTCACCCTTCTGTCCAGTATATTGGAGGTAGGTATCCAGATTATCTTGAAACTTGTCTGAGTAGATGAACTCCTTGCCAGTATTATAGGGAGGATCGATATAGATCATCTTGACCTTGCCCGCATAGCTCTTTTGCAGGAGCTTCAGCACCTCCAAGTTATCGCCTTCGATGAACAGGTTCTGCGTTGTATCCCAATCCACACTTTCTTCAGGACAAGGACGGAGAGTGCCCATGGAAGGTGTTAAGGCAAGCTGACGAGCCTTCTTCTTGCCATGCCAGTTGAGACTGTATTTTTCCTCGCTCTCATCGACCGTGTCACCCAACAACTGTCGCAGTGTGTCAAAATCCACCCTCTCTTCTGTGAACGCCTCGGGATAAATGGCCTTCAGTGCTTCAATTTGCTCACGCACCAGATCGAGGCTGCTGCCCTCCTGTTCGTTCAATTGTTCCATTGGCCGTCCTCTTAGTTCGAGTCTGATTGCCTCGATGCGATCCTTGGTTCGCTTGATTTGCGTGTTTAGTTGTCCCTGCGTACCCAGATTATCATTTTTCTTCAGCTTATTCCTTTTTGCCGTCCTTTCCTGTTGCAGTTTTGTACTCGCAGTACCGCCTGCACCCGATCCGTATGCAGTTGACAACGCATCGCAGTCTTCTTGGCAGGTTGAAGACGGTTGAGCGAGTATCTATGACTACAGAGTTCATAGAGATTGGTTAGGAGCCGGATAGACTACTGAACTGACTTGCGCGAGACCGGCCGGCCTTTAGTTTCCAAGGCCGATAAGTATGAAAGGCGTCCAAAAATACGGTGAAGAGAGTGAATAGGAAGTCCTGAATTGGTCGTCCCAAACCTTCCTACCCATAAGACCGATCTTTGCCCGGCGGAGCGCCTCCTACGTCGATTTTCCGGTTCTTAGTGACCGGTAGAAGCTGCCCATGAAGAGACTTGTTGAGTGGTCATGTACTTTCCATAGGCTGGCCATGACGGAAGCCGCACCCGCGTTTATGAAAGCACGTGTCGGACCGACTACCCCCTCGCCTTTGAGCTTGACTAGAATAGATGCCGATGGAGAGTAGGAGATTTGGAAATCTCTCAATAAGTAAAGAACCTCAGGAGGCTTTTCGTTTCGGTTTCCACTTGACTTACCTGTATCTTGAATCAGTGCCTCGAAGGAGAAATAATACAATTGCTGGTCGGGAATTGGAAAGACACGACACACCACTCGTACACCGATGGCACTTTTATCGTCTCTCAGTTACCCAGCGATTTGACCGCAGACCAAAGCGTTCTAACCAAGTTCCGCAGAACAAGCGATACAGAGCGTGAGCGAGGGCCTCCTCGGGGTACAACAGACAAAAGAGAAGCCAAGGCGTCTGCTTCCCACGGCGCGACAATTCTGGGCCTTTCTTGTCAACCGAGTCCGTAGGGCATGAATCGGCTTAGCCTTCTTAGCAGATCAGCGCCACGACAACCTGAGGGAGGATGATCTGCGCGAAGTGATTGAGGGTGCCCCTCCAAGGCGGAAAGTAGGCTAAGCCCGCGTCCAGCAATTGCAGTTGCACGCTGAGGCTCGTAGAGAGCGTTAGCGTAAGTCATACCAGCGATGCGGCGCTTGATGAATTCGGTCTAAGGCTGTACAACAACAGAGAGAAGTGGAACGGAAAATTTCTAATCTGCTTCTGCTCACCATCAAGCGCACTCGGGTAACCGCTGTAAGTACTTGATCTTATTATGCGCCCTTAGCTCAGTCTGGATAGAGCGGCAGACTACGAATCTGTAGGCCGGAAGTTCGAATCTTCCAGGGCGCATTTTTCTTTCCCTCTTTATTCCGAGACTTAGCGCGAGGGGCCGGATGGATATGGACGGATCCATAGGTTGTTTGCCAACAGTTTGCCAATGAACGTGGTCAGCCTTGATCCTCGCGCTACTTTCAGGTCACCATCACCGTATTCTTCGCGG
>CAZXFE010000080.1:0-15207 GCA_964639795.1 uncultured Enterobacteriaceae bacterium | reverse complement strand
TGGAGTGTAAGGACGGCTGGATTTTTATCTGCTGCGTAGAAGAACACCACTGGGAGTCCTTTGTTGATCTGATGGGAAATCCGGAGTGGGGCCTAGAACCGATCTTCAAAGATCGCCTCAAACGAGGGGAGAGTTGGGATGCGCTCAAATTGCTCATCCAAGATTGGGTCAAGGACTACACCGTGCAAGACTTGTATCTCAAGGCCCAGGCTCGGCGCATTCCATTTGCTCCAGTGTCGACTATGGGCTCTCTGCTCAACTCAGAGCACTTGAACGCCCGAGGCTTCTTCGCTCGTTTGGGTCATCCTGAAGCCGGCACTTTGACCTATCCCGGCGCACCGTATATTTGCTCGGAAACGCCGTGGGAACTCCGTCGTCCTGCCCCATGCCTTGGCCAGCATAATACTGAGGTGTATGCCGAACTTGGCATGACAAAACAAGAGCTAACGACACTCCAGCAAGCCGGAGCCATATAGCAAGAGGAGATCATCATGAGCCGACCGCCATTAGAGGGAATTCGTGTGGCTGATTTTTGCTGGGCATGGGCTGGGCCGTATGGTTCTCTGCAGCTGGCCCACCTGGGGGCAGATGTGATTCGCATTGAGAGCGCAAAGCGGTTGTGTCCGTCACGTCTCATTCCACCCTGGCCGGAAAATGAACCGGGAGTGAACCGGGCTGGTTATTTTAACCAATACAATCAGGGCAAGCGTTCGATCACGCTTGATCTCAAGGCTCCCGAAGCAATTGCTATCGCCAAGACGCTTATCGAGAAGAGCGATATTGTGATGAATAATTTTGCTTCGGGCGTGATGGACAAGCTGGGCCTCGGGTATGACGATTTGCGACAGGTCAAATCCGATATCATCATGATCTCCTTGCCAGGTTATGGGACCAGCGGGCCGGAAAAGGACTTTGTGTCCTACGGCCCGCCCCAGGTCGCCCAAAGCGGCCTGTCTTCCCTGACTGGCTATGTTGGCGGCGAGCCGATGATGGCCGGTTTCTCTTACGGTGACCCCAATGGCGGGGTGCATGCCTCTTTTGCGGTTATGGCTGCCTTACTCCACCGAGAGAAGACCGGGCAGGGGCAGTATATTGACCTCTCGCAATGGGAGGCCGCCATTATGCTGCTGCCCGAAGCGGTTATGGACTACAGCATGAATAAGACTCAGCCCGAGCGTCGGGGTAACCGGGATCCATACATGGCTCCGCACGGCGTGTTTCGGTGTAAAGGCGAAGATCGCTGGGTCAGCCTGTCCGTACGGGACGACGCCGAATGGCAGCGCTTGTGCGAAGTCATGGACCAGCCTGAGCTGGCTTCGGATGCGCGTTTTGCCTGGCTATCGGCGCGTAAAGAAAACGAGCTTGTGCTTGAAGAGATCGTGACTGCTTGGACACAGGAGCGTACGGCGGATGAGGTTACGGAAAGCCTGCAGCAGGCAAGTATTCCTGCCTATCCTTCACTGGATGCGATTGACATGATCAATAGTCCGCATGTTGGATCTCGGGATTATTTTGTTGAACTTGAACATCCGGAAGTTGGCAAGCGTGGTCATATGGGCGTGCCATGGACAATGTCCCGTACGCCATGCAAAGTCCAGCGGCCAGCACCGTGTCTTGGCCAAGACACGGATGATGTCCTGACTGAGGTTGTCGGCTTGAGTCAGGATGAAGTGGCCTCGTTACGAGAGAAAGATATTTTGACTTAACTTGACCTCAGCGTATTTCTACGGCCGTAGGTCGGATTAGCGGAGCGTAATCTGACACGTTTTCTGATCCGAGAAATAGCTCCCTCCTTAAGCATCAAAAAATATATGCCATTTGGAGGATTGTGAGTCTGAGACCGAGTGGGTCAGGCTGCTAGGTCTTATATTCCATAGACGGAATATGCCATGTGGTGGGAGAGAAGAAGGCGGACGAGAATTGAGCATCTCCTAACGCCTTTCCTCCCCCTACTCTCAACTCTTGTAGCTTCCCAAAGAAGAGTGCTCCGATTTTGTTATTCCTGTTCTCATCCCATTTTTGACCTCACCCTGCGTGTTTTACAATCCGTATAAACGCCTCGCATTCTCATAGGTGATCTTCCGTTTCACCTGTGTGGGGATACCTGCAAAATTTTGCTCAACAACCTGGCGCGAACGCGGCCAGGTGGAGGCCCGGTGCGGGAAGTCTGATGCCCACATCAGATTATTCTCACCGGCGAACTCATAGGTCACGACCCCGGGCCGGTCGTCTTGGAACGTGGCATAGACCTGACGTTTGAAATATTCGCTCGGTAACAGCGTATTGGGCGTGGGATCGATATACTTCAGAGTTTCAGACGAAATATCCAAGCGATTCAGGTAATGCGCGATCCAGCCAATATCGTTCTCAGCCGAGACGAGCTTGAGCCGCGGAAAGCGTTCGCACACGCCATTATAAATAAGGTCGGTCAGCGAGTTTTGGACCTCGTGAATAATCGACATATTGGAGGCCACCCGGCCTTTTTTGAGCCGAATGTTTTGCTTGCCCGTCAGAATATGCAGACTCATCGGCAGATTCAGATCTTGGGCTGCCGCCCAGAACGAATTATAATGGGCATCGCTATAGGGCAAATCCCCTGGTGACGCGGCATTGATCATTGCCCCACGCAGCCCTTTCTTGGCAATACGCTGTAACTCGCGAACGGCTTTCTCAACGTCTTGCATAGCGATCAGGCCGAGGCCGATCAACCGCTGTGGCGCGTGACTACTAAACTCGGCAATCCAATCGTTATAGGCGTGAAAGCATGCCCACTGCAGATCGGCGTCTTTGAGATGAAAGAGAAACATACCGAGCGTGGTATACAGGACTTCACCTTCCACCCCGTCGATATCTTGATCTTTGAGCCGCTCAGCCGGGTCCCAACCGCTGGGACGGGCTGCTTCGTATCCGACGTTTTGATTAGTGGCAAGCTCCTTGGGGTCTTTGCCCGCCGCAAACCCACCACCGATTGGAAACGGCATCAGCTCTTCGGCAACAAAAAAGCTGCCCTTGTTGTCTTGATAATCTTTAATGACACGCGGCGCCCGATCACGGAAGGCGCCGTCAACACGCTGTACCCACAGATCTGCCGGCTCCATGGTATGAGAGTCTGCGGAAAAAATTGGATCATTGGCCATGCGGTGTTCCTCCTTTCGCGACTGTGATTATCCTGCGAGTGGCTTAAGAATGTCAAGGAAAAAAGAGGAGGCTAGGCGAGACCCTCCATGCTTGGCACAATGGGGACAGTTTTAGTATCTTCGCCGACTCTACTGGCGAGTCTGCTGATTTATCTGGGAAAGGATGGTCCTTATGACGACGGCGCATGGTTCTTTAGGGTCTTTAGTTATTGATGCGGATGCCCATATTCTTGAGCCCCTTGATCTGTGGGAGCACTATCTCGATCCGACATTTCGTGATCGGGCCATCCGGATCAAAACGGATGATCGTGGTTTGGAATATCTCGAAGTCAACGGAAGAATGTCCAAACGCAATTCCGGCGGGACGCTGTTTATAGTTGGTGGGTATGGCAAGAGTCTAGAAGAGCTCATGCCTCGGCCGGACCGCACCTATGCCGGCTGTGCCCCCCTTGGGGCTATGGACCCCAAAGAACGAGTGCAATTTATGGATCAGGAGGGCGTTGATGCCTCAGTCCTGTATCCGTCCTTAGCCTTGCTGTGGGAACCGGAAGTGTCCGATGTCGTCCTGTGTGATGCCTACTGTCGGGCCTATAATCGCTGGATCGTTGACTTCTGCGCGGACTCAAATTATCGTTTGATCCCGATAGCCCATATCTCGTTAGGCGATGTTGATCTGGCGTTGAAAGAGCTTGAACGTACAGTCAAAGATGGTGCTCGCGGAGCCTTTGTTGCGCCGCATACTATTACGCGCAAACCGCACGGCCATCCGGACCACGATGCGTTCTGGGCCAAGGCTGAAGAACTTGGTGTCTCAATAGGCGTACACCCCACTATCGAGCCGAATCCGCCTATGGCTGCCGCCCATTTCGATGGTATGCGAGGCCAGGGCTGGTATTTCACGGTGATGTCAGCGGTTGCTGTGCAGGCGGCGTTTACGACGATGTTCCAGTATGGAACATTTGAAAAATTCCCGGGGTTGAAATTTATCGTATTGGAATCCAGCGCCGGCTGGATTAGTGCTTGGCTGGAGCGCATGGATGGGAAGTTTGAGTCCATCGGACGTTTCTCAAAAAGGATGAGACGTCATCCAAGCGAGTTATTTAAATCCAACTGTTGGATTTCATGCGATCCGGACGAAAAAACAGTTCCGGCAATTATTGATCTGGTTGGCGACGATCGCTTCTTTTGGGCCAGTGACTATCCCCACTCTGAAGCGAAACCGGGGGTGATGGACGACCTACGTGAAATGGTGGCATTGCTGAAACCCGAGGCCAAGGCCAAGCTATTGGGACAAAATGTGGCCGATCTGTACGGTATTAAAGGGCGAAGACCTCTAGCCCAGGAGCCGGTAGACGCCTAAAAAAGGCATAAGGCAGCCGGAGGGTTTTTGTCATAACTTTGTGGTGAACAGCTATACAAGAAGAAACTGACGAGGCCGGATGCGATATATTATTTACGGTGCAGGTGGAATTGGCGGAGCAATTGGCGCCCGTCTCTTTAATCGGGGACACGAGGTGGTGCTCATTTGTCGTGGAGATCACCTGAAAATTATCCAAGACAAGGGACTGATCCTCAAGATCCCGCAGGAGACTTTTCGGCTTGCCATCCCGGCGGTCGGTCATCCTGACGAGATCGCTTTCTCAACTGATGATGTCGTTCTGCTGACAATGAAGTCCCAGGATACAGAAATGGCCTTGCGTGATCTTGAGCGTGCGGGGGCCAGTGATCTGCCGGTGATTTGTGGCCAGAATGGCGTGGACAATGAGCGCATGGCTGCTCGCCGCTTTTCGCGTGTGTACGGCATGGTGGTGTGGATGCCGGCGACGTACCTTGAGGCTGGTCTAGTGCTCAATCACGCACAACCTATCGGTGGGATTTTGGACGGGGGTTGTTATCCTCATGGGATAGATCTTCTCATTACGCAAGTGACGTATGATCTGACCCAATGCGGTTTCAGTGCCAAGCCCGACCCAAACATCATGCGCTGGAAATATACCAAGCTGCTGAGCAACGTGCGCAATGCTTTCCAAGCCGTGTGCGGATTTGATGCACGCTCCCGAAAGCTTGTGCATGCTTTGCGAGATGAGGCGTTGGCCTGCTACCAGGCTGCGGGCATTGATTTCATTCCTGAGGAAGAATGGCAAGAACGGGTGCGGTCCCAGATCAAGCTGGTGGACATCGAAGGTCATCCGCGCACGGGTGGCTCGTCATGGCAAAGTTTGGTGCGTGGCCTGCCCACGATTGAGACCGATTTTCTTAATGGAGAAATTGTGATGTTGGGCCGGCTTCACAATATTCCGACCCCTTGCAATCGGCTGCTTCAAAAAATGGCAAACCAGATGGCGCGAACC
This sequence comes from uncultured Enterobacteriaceae bacterium, assembly GCA_964639795.1. Taxonomy (GTDB): domain Bacteria; phylum Desulfobacterota; class Binatia; order Bin18; family Bin18; genus Bin18. The sequence continues at coordinate 9,719 of CAZXFE010000080.1, read as the reverse complement.
GGTCAAAGGCCGGGCAGCACCTCCGTTAAGGACCTCGAACAACAGCTTGGTGAGGCGGATGGCTAGACTGTTTGCGTTTTCCTCTGAAGACACGTTCTGTCCGCCGTGGATATCGGCTATAGTACGGCCATGCCGTTTTCGTTTGAGTCCGACCTCCCGCCGTGGATGACGTTTACCGCCGGCGATGTTCCTATTGTCTTAGTAGCACCGCACGGAGGTCGTCGTCCGGCTGATGCTCCGATTAAGGACAGCATCAAGGTCAATGATCTGTATACTGCCGATCTCACCCAAGAACTGGCTATGCAAACGCGCAGCCATGCGCTGATCAACCATTCGTATGATCGCAATGAGCTCGACTTAAATCGTGTAAGCCAAGTCAAAGAAGATGCTTCGTGGTTTCTCGATGCGCTCGTCGAACTCTTGTCTGCGCTCACCGTACAGCACGACTCTGTGCGCGTCTTTTTTATTCACGGCTGGAATGTGGTACAGCCCGTGTGCGATGTTGGGATCGGACTCCGACAGCGGGGGAGGGAACTGATCAAAGCGGGCAGGGGGGAATCCACGCTTGATGTCTCTTTCTTTTCCGACGTTATCCTACCTTTTTGCCAAGTGGCGCAAGAACACGATATTGATGTCGCGATTGGACGACGTTATGCTGCGGCCGCAAAAAATAATTTTATGCAGGTTTTTAGTCCGCGGTTCCTACAGGACGAGTCTCCACAGATACGAACGCTGGCCGATCTGACTGTGCAGGGAAAGATTAATGCCGCCCAGTTAGAACTCGGTGTAGGCCTACGCTGGCCAGGACAAGAGCGTGACCGCTTTGTCCAAGTCTTTTGCCAGACCTTAGGAAATTCCCCGCACAACGGAGCTATCTGTGCCCCGGAGAGCGACCGCGACTTCTCAATGTTTTCTTTTCCAGAAACACTGCCTGAAGATGACGAAACGCCGTATGATTCCCTGCTGCCTTGGACGTGGGAGCGTGAACCTACCCGTCTCGCCCTACATTTTCATGACCCGAGCAGTGGTTTAGGCGTAATGGGCGGAGTAGAATTTGACTCGGCGGCAGCTGTCCATACTGGACGCTTGCTGTTGTCCTTAGGCGGGACGGAGATGGTTCTCTTTACCGGTGAAGATACGAGTCGGCGAGATCGCGGCCAAGTCCAAGTCGGGCAATTCGTATGGCGGCGGCAGCCGAATGGGCTGTCAATTCGCTACCAGGGAACAATAATGCGTTTTGCCCATCCTCAGGCTTTTATTCGGCTCGAAGATGGGCTAGCAGCCTCATGGATAGAGCCGGCTACAGTAGACCTACAATTGTTGTTTCCTTCGGTGACTGCAGACCGTGCTGCTCTTATTCAGCTCTGCCAACTCCAGGGAAGCGTCACCTTTCCGGACCGAGAATACCCTGTCAACGCTTGGGGTTTTGTTGATGTACTCAGGCCTGATGAAACGGACCGCCTCTTGCCGCGCCGCCTTTTGTCACTCCCTTTTGGATCGGATCTTGGGATTTTCCTAGCGCGGTCTGAAACTCCTGAAGGGCCACGTTCTTCCGGCATTGTGTATCAGCATGGTGTTCCACATCCTCTTGACCCCCAAGAATGGCAGCTTGATTATTCCTTTGAGCACGGTCGGCCAACGAAATTCTCTGTTGCCTTCCCTTACTCTGTGCCCTTGTCGCTTGAATGCCAGGGTGAAACCTTGACGGCTATTCCTATTGTCCGGCATGCCCAAAAGGGAGACGCTTTGGCGGTGACATTTGGTCTATCACGAAGTGTGTGGCGGGGACGTGAGGCCTACGGGATCTATGAGTTCTCTGAATATTTGAAAGACGCTTCTGCTCGCACTGAACGCGGGGAAGAGCAAAATCCAAAAGACTAAACGGCTGACGAACAGGCTAGCCCTCCGTTGCAGGGAGCCTCACATCGCGAACAGCCTGGCCTGAGATGCCTAAAGGCGGAATAGCCTAGTAGTCGAGTGTGAATTCAACTCCGCCCGCGTTACCGACGGTCACTATGAAGCCTTTCTGAACGTGCCACGTTCTCCCAACTCCGGGTTGTAGCAGTACTTGTGTTGCCTGGTGATCACCGACTACGACGCGTAGCCGGACTTTTTGTGTGGTTCGAACCCGAAGTAAATACTTTCCTTGGATGGTAAGCTCTTCCTGCTGCGATACCGGAAAAGAGGCAGCAACCGGAGGTGGCGGGTCCACAGGGAAGGACACTGCCCTAGACGGGGCAGGGGCAGAAGCTGAGACAGGGGTGGGTGGTGGATTCTGAGAGGCAGCCTGTTGTGAAGAGACTTCCTCCAACACAGATTCAGGTGGTAGGCTGGAAATATGAGGTGAGGTCATCTTGAGCCTGTTGGTGCCAAATGAAGAAGAGGAGTGCAAAAGCTGCCACCTGAGCTGAAACGAGAATGATCGGACCAAACGGGAATCCCGGCTGGTGTGCCTAAATTATCACTTCAAGTTCTATTCCTTCGACTTCTTTTCGATGCAGGGTACTGAGCAGCCGCGGCTTCTGTGTCGATGTTAAGAAATCTCGCATACGTGCGAATGAACGGGATGAACTATGTGGGATCGGCAAGCCAATGCTTCACCCTCAAGCACGGCGAGATAACGCGCTGGTATCTGGGCTGCGGTGCTTTCGGCTGTAGGAGAAAGCTGACGCTGTCCTCGGGTATGTTTGAATGCTGTCGCTAGGTCAGTCGACCCTTCAGACATAGTAGGCTCCCAGGAGAGGGAAACGGGTTAAAAGGACGAAAAGCGCTTCAGAACTCGTGAACAGTCGGGACCACTACGCACTAGCTTGGAGTGCAGGATCCGATGACTCTGGGGTATTCTGGGGTGGCTTCCTCTTTAGAAAATCAATAAATTTCTGTGTTGCTGGCGTGAACCGTCGGCCTCGTTTTGAAATAATGCCCAACGGGCGCATAAGGGCCTCACCCGAAAATTGGATAACCTTGAGCGTTTCGTTTTTCACTTCAAGGGAAACAGACGGTTCCGGTACGATGGCGATCCCGGCGCCGATTTCAACCGCACGTTTCATCGTTTCGACATTGTCCATTTCCATCATGTACTGCACTTTCACGCTATGCCGGCGAAAAATACGATCCAAGGCTCGCCGGGTTGGAATATCCCGCTCAAATCCAACGAATTTTTCTCCATCAAGTTTTTTGATATTTATACGTTGGCGCGAGGCAAATGGGTGTTGCGGCGCGCAAATGAGAACGAGGCGGTCTTCTCGAAACGGAGTGAGCTGAATCTGTGGACGTTTGCTGGGATAGGCGACAATACCCAAGTCAATGTCCCCACGACTCACATCTTCGTAGATTTTGTTGACGCGGGTATATTCCAGATGGATATTGACATCCGGAAACGTCTGGAGATAGCTCTTCAGCGGAGAAGATAGTTCATACAGCCCTACACTGTAGACCGTTGAGATTCGGACAGTGCCGGCGACAGAGCGCGAAAGGCTCTGCAGACTATCTTCAATCTCGCGGTACTTCTGTACGATTTCTTTGCCGGCCTGGTACAAAACCGTACCGGCTTGGGTGAGCCGTACGTTTCCTTTTGAACGCTCGACCAGTTTCCGCCCATAGCGTTCTTCCAGCCCGCGGATCTGCTGACTGACTGCGGATTGGGTGATGAAATTCTTCGAGGCCGCCAAGGAAAAGCTGCCTGTCTCGGCCAGATCACAAAAAACCTTAAGCGTTTCAATATGCATGATTACTAATGATTGAAAGAAGTTTTATTTATTTTACTTATAGATAAAACTCCGCTACTTTACCACACTCACACAGTATAAAAATCCCCATTATCTCTAGAGGAGAGGCTCTATGTTTGAACCAGACACCCTCTTGCCGGAGCAGTATTTTACCCTGCTTGGGCGAAGACCCTTACAGAGTGAAAAGCGACTGTTGCTAGCTATGCTAGAGGATGCAGTCCATTGTTTCCAGACCTATTTGCTTGCAAAAAAGCCTCATGAAAGACGACTTTTTCAAGAATCGGAAGAGTGGATTGAATCACAGGATGGCCTCTGGTTCTTCTCCTTCGAAAATATATGCGATGTACTTGGAATCAACCCAAGTCGTATGCGCGAAGCGCTGAAAAAATGGAAAGAAGAGCAGACGCTCCTCTATGCGATGCAGGGTGAGGGGCTCGTCTATGTAGGCGTGAACGTAGAAATTCCCATGCGCACAGACATCTAACTCCCGTTTTCTCTAGTCATTTTCCAGCTAACGGGAAAACGCTCTTGTAGCGTTTTCCCGTCAGTTTTCTCATCCCCGCATCATGGCATAGCGGTGCCGGCCAATGCTGCCAAGACCGCCAAGAGGCAGAACGTCGCTGTCTCTATCAATTCCCCAACGGCCCCTAATGTATCTCCTGTAGTTCCTCCGAGGCGCTTATTGCAATACAGGGTAAAGCTGATAATTAGCCCGCCAAGGGGAATGACAAGCACGATACCGACAATCTCGATCGATGTGAAGAGAATGCCGAGAGCGATGAGGCTGGCCAGGCCAAACTCGCGGAACTGGACTCCATTCACAAAGACGCTGCCTAATCCGGCACGGCGCGCCGGACGAGAGCTATAGGCCATGACTACGCAGGCCCAACGACCGAGCATAGGCCCGAACAGAAGGGCGATGTCCCGGAAGCCACCATCTAGGATGTCTAAGGCGCGGATTTTCAGAGCGAGGACGAAAAAAAGAGCCAAGGTTCCGAACGTTCCGAGTCTACTTTCTTTCAAGATGGCCAGGCTTCGTTGTGGGCCGGTACTGCCGAAGAGCCCTTCGACGCTGTCGGCGACGCCATCAAGGTGAAATCCCCGACTGAATACTGTTAACAAGCCTACGAGGAAAAGGCTGAGTAAGGTTGTCGGTAGTAGTGGCTGGAGTAACCAATCAGCGCTCCAGACAAGTGCTCCGATTAGGAGACCGATCAGCGGAAAAAACGTCCCGGATCTCCCAAAAGCTGTTTTGTCAAACGGCAGTTCTTTTTTGACACGAATAATGGTCAGAAACTGGAGGGCAATAAGAAACTCGGTCAGCATGCTGGCTCGTATACTGTTTCCCTCACTGCTGTCTGATTGACGATAGATGGCAGGTTGGAAGGTTGTGGGGATTTTACCAGTCGCTCACCGGCGGGAGGTGTATTGCTAGACGCTTCTACCCTAACGACAAAAACGATTCTCTGGCCAACGACATCGATGCTGCGGGGAAGATGCCCATTAAGACCGTAGCGATAGCCGTAACCAAAATGACTGCCACTAATGCCGGGCGTAGCGAGGGCAGTTCGATAATGGTGTCGCCTTCCCGCATATACATATTCACCACCACGCGGATGTAATAATAGGCAGAGACGACGCTGTTCAGTACCCCAATGACGGCCAACCAGACACAGCCGGCCTGTACCGCAGCACTGAAGATGTAGAATTTGCCGGTAAATCCGACCAGTGGAGGCACTCCGGCCAGCGACAGCATAAACATCGTCATCGCCATACCGAGTGCGGGATGGCGAAAACCAAGACCGGCATAATCATCGAAACCTTCATTCGGTTCGCCTTTTCGTCCAACGGCAATCATTACCCCAAACGCGCCCATATTCATGAGTCCGTAGGCAACCAGGTAGTACATGAGAGCAGCGCCGCCAAAATCTTTCCCTGCGACCATGGCAACAAGAAGATAGCCAGCGTGGGCAATACTCGAATAGGCGAGCATACGTTTGATATTGTGCTGGACCAGAGCAGTGATGTTGCCCACAGTCATGGTGAGAGCGGCAATCACCCACAGGATACCCTGCCAGTCGGCATGAACAGGACCCAGAGTATGCAGAAACACACGCGCGAACGCGGCGAACGCGGCAGCTTTCACCCCCACGGCCATAAAGGCCGTGACCGTTGTTGGCGAACCTTGGTACACGTCCGGTGCCCAGATATGAAATGGAACGGCTGCCACTTTAAAACCAAAACCCACGATCAAGAGCGCAATGCCTATTAAGAGTAACGGCGACGAGCCATTGGTACTGACATGTTCGGCGATAGCCCCCAGTTGGACACTGCCGGTTGCCCCGTACACGAGTGCAATGCCGTATAACAGAAATCCGCTCGCAAACGCACCCAGCAGAAAATACTTTAGTGCCGCCTCATGTGAGGTGAGGTGTTGGCGCCAGATACCGGCTAGGACGTAGACGGCAATTGACATGGTTTCCAGACCGAGAAAGATCAGGATGAGGTCGGTAGCCGCAGCCATGATGACCATGCCAAGCGTGGCAAAGAGAATAAGGGCGTAATACTCTCCATGCCGGATTTCGGCAGTTTCCAGATAGGTCAAGGACATGAGGACGGTCAGACCCGCCGTCATACAGAAGATGAGGTTGAAGAAGAGGGCATACGTATCGAGGATAAACATCCCGCTAAATACGGCCTCGTTACGTCCCCACAACAGATAAGAGCAGAGGGCGGTCAGCACAATCCCGGTGAAGCTGAGCCAGCCCAGCAACGAGTGCTCTTCATCTTTTATCCATATATCCCAGAACAAGGCCAGCATGGCGGTACCGGCAAGCAGCAGGGTAGGGAGGACTGATAACCAATGAATGGTAGGCAATGTGATGTCCATAATCACTCGTGCGAAGCGAATCGTTCATGCACTGATGCTGGAGACGAAGAAGCGAAGGTCAGATCGAGAACGTCTTTATCTGGTATCGTTGCGTGCGCTTCCTCATGCATGCGGGTATGTATTTTATGAATCCGGGCCAACGTGGCTTCAACCGATTTCTCCATGCGGGTCAGGATAGGCTGAGGATAAAGGCCCATGAATAACATGAGGGCGACCAAAGGGACAAAAATAGCGATCTCGCGACGGCTGAGGTCGGTCATCTTGGCATTCTCCGGGTTGGTTAAGGGACCGAAGATCACCCGCTGATACATGCGTAGCATATACACCGCACCGAGAATAACTCCTGAAACAGCGACCACCGCAGCTAAAGTGTTCGTCTGAAACGTGCCAAGGAGGATAAGAAATTCTCCGACAAAGCCGCTCAACCCGGGCAGACCGATTGAGGACAGCATGGCCACAAGAAAGACTGAGGCAAACAGGGGTAGCTGTTTCCACAACCCGCCGTAGTCACTAATTAGCCGCGTGTGGCGGCGCTCATACAGAACACCAACCAGCAGAAAGAGGGCGCCGGTTGATAAGCCGTGACCGAGCATCTGATATAAGGCGCCTTCAATGCCCTGCATATTGAAGGCAAACAGCCCCAGCATGACAAAACCAAGGTGGCTGACCGACGAGTAGGCGACCAGTTTTTTTATGTCCGGCTGAACCATGGCAACGAGCGCGCCGTAGACAATGCCGACAACGGCAAGAGTCATCATAATAGGTACAGCGGCAACCGCTGCATCAGGAAACAGGGGCAGCGCAAAACGGAGAAAGCCATACGTGCCCATTTTCAGCAGCACGCCTGCCAAAATGACAGACCCACCGGTCGGCGCTTCAACATGGGCGTCCGGCAGCCACGTGTGAAAAGGGAATAACGGAACTTTGATCGCAAAGGACAGTGCAAAGGCGGCAAACAGCCACATCTGAGCATTGACAGGAATGTCGAGTGTATACAGCCGGAGCAAGTCAAAAGAGCTTACTCCGTACTGGGCATTATGCAGATGGGCTAAATATAGGATTGCAACCAGCATCAGCAAGCTGCCGAACATGGTGTACAGCAAGAATTTGAGTGCGGCATAGATCCGACGGGTGCCACCCCAGACGCCGATCAGGAAGTACATCGGAATGAGCATGACTTCCCAGAAGACGTAAAACAGAAAGACGTCGACAGCGACAAAAGTCCCGATCATGCCGGTTTCAAGAATGAGAAAGAAAAATAAATACTCTCTCACTCGGCGCTCAACACTTCCCCATGTCGATAAAATAACAAGAGGTGAGAGCAAGGTGGTTAGCAGGACGAGAAACAGGCTGATCCCATCGACACCAACGTAGTATGCGATCCCGAAATCGCTGATCCAGGCGTAGCGCTCAACAAATTGAAACTCTGCGGTTTCACTGTCGAAGCCGGTGAGCAGCCCAAGCGAAATTATGAAAGTGAGAACCGAGGCACAAAATGCTGTGCGACGTGCGAGCTCTTCCTCGTCCTTGTTGATAGTCAGGAGGAAGAGGGCGGTAAACAGAGGGATAAAGACGATTGCACTTACCACAGATAATACCCCAAAATCGCAATCGCCCCACAGCTCAATGACAGCGCATATGTTTGGACGTTGCCCGTTTGCCAGAAGCGGAATAGCAAACCGTTGGCTTGAACCACATGTGCCGTGCCATTCACCAGCCCATCAATGACAACCGTATCCCAGATCTTCCACAACCAATCGGATGCCGCCAGAATGGGCTGAACGATAATCGCTTCGTATATCTCATCGATATAATATTTATTGAGTAGCAACTGATGTAGGCCGGAGAACCGCTCGCTCAGACGGTCTGCCAGACCAGGATCTTGGACATATAGATGATAGGCCAGACCAATGCCGCCGAGTCCAAGAATCGTTGGCAGATATTTCACTAGCAACGGCACGTGGGGATGATCGTGACCATACAGCGGGCTGAGCAGCTCCGGGAGGGTAAAATATCCACCGATCAAAGAGAAAATGGCGAGTACGACGAGCGGGATGGTCATGGCCTGGGGGGATTCATGGATATGATGGGCGACCTCGGGGTCTGCTCTATTTTCTCCCCAGAAGGTAACAAACAGCAAGCGAAACATGTAAAAGGCGGTTAAGCCTGCGCCGACCGTTCCAACAATCCACAATACTGAAGACCCGTGCGGGCTGCCAAATGCGTGTTCGAGAATCAGGTCTTTACTGAAGAAACCGGACAAAAACGGAAAGCCGGCAATAGCCAGACAACCAACGGCAAAGGTACCGTAGGTCGTCGGCATCTTTGCCCTGAGCCCTCCCATTTTAGTGATGTCCTGCTCGTCACTCATGCCATGGATGACACTACCTGCACCTAAGAAGAGTAGGGCTTTGAAGAAAGCGTGGGTCATAACGTGAAAAACGCCGGCCGTGTAGGCCCCAACGCCGAGACCCAAAAACATATAACCGAGCTGACTCACTGTGGAGTACGCTAGAACCTTCTTAATATCAGTTTGGACCAGGGCAATCGTGGCGGCGAATAGTGCGGTGCCTGCGCCCACTGTTGCGACAACGGCTAAGGCCGTTGGTGAGAGGGAATACAGGAAGTGCATGCGGGCAATTAAGTAGATGCCGGCTGTCACCATGGTTGCAGCGTGAATTAAAGCGCTGACCGGGGTCGGACCGGCCATCGCGTCGGGCAGCCAGACATAAAGTGGGATCTGCGCAGACTTTCCAGCCGCGCCCACAAAGAACAACAAACAGATGATCGTCACGGTGCCGACAGGGAGGACTGATGCATGTGCTTCTATTTCGCTGAAGGTGAGTGTCCATATCTCGTACGCCCCGAGGCTCCAAAACAAGAGGAAGAGGCCCAGGAGAAAACCGGCGTCACCAATACGATTGACGATAAAGGCCTTCTTCCCGGCACTAGCATTTTCTTCGTCCGTATACCAAAAGCCAATGAGCAAATAAGAACACAGGCCGACGCCCTCCCAACCGACGAAGAGCAACAAAATATTATCGCCCAGCACCAGCAGCAGCATGGCTGTGGTGAAGAGATTGAGATAGGTAAAATAGCGC